>JARLGP010000035.1 GCA_031292735.1 Holophaga sp.
CATGGCGGCGATGCGCCGCTCCAGGGTGTGCCGGTCCTCGTAGTCGTTGGCGATCAGCCACTTCATGAGCACGACGTTCGAGTTCATGTATTCGATGATCGGTTCCTTGTCCAGGCGCACGGTGCAGGCGGCGGCGGAGCGTTCCGCCGAGGCGTCGGTGAGCTCGAAGGCCTGTTCCACCTTCAGCTGGGGCAGTCCCTCGATCTCCAGGATGCGGCCGCTGAACACGTTCTTCTTGCCGGCCTTGGCCACGGTGAGCAGGCCCTGGCGGATGGCGTAGAGCGGGATGGCGTTCACCAGGTCGCGCAGGGTGACGCCGGGCTGCAGGCTGCCCTTGAACCGCACCAGCACGCTTTCCGGCATGTCCAGGGGCATCACGCCGGTGGCCGCGGCGAACGCCACCAGGCCGGAGCCGGCCGGGAAGGAGAGGCCGATGGGGAAGCGGGTGTGGGAATCGGCGCCGGTGCCCACGGTGTCGGGCAGCAGCAGCCGGTTCAGCCAGGAGTGGATGATGCCGTCGCCCACCCGCAGGGAGACCCCGCCGCGGCCGGACATGAAGCCCGGAAGCTCCTGGTGGGTGCGCACGTCCACCGGCTTGGGGTAGGGGGCGGTGTGGCAGAACGACTGCATCACCAGGTCGGCGGAGAAGCCCAGGCAGGCCAGATCCTTGAGTTCGTCGCGGGTCATGGGGCCGGTGGTGTCCTGGGAGCCGACGGTGGTCATCTTCGGTTCGCAGTAGGCGCCGGGCCGGACGCCCTTGACGCCGCAGGCGCGGCCCACGATCTTCTGGGCCAGGGAGTAGCCCTTGCCGGTCTCGGGCGGCACCGGGGCCTGGCGGAACAGGGTGGAGGCGGGCAGCCCCAGGGCCTCCCGGGCCCGGGCGGTGAGGCCCCGGCCGACGATGAGCGGGATCCGGCCCCCGGCCCGCACCTCGTCGAACACCACGTCCGACTTCAGCTTGAACTCGGCCACCAGCTTGCCGTCCTTGAACGCCTTGCCCTCGTAGGGGTGCAGCTCGACCACGTCGCCCATGGCCAGGCCGGACACGTCCAGCTCGATGGGCAGGGCGCCAGCGTCCTCCAGGGTGTTGTAGAAGATCGGCGCGATCTTGGCGCCCAGGCAGACTCCGCCGAACCGCTTGTTGGGCACGAACGGGATGTCCTCGCCGGTGTGCCAGAGCACGGAGTTCACCGCGGACTTGCGCGAGGAGCCGGTGCCCACCACGTCGCCCACGTAGGCCAGCAGGTAGCCCTTGTCCTTGAGCGACTGGATGAGGGTCAGCGGGCCCACCTTGCCGGGATCGTCCGGGGTGATGCCGGGGCGCGGGTTCTTGAGCATGGCCAGGGCGTGCAGCGGGATGTCGGGCCGGCTCCAGGCGTCGGGGGCCGGGGAGAGGTCGTCGGTGTTGGTCTCCCCGCTCACCTTGAAGATGGTCACGGTGAGGCTCTTGGGCACCTCGGGGCGGGCGGTGAACCACTCGGCGTCGGCCCAGGAGCGCAGCACCGCCGCGGCGAAGGGGTTGCCCCGGTCGGCCTTGGCCTTCACCGCAGCGAAGAAGTCGAACACCAGCAGGGTCTTTTTCAAGGCCTCGGCGGCCAGCCCGGCCACTGCGGCGTCATCCAGCAGATCGATGAGCGCCTGGACGTTGTAGCCGCCCAGCATGGTGCCCAGCAACTGGGTCGCCTTGTCCCGGGAGACCAGGGCCACCGTCTCCTGGCCCTTGGCCACCCGGGTGAGGAACTGGGCCTTCACCAGGGCGGCGTCGTCCACTCCGGCGGGCACCCGGTAGGTGAGCAGGTCCAGCAGGAACGCCTCTTCCCCGGCGGGCGGGGCTTTCAGCAGCTGGATCAGGCTCTCCGTCTGCGCGGCGGTGAGCGGAAGCGGAGGGATGCCCAGAGCGGCCCGCTCGGCGACGTGTTCCCGGTAGGTTTTCAGCATGAGGACCTCTGGCAGGAATTGCCTGGAAAGGGTCCAGGCAGATCTATTATCTCCCAATGATGGATATGCTCCTAGCGGTTGTCCAGGGCCCGGCGGCCCAGGATAAGCCGTGAATGGCCGCGGCCGAACCCGAAGGTTCCGCCGCGGCCATGGGGTGACCGGGTGTCGATTATTCGGTGACCCAGCAGGCGCCCAGCCCGACATTGCTGGTGCCGTACTTGATCCACATGAAGCCATCCACGCCCCAGGAGGGGCCCCATGAATTTTTCAGCAGCCAGGCGCCCTTGGCGTCATCCCAGCCCACCAGGAGGATGGCATGGTTGATGGAGTTGTAGTAGGTGGCGTCGGTGAACACGCCGCCGGTGTAGGCCTGGAAATAGTCGTCCGCGTAGACGCAGGCGGATACCCCGCCGTGGCTGTAGATGGCGCTCTTGATGGCGGCCACGGACGGCACCGTGCCGCTGTTGCCCACGTAGCCCCACTTGACCACCGGGGTGTAGGTGGGATTGCGGCCGATGCTGCAGGCCACGGTGTCGCCCACGTAGGGGAAGGAGGCGGCGGGCACCGCGCCCTTGTAGTAGCCCTTGGGGCCGGCCTTGGAGGGCATCAGCATGTCGAAGGCGAAGTAGCCGCCGTTGCAGCCCCAGCCCCAGGGGTTGCAGGACAGCACCTGCTCCTCGGAAAGGGCCGGCAGCGAACCGCTCACGGTGATGGAACCGTTGGCGTTGACCTTGCCGCTGGGGGCGCCGCCCGCCTTCAAGGCGGCGCCTTCCAGCGAGCCGATGGTGGAGAAGGCCCAGCAGCTGCCGCACTGGCCCTGGTCCTTCACGGTGCTGAACACGCCCACGAAGCGGGCCGGCAGGGCGGTGGCGGCCTCCAGCATCTCGTAGTTCTCGAAGCCGCCCGGCTCGTGGGACAGGTACTCCGGAGGCATCAGTTCGGCCTTGAACCCGCACAGGCGCTCGCGATCGTACTGCATGGCCGGATTCACGCCCACCTGGAACTGGCCGCCCTGGGCCCGCACCTGGTCGCGCAGCTGGTCGACTTTCTGGTAGACCTCCCGGGCGAAGGCTTTGGGGCCGGCGGCGGGGAGCGCCGAGCCGGCCGCAAGGGCCAGGAGGAGCAAGGGGAGGCGGAAGGAAAGGGACGGAGTTTTCATTTCCAATTTCCTTTAATGAAGGGTTAGAAGGAGCGGCCGATGCCGAAGCGGCATCCAGGCCATGGGGGCGACCGGACCGGCAGCACCGGCGCAGGGCCGGCGGCGGGGTGGACAAAGGCGGGAAAAAGGGTGGCTCCACATCCGTTTAAAGATCGTCGTGATGAGCTCTAAGTAACCTTTTCGCTTGCCTTCCTCTCACCCACCAGGATCGTCCCCGGGGCTCCCGGCGCAACCTGCCAGGGGCTTGACGTGACGTCGGTCATGGTCCTGCGATTCCGTCTCAGACCTGGACGGAGGCGCTGGCCGGGATGGCCTCGCCAAGCCGGATGGATATAGCCATGAATGGAAGCGGGTGGAGCTGGTTTTTCCCCGAAAAAAAAATCCACCTCGTTCCGTGGGGAAACGAGGTGGGAATCCGGCCGGAGCGGCGGGCGGGCGGCTCAGGGCACCCAGATCTCCGCCGGCACCGGATGGGACAGGAACGGCGTCATGGCCTCGGTGAACCCGTAGGCGCCCACGGTGCCGAAGGCGAGCAGCGAGCCGGGCTGCAGTTCCGGCAGCTCCACGTCGCCCAGGCGGTCCAGGCTGGTGCAGAGCGGACCGGCCAGGGTGGCGGGGCGCAGGGGGCCCTGGGCGCCCACCGCCTTCACCGGGAACGGCTGGCCGGTGAGCAGGGGGCGCAGCAGGTGGTTCACCCCGGCTTCCAGGATGACGAAGCGCACGCCCCGGCTCTCCTTCACCCGCACCACCCGGGACAGGTAGACGCCGCACGGCCCGGCCAGGAACCGGCCAGGTTCCAGGATCAGGTTGCCGGTGAACCACGGGTGCTCGGCCAGCAGGCCGTCGAGGCCGCTGCCCAGGGCCGCCACGTCCAGCGGGGTCTCGCCGTCCAGGTAGGGCACGCCCAGGCCGCCGCCCAGGTCGATCTGTTCCAGGTCGATGCCGTGCCGCTCGTGCATGCGCCTGGCCAGGTGGAGCACGTAGCCGTGAGTGGCCAGCAGCTTGGCGGCGCTGCGCTCGTTGCTGGCGGCGAACACGTGCAGGCCGCGGATGCTCACCCGGCGCAGGGCGGCGGCCCGCTCCAGGAAGGCCGGCAACTGTTCCTCGTCCACCCCGAAGGCGGACGGCCCGATGCCGCCGATGATGCGGCTGGCCTCCGTGACCCCGGCCGCCGGGTGGACCCGCAGGTTCACCGCCACCGGGCCCTGGCCGCCGTTGCCGCCCCGGACCGCCGGCACCATCTCCTCCAGCCGCTCCAGGTCTTCCCAGCCGTCGGCCTGCACCCGCACGCCCTGGGCCAGGGCCTGGGCCAGCTCCTCGGTGCGCTTGCCCGGGCCGGTGTAGAAGGTGCGTCCGGGGCCGATGCCCAGTGCGTGCACCCGGGTGAGTTCGCCGCCGGAGGCGCAGTCGAAGCAGGAGCCCAGCTCGGCGAAGGCCTCCAGCAGGGCGGGGTGCGGATTGGCCTTCACCGCGAAGGCCAGCCGGGCCCGCTCGGGCAGGGTCTGGCGCAGCCGCTGCCACTGGGCCCGGGCCTGGCCCAGGCTGTAGGCGAACACCGGGGTGCCGTGGATCCTGGCCAGGTCGGCGCAGGCGGCATCGGGAAAGGCGAACAGGCTCATGCTTCGCTCCAGAACGGGGCCAGGCGGCGCACGCCCTCCCGGATCTGCCCGGGATCCCCGGCGTAGCTGAGCCGGATATGGCCGCGCCCGCCTTCGCCGAAGGCGCTGCCCGGCACCACCACCACCCCGCCCTGGTCGCGCAGGCGCAGGCAGAAGGCCATGGGGTCGGCCAGGGCGGAGGCGGGCAGCGGCTGCCAGTGGTAGAAGCCGCCGGAGGCGGGCACCGGGGCCTGGCCGAAGGCCTCGGTGTAGGCCCCGGAAAAGGCCTCCCAGCGCAGCCGCAGGTGATTCCGGGCCTCGCTCAGCACGGCCGGGGAGGCTTCCAGCAGGGCCTGGGCGGCCAGCTGGGCCGGCCGGGCCGGCGCGGTCACCATGTAGGCGTGCACCAGGCGCGCCGGGGCCAGCCAGGCGGGATCGCCGACGGCCCAGCCTACCCGCAGGCCGGGCGCGCCCCAGGCCTTGCTCACCGAGCTGAGCACCAGGCCGGTGTCGGCCACGTCGCGCAGGGAGGGGCCGCGCCCGGCCAGGCACAGCTCCCGGTAGACCTCGTCGGACAGGAGCAGCACGCCGCGCGCCGCGCAGGCCTGGGCCACCTCGGCCAGGGCCTGGGCCGAGGCGGCGCCGGTGGGGTTGCCCGGATGGTTCACCACCGCCAGCTTGGCCGCGGGGGTGCGGTCCAGCACCGCCCGGAAGGCGGCCGGGTCCAGGGTGAAGTCGGCGGACAGCGCATAGGCGACCGGGTCGGCCCCGGCCAGCCGGGCCAGGGCCGGGTACGCCAGGAAGCCGGGATCGGGCACCAGCACTGCGTCGCCGGGCTCCAGCCAGGCCTGGAACAGGGCGTAGAGCACCCCTTCGCTGCCGCTGCCCAGCATCACCTGGCCGGGCTGGACGCCGTGGAAGGCGGCCACCGCCTCCTGCAGGGCGGGCAGGCCGGCGTTGGGGCCGTAGGCGCAGGGGCCCTCCTGCCGGGCCAGGGAATGCCGGGCCGGTTCGGGCAGGGCCCAGCCGGGCTCGCCCAGGCCCATGGGCACGGCGCCCGGAGGCGCCCCTTCGCTGAGCGCCCGGATCGGGCTGGGACGCAGCTGGGCAAGCCGGCTGGCGGGTTTCATCGCGCGCCTCCGGTGCGCGACGGCCCGCGGCCCGTGGCTCTCTGCCCCTGTTCCGCGCTCATCGCAGGGCCTCCTCGAGGGTGGTGGCGGCGTCGGTGCCGCCGTCCCGGTACTTGACGATGCAGGGGGCGGCCAGGTTCAGGCCGGCGGCCTTGGCGTAGGCGCCCGAGGCGGGCCGGCTTCCGGGCACCACCACGGCGCCTTCGGGCACTTCCCGGGAGAGCTCCCGGCCGTTGACCAGGTCGTAGATGCGGGTGGAGGCCGAGAGGATCACCCCGGGGGCCAGCACCGCGCGCTTGTGCACGATCACCCCCTCGAACAGGCCGCACAGCCCGCCCACGAAGGCGTCGTCCTCCACCACCACCGGCAGCGCGCCGGCCGGCTCCAGCACGCCGCCCACCTGGGCCGCGGCGGAAAGGTGCACCCGCTTGCCGATCTGGGCGCAGCTGCCCACCAGGGCGTGGCTGTCCACCATGGTGCCCTCGTCCACGTAGGCGCCCACGTTGACGTAGGCCGGCGGCATGACCACCACCCCCGGGCCCATGAAGGCGCCCCGGCGCACCGAACTGCCGCCGGGCACCAGGCGCACCCCGTCGTCCAGGCTGAAGTTGCGCGGCGGGAAGGCGGTGCGGTCGAAGGAGGGGCTGGGCCAGCCGGACACCAGGGCGGTGGGGGTGGAGCGGAAGCCGGCCAGGATCGCCGTCTTCACCCAGAGGTTGGCGTGCCAGACGCCGTCGCCGTCCCGCTGGGCGGCCCGGGCGGAGCCCGCCTCCAGGGCCTGGAGCAGGGCGTCGTGGGCCTCGCGCAGGGCCGGGTCGGCCAGGATCGCGGCCATGTCACGCTGGTAGAAGGACTCGAGGGCCTGCAACCGCATCAGGCCACCTCCACGCCGGCGGCGAGCAGGTCGCTCAGCCGGGCCTTGGTGGCGGCGCTGGCGGGCACCAGGGGCAGGCGCAGGGCCTCCCCGCAGATCCCCTTCAGGGCCAGGGCGGCCTTGGTGGGGATGGGGTTGCTTTCCAGGAACAGGGCGTCCATGAGCGGCAGGAGGGCCTGGTGCAGGGCGATGGCCTCGGCGCGCTTGCCGGCCAGGGCCAGGTCCACCAGGCGCTTGGTCTCGGCGGGCAGCACATTGGCCAGCACGCTCACCAGCCCGGAGGCGCCCACCGCCATGGCGGCCAGGGCCAGGTTGTCGTCGCCGGACAGCAGGGTCTTGCCGGCCGGCAGGGTGCGGGCGATCTCGGCGATCTGGGCCAGGTTGCCGCTGGACTCCTTCACCGCCACCAGCTGCGGATTGGCCCACAGCATGGCCAGGGTGGCCGGCAGCAGGTTGAGCCCGGTGCGCCCGGGCACGTTGTAGATGATCACCGGCAGGCCGGGGGCCGCCTCGGTGACGGCCTGGTAGTGGGCCACCAGCCCGCCCGGGGTGGGCTTGTTGTAGTAGGGGGTCACCACCAGGGCGCCCTGGGCGCCCAGCTCCTGGGCCCGGCGGGTCCAGGCGGCGGCCTGGCGCGTGGCGTTGGAGCCGGTGCCCACCACCACCGGCACGCTGCCGGCCTCCTCCAGGCAGGCGGAGATCAGGGCGTCGCGCTCGGCGTCCAGCAGGGTGGCCGCCTCGCCGGTGGAGCCCAGCACCACGAGGGTGTCGACCCCGCCGGCGAGGGTGTGCCGCACCACCCGGCGGAAGCCCGGCAGGTCGACGGCGAAATCGGCGGTGAACGGTGTGGCCAGGGCCACGGAAAGACCGGTGAAGTGGTTCATGACGGGTCTCCAAACTGGAACAAGGGATCGAGGGTTTCCTGGGCATAGTCGTCGAAGCTGAACAGGCCCTTGCGGCCGCGCACCCAGCGCGCGGCCAGCAGCGCGCCCTGGGCGAACACGGCCCGGGACCGGGCCCGGTGGGTGAGCTCCAGCACCTCGGCCGGGCCGTCCAGGCCCACGGTGTGGGTGCCGAACTCCACCCCGGCCCGCAGCACGGAGACGCTCAGCTGGTGGGGGGCCGCGCTGCCCATGGTCCATTCGGTCTTGCGCGGGCAGCCGGCCATGACCGCCGCGGCCAGGCGCTTGGCGGTGCCGCTGGGGGCGTCGGTCTTCATGCGGTGGTGGTGGTCGGCCAGGTAGGGGTCCAGTTCCGGGTCCAGGGCGGCGAACCGGCCCAGCACCAGGGACAGCCGGGCCATGAGGGCCACCGCCAGGCTGAAGTTGGGCGAGGTGAGCACGGCGATGCGGCCCTGGATCCGGGCCTCCAGGCCGGGCAGGGTCCAGTTGGTGGTGGCGATCACCAGGTCGGTGCCGGTGGCCAGGGCCCAGTCCAGGTGCTCCGGCACCGCCTCGGCGGTGCTGGCGTCGAACGCCAGCTCGGCGCCGGCGGGCGCCGGGCCTTCGCCCTTGTCCAGGTGCCAGACCAGTTCCAGGTCCCTGGCGGCGGCCACTTCCTGGGCGATGGCGGAGCCGAGCCGGCCCCGCCCGAAGATTCCGACCTGCATCAGCGGCCTCCTTCGGGGTTCTCGATCAACGCCGCATGCAGGGCCCGCAGCGCGGCCTTGGCCTGCTCCTGGCGGACCACGAAGCTCAGGTTGATCTCGTTGGCGCCCATGCTGATCATCTCGATGTTGATGTCGCGCAGGGCGCCGAAGCAGCGGCCGGTGACGCCCGGGGTGAGCTTGAGCCGCTCGCCGACGATGGCGATGATGGCCCGGTCGCGGGCCACGCCCACGGTGGCGAAGGCGGACAGGTCCTCGATCAGGGCCTCCAGGGGCGCGTCGGCGTCCACGGTGAGCGACACGCTCACCTCGGCGGTGGCGATCAGGTCGACGCTGATCCGGTGCCGGGAGAACACCTGGAACAGGCTGGCCAGGAAGCCGCTCTGGTTGAGCATGTTGGCCGAGGAGACGGTGAGCACGGTGATCGGCCCGCGCTGGGCCAGGGCGGTGATGGTCCGGCCGGTGCGCACTTCGGCGGTGATGGTGGTGAAGCGGCCGTGGGGGCGCCGGGTGTGGCGCACGGTGACCGGGATGCCGGCCTCCACCGCCGGCTGGATGGTGGCGGGGTGCAGCACCTTGGCGCCGAACGCGGCCAGTTCCGCGGCCTCCTGGAAGCTCAGCTCGGCGATCGGCTGGGCTTCGGGCACCACCCGCGGGTCGCAGGTGAGCACGCCCTCCACGTCGGTCCAGATCTGGATGTCGCTGGCGCCCAGGGCGGCGCCGAACAGGGCGGCGCTGAAGTCGCTGCCGCCGCGGCCCAGGGTGGTGGTGGTCCCGCCGGCGGTGGCGCCGATGTAGCCCTGGGTCACCACGATCCGGCCGGGGCCCAGCAGCGGCGCCAGGAGCCGGGCCGCCAGCTGGGCCAGCTCCTTGGACTGGGGCAGGGCGGAGCCGTAGGTCTCGTCGGTGCGCACCACGGTGCGCGCATCCACCCAGGCGGCGCCCATGTGCGCGGCCAGGATCCGGGTGGACAGCCGCTCGCCCACGCTGGCGATGGCGTCCATGCTGCGCGGGCTCAGCTCGTGCAGCATGGCCACGCCGCGCAGCAGCAGCTCCAGTTCGCCGCCCAGCTCCACCAGGGC
>JARLGP010000005.1 GCA_031292735.1 Holophaga sp.
GGTCCTGCCGAGGATCTCCCGGGCCGGACGACCGATGAGGGTCTCCATCCGCGGGTTGATGGCCAGGAAGCGGCCCTCCCGGTCCTTGAAGGCGATGGCGGCCGGGGCATGGCGGATGAAGCCCAGGAGCCTGGCCTCGCTGGCCCTGAGCTCCTGGACCCGGGCCTTCACCTGGTCTTCCAGGCTCCCGGCCAGGTTCTGGAGCGCGGTCTGGATCGCCCGTTGCTCGGTGATGTCCCTGGTGACCTTGGTGAAGCCCTGCAGGACGCCCTGGACATCGTAGAAGGCGGCGATGACCCCGGAGGCGAGGAAGCGGCGGCCGTCCTTGCGGACCCGCCAGCCCTCGTCCTCGTACCGTCCGGTCTCGGCGGCCAGGCGCATGATCCGGCCTGGCCGGCCCGCCGCCACCTCTTCCTCGGGGAACAGGCGGGAAAGGGGCTGCCCGAGAACCTCGCTTTCGGGGTACCCGGTGATCCGCTCCGCCCCGGGATTCCAGCTGGTGATCCTGCCCTCAGGGTCCAGCAGGAAGATTGCATAATCCTTGATCCCTTCCACCAGGAGCTGGAAACGGTCCTGGGTCTGCCTCAGCTGCCAATCCACCCGGTGCTTTTCCGCCTGCTCCGAGGAAAGGGCGGCATCCATGGCCAGGGCCTTGTCCAGGGTGGGCGCCGCCAGCAACTTCGGGCTGATATGGAGGAGGAACAGCGTGGTCATCAAGCTGGCGGCGGCGGTAACCACCTTGATCACCCCCGCCAGCCGGAACATGCCGTGCCAGGTGTTGTAGACCTCCATGGCGTGGGTGCAGCCGCAAGCGAAGGTGAACACTCCGAACATGACCACCACCCAGTCGAACGCCACGTCCTTGCGCCGGCGGGCCAGGTTGATGAGAGTGCAGCCGATGACCGCATAGCAAAGGAAGATGAGGGCATCGGGGAGGACATTCGACCACACCACCCACGGTTCCCACTGCCAGCAAGCCCCGTGTGGCATGAAATCGGAATGAAACAAGCGTTTCAGGAATTCCTCCATGATCGACCTCCACGGACCTGCGCGGGTTCCGCATTCCCATGAAATGCCCCGGAAAGCCCCTTAGGTACATCCCGCCGACGCAGCTCAGCACGGAAGCCGAGGGACACCACATTGATTGGGTTGAAGCGTCATTCTGATTCATGGGGCGCTGCCAACCGCCGGGGATCTCTAGCACCAATCTTTATTTGCAATGCTTACGTGGTGGCGCAACATTTGCTTCAACCCTTTTATGGAATGATCGAGGTCATTCAGGCCATGGCTTTCCCCTGGCCGGGCACCACCGCTTCCACCCCGTTTCCACAGCACAGACCCAACCATCGGATCGGAATCCCGATGGGAACCTTGTTCCAGGGCTCTTCCCGGAACGGGTTCCGGCGCAATGGCCCGTGTTGTTCCCACCCCAGCGCCCCTTTCTGAACCAGGACCGTAAACCATGCGCCATTTGAACTCCTATTTCCGCACTGCCCTCCTGGCGCCGGCCATCCTGCTGACCGCGATGGCCCCGCTCCAGGCCAGCGACCAGGACCTCCGGGTCGAGAACACCATCAAAAACTCCTACAATTTCAAGACCTACCTTTCCCGGGACGACATCGCCGTGCATGCCTCCGCCGGGGTGGTCACCCTGTCGGGCATGGTGCTGGAGACCTCCGACCGGTGGCTGGCCGCGGAAACCGCCGCGGAAAGCGCCGGAGTGAAAAGCGTCATCAACGAGCTCAAGGTCAAGCCTGACCAGCCTACCGAACAATCCGACGGGTGGATCACCATGAAGGTGAAGACCGCCCTGGCCTACCACAAGCACGTCAGTGCCGCCCACACGGACGTGGCGACGGTGGCCGGCGTGGTCACCCTCAAAGGCGAGGTGGACACGGAAAGCCAGAAGGAACTGACCACCGAGTACGCCAAGGACGTGGAGGGCGTGAAGCAGGTGAACAACCTGCAGACGGTGACCGGCGCGAAGCCCGAGCGAACGGTCGGCACCCAGATCGACGACGCCTCCATCACCGCCCAGATCAAGGCGAACCTGCTGTTCCACAGCTCGACCCACGCCGTGGCCACCGAGGTGAAGACCCGCAGCGGCGTGGTCACCCTGCGCGGCGAGGCCAGGAACGCCGCGGAGAAGGCCCTGGTCGGCAAGCTGGCCGAAGACACCAACGGGGTGGTCCGGGTGGACAACCGCATGACCATCCAGAAGTCGTAGCCGAAACCCGATCCTCCAGAGCCAACCTTCCTTTGAATCCACAGGAGTCAATCATGAGCCAGGAAAAAATGTCTTCCGGAAATCTCGCCGTCCTCAGTTTCGTCGGCGGCGCCCTGCTGGGCGCGCTGGTGGTGGCCCTCACCACCCCCAAGGCCGGCCCCGAGGTGCGCGAGGAGCTCAAGGCCTTCGGGCGGCGCGCCAAGGGCAAGGTGGGCCAGCTGGGCGACCAGGCTGAAACGTTCCTGGGCGAAGCCAAGGCCCGGGCCGATCAGAGCGTCGCCGATCTCAGGCGTGGCGTCCAGGAAGCCGCGGACGATTTCAAGCGGGGCCTGCATGAGGCTTCCCTGGATCTCAAACGCAGCATGCAGGAGGCCGCCACCGACCTCCAGGTCGGCATCGCCTCCCCCGCCGCGCGCAGCACGGAAACCAACAACACGGTCCCGTTGACCTGAAGCGGGACCTGGAGGGAAGTGGGAGGTCACCCGTCGGCGCCGGCCTTGAGGGCATCCAGCAGCTCCCGCAGGTTGACCGTCGCGAACCGGCTCGCCCAGTCGCTCATGGCGTAGGGGATGACCAGGTTCTCGCCGTGGATCTGGCTGCCGCAGCTGTACAGGACGTTCGGCACATAGCCCTCCCGCTCCGTGGTATCCGACGCCAGCAGCGGTTCCCGCAGGCGTCCGATGATCCTGCTGGGGTCTTCCAGGTCCAGCAGGAAGGCGCCGAGGGTGTACTTGCGCATGGCCCCGACGCTGTGGGTCAGCACCAGCCAGCCGTCCTCGGTCTCGATCGGGGATCCGCAGTTCCCCAGCTGCACGTACTCCCACGGGAACCGGGGCTTGATGGCGATCTCCCGGGTGTACCAGAACGACAGGGAGTCGGAGGTCATCAGGTAGATGTTCTCCCCGTCCTGCCGGGAAAGCATCACGTAGCGGTGGTCGATCCGGCGGGGAAACAGGGCCATGCCCTTGTCCTGGACCTGCGGGCCGTTGAGGGTGCTGATCTTGAAGGTGAGGAAATCCGACGTGGCGATCAGTTGCGGAACGGTGATCCGGCCGTCGTAGGCGGTGTAGGTGGCCAAGAAGGTGGTGCTGTCGTCCTCCTCCGTCAGCTGGACCCAGCGGGCGTCCTCGATGCCGTTGATCTCCGTGGGCGAGTGGGGGAAGATGATGCGCTCCGAAAGGGGCGAATCCTGGTCGAAGAACACTTCGTAGTTGGATTCGGCCAGGGTGAGGATGGCGTGCCGCTCGAGATCCTGTTCGGGGCTCCGCTCCGCCCGGTGCGCATCCCGCATGGTGCGCACGCTCTGCTTCAACTCGATCATGGTGAACAGGTCCCCCAGGTCGCCCAGCACTTCGTTGGCGAACCCGTCGCACTGGCCCATCTCCCGCAGTTTCCGCTCGAACAGGACCTTCTCGTAGTAGGGATCCTCCAGCACCTTCGGGGCGGTGACGAACGGGGAGACCGGGTCGAGCGTGATCCGGCAGTCCGCGTCGATGATCCCCGAGCGGAAGGTGATGGAGGAAAGGTGCCCTTCCCCGATGGACCGCAGGCTGAGGATGAAGCGCCTGGAACCCTCCGGCACCCCGGCCTGGTCCGGATGCCAGACCAGGGAGGGATTGAACAGCGCCACCGACTCCACCGAGTATTCCTGGGTGAAATAGGCTCCGATGAGCATCCTCCGTTCCTCGGAGAGGGGCGCGTCGAGGAAGAGGTACTTCCGCAGGTCCTCGTAGCGCACCAGCAGGGTCCGCACCAGCCGGTGGTGCCGGCCCTCGAACTCCGCCAGCACCTGGTCGAGCTGTTCCGCCACCTGGCCTTCCGAGAGGGTCATCACCCGGGCCAGGATCCGCGTGGCCCGGGTTTCTCCGAAGGGCCCGAAGGGGCGGGTCATCACCCGGGTGGGGTTGGGTTTGAGCATCGGATTGATCCGATTCACCATGACCATCTAGGGTTTCGCCCTGGCTGGCGCTGGGGATCCGGCCGGCTTTGCGGCGGTGACGGGATCGGAGCGCGAAGGCCCTTCCGGCATCGGGTTGATCTCGGGGTCCTTCGGCTCGGGGGGTGCGGCCGGTTTGGGTTCCTGGCTGGGTGGCTTCGTCATGCCGCGGTCCTCCTGAAAACCAGGAACAGTGCAGCATTCGGGCCATGAAGATAACCGACACCTAACCAGCTTCTTGCGTTGGCGATAAACGGCCTTGACGGCCATTCGCTCCATCAAGATGAAAGAGCAGTCCTTCAATTCAACATTCCCGCAGACACCCGGGAGCCCGCTCCGAAGAGCGCCGAAGTTCCTCGGCGAAACATCTTGAAATCCACCCGGTCGCCGGGCCTACAATACCCTTCCGATCGGCCGCGAGGCATGCTCGCCTCAGGGTTTGATCAGCCACCTAACGACCAATGGAGGCAACCATGGCCAAGGTCTTCGAGGCACCCGGCAAGCCCGGAAGTATCGTCACCGTCAAGAGCCGCTACGACAACTTCATCGGAGGCGAGTGGGTCGCTCCGGTGAAGGGCCAGTACATGGCCAACGTCAGCCCGGTCAACGGCAAACCGTTCTGTGAAGTTGCCAAGTCCACGGCCGAGGACGTGGAGCTCGCCCTGGACGCCGCCCACGCGGCCAAGGACGCCTGGGGGGCCACCTCGCTGGCCGGGAGGGCCGCGGTGCTCAACCGCATCGCCGACACCATCGAGGCCAACCTGGAGATGCTGGCCGTGGCCGAATCCTGGGAGAACGGCAAGCCGGTGCGGGAGACCCTGGCCGCCGACATCCCCCTGGCCGTGGATCACTTCCGCTACTTCGCCGGCGCCACCCGCTCGCTGGAGGGCACCTCCACCGAGATCGACAAGGACACGGTTGCCTACCACTTCCACGAGCCGCTGGGCGTGGTGGGGCAGATCATCCCCTTCAACTTCCCGCTGCTCATGGCCGCCTGGAAGATCGCCCCGGCCCTGGCCGCGGGCAACTGCACCGTGCTCAAGCCGGCCACGCCCACCCCGTGGTCGATCCTGAAGTTCGCCGAGCTGCTCAAGGGCGTGGTGCCGCCCGGCGTCATCAACGTCATCACCGGTCCGGGGGCCGAGATCGGCAAGGCCCTGGCCACCAGCCCGCGCATCGGCAAGATCGGCTTCACCGGCGAGACCACCACCGGCCGACTGATCATGCAGTACGCGGCGCAGAACCTGATCCCGTCCACCACCGAACTGGGCGGCAAGTCGCCCAACATCTTCTTCGCCGATGTGATGGACCAGGACGACGCCTTCCTGGACAAGGCCATCGAGGGCCTGGTGCTGTATGCCTTCAACAAGGGCGAGGTGTGCACCTGTCCTTCGCGCGCGCTCATCCAGGAATCGATCTACGACAAGTTCATGAGCCGTTGCCTTCAGCGGATCGGCAAGATCATCCAGGGCAATCCGCTGGACACCGCCACCATGCTCGGCCCCCAGGTATCCTCCCAGCAGCTGGAGAAGATCATGTCCTACGTGGACATCGGCGCCCAGGAGGGGGCCGAGTGCCTCATCGGCGGCAAGCGCAACGTCCTGCAGGGCGACCTGGCCGGGGGCTACTACTTCCAGCCCACCGTGCTCAAGGGCAACAACAGGATGCGCGTGTTCCAGGAGGAGATCTTCGGCCCGGTGCTGGCGGTGACCACGTTCAAGGACGAGGCCGAGGCGCTCCGGATCGCCAACGATACCCTCTACGGGCTGGGCGCCGGGGTGTGGACCCGCAACGGCAACCTGGCCTACCGCATGGGCCGGGCGATCAAGGCGGGCCGGGTCTGGACCAACTGCTACCACCTCTACCCCGCGGGCGCCGCCTTCGGCGGATACAAGATCTCCGGGGTCGGGCGGGAGAACCACCAGATGATGCTCGAGCACTACACCCAGGTGAAGAACCTGCTGGTGAGCTACAGCCCCGATCCCCTGGGCTTCTTCTGAGCGGAGCGCGAGGATGGACGAGCCTGTCACAGAGCCGGCGGTCACCGCCACCCAGGCCGCCCTCGCGGCGATCGCCGGCCTCGTGGCCGAGCGCGGCACGGTCATGTTCTTCCAGTCGGGGGGCTGCTGCGACGGCAGCCTTCCGATCTGCTTCGACGACGGCGAGTTCATCCTCAGCGACCATGACGTCCTGCTGGGCGAGGTGGGCGGCTGCCCGTTCTACATCGACGGCCGGCAGTACGAGGTGTGGAAGCACACCCAGCTCATCCTCGACCTGGGCGAGGGGGAACCCGAAGGGTTCTCCCTCGCCGCGGCCGACGGCAAGCATTTCATCACCCGGTCGCGGGTGTGCGAGCGGGAGCTGAGCGGGCCCATCGCCCGCAAGACGGTGGACTAGGATCATCCGGCACGGAGAGTGGCTATCATCAAGGCACCAGCCACAGGACAGCCATGCGCCTGCAGGATTTTCCGCTATCCACCTCAAGAAAGTTCCGCAAGCCCTCCACCTGGGGGGCGATTTCCATCTTCTGCTTCATTTGGGCGGCCATCCGCTCCTTGACCGATCTACCGACAGGGTTTCCCGCCGCGCTCGAATTCCTGTTGTCGTTCCTGATGCTGGTCGGCCATGTGGGGCTGGCGCCGCTGCCCTGGCAGTGGACCGGCGACGATCGGCCGAAGGCGCCCCCGCTGCGCGGACTGCTCCAGGCGCTGCCCTGGAATACCCTCTGGCTCTCGGCATTGCTCGGCGTCGTCATCATGTTCTTTCCCTTTTCCGATCTCCGGCCGGCATTCCACCTGCATCTGTTTTACTTTCAGATACTCCTGCGCCCGCAATGGGGCATCCTGTTGTTCAACTACCCCTTGGCATTGCTGTTCGGGTGGTTCCTTTCCGACAAGGAAAGCGCTGAGGCTTCGGTCCTGGAATGGCGGGCCCTGGCCGACCGCACCCGGGCCCAGGCGCTCCAGGCCCAGCTGAATCCCCACGTCCTGTTCAATGTGCTGAGCGGACTCACGGAACTGGTGCACGAGGACCCCGAGGCGGCGGAACAGGCCCTGGTGGGCCTGGTGGAAATGTACCGCCAGCTCATGACCCACGGCCAGGCCGCCAGGGCTCCACTCGCCAGGGAAAGGGCCCTGCTGAACGGCTATCTCGGAATCGAGGAGATCCGGCTCGGCTCCCGGCTGGAGGTGCGCTGGGTTTGGCCGCCCTGGGCCGATGCCCTGGAACTTCCGCCCCTGCTGCTCCAGCCCCTGGTGGAGAACGCCATCAAGCACGGGATCGCTCCGTCGCTCAAGGGCGGGACGATCCGGATCGAGGTCACGCGCCAGGCGGATCGACTGCAGTTGACCGTGGCCAACGATGGCCAGCCCTTGAATCCGGCCTTCAGCTCGGGGGTCGGGTTGGGCAACCTGAAAGAGCGCCTGGTGTTTCTACCCGAGCTCAAACCGAAACTGGATCTCCGGCAAGAAGGTGCCTGGGTGTTCGCCAGCTTGTCCCTGGCCTGGAGTTGGCCCGCATGAACCCGCTCCGAGTCGCCATCGCCGAGGACGAACCCATGAACCAGCGCCGTCTGGTGCGCCTGCTCAATGAATGCAACTGCGAAGTGCTCGCGGTCTTCGGCAACGGCCTGGAGATGGAGGAATGGCTGGCCGCCGGCCCGGCCGTGGACGCCCTGTTCCTGGATGTGCAAATGCCCGGGCTGGACGGGCTGAGCCTGCGGGCCTCCATCCGGCCCGAACTGCCGGTGGTGTTCGTGACCGCTTTCGCCGAGCACGCGGTGGAAGCCTTCACGCTGGACGCCGTGGATTTCCTGCTCAAGCCGGTCACCACCGAGCGGCTGGTGAAATCCCTGGCCCGGATCCGGCGCGCCTTGGGCCGCTGGACCGAAGCCGGAGATTCCGCGGCGCGGGAAACCCGGTACCCGGTGATCGCGGGGGATGGCATGGTCTTCCTGGACCTGGCCAAGACCGCCTTCTTCGAAGTGGAGGATCAAGTGGTCTGGGCCTGGGCGGGCGGCGAGCGGTTCCAGACCAAGTGGAAGACGCTGGGGGAAGCCGAAGCTTTCTTCCCCGAAGCCGGCCTGCTGCGGATCCACCGCCATCTCCTGATCCGGCCCGAGGCGGTGCTGGGCATCCGGGCTTCCGGGGGAGGCAGCCGCGCCCTGGTGCGCATGGCGGGAGGCGCGGAACTCGAGGCCAGCCGGGGTGCGACACCCCTGCTGAAGGCCCGCTTGAGACTGGAATAGCCTAAGAGGGTGTGTGCTAATTAGGAGGCCCCGCGATGATAGCACCGGGCCCGGCAGATCAAGGAAGGCGAGGAAAGCCGATGCGGGTCATCGGCCGACGAGCCTGACGCCGAGATGCTGGGCCCGCTGCCATCACCCGAAGGGCGGTGCCTCCTAATTCGCACACACCCTCTAAGGCTTGGCCGCCACCTCCTTTTCCGAAGGCA
>JARLGP010000195.1 GCA_031292735.1 Holophaga sp.
CCCCCCCCCCCCCCACCCCCCCCCCCCCCCCCCCCCCCCCCCCCCCCCCCCCCCCCCTCCGCATTGTTTTTTTTGTCATCGAGCTTGCCATGCGGTCGGTCAGCCACCTGCCGAATGAAGCACCATGACGGAACGGTGCTCACCTGGACCCTACAAATTTGTAATAAAATAAATTCATAACTACATTTCTGTCATCAAGATCGATGACTCGCACACCAGCGATTAATTTATAACAATATTGTTCTAAACAACTTAGATTATTTCCCCTCCAGATTTGCCCAACCTTGGCACGGCTCCTGCCAAGTCTGTCCCCATACCCGCCTTTCACCCGGGCCTGGATCCCATCCTCGCCGGGCGATGGACCTTTTTTCACGACCCTTTAACGGAGGTCCCATGACAACCCCAGCTCCTACCCTGAAAAAGACCCTGGGCCTGACCGGCGTGACCGTGAACGCCATGGCGCTGATCGCCCCGGGCGCCTTCCTATGGATCACCATGCAGGTCCAGGCCGCCAACAGCGGCGGCGACACCGACATGTGGACCGGCATCGTGGCCGCCCTGGGGGTGGCCTTCCTCACCGCCCTGGCCTTCGCCGAACTGGCCCGGCGCTATCCGGAAGCCGGCGCGGGCGGGTCCTACTACTTCGCCGAAAAGGCCTTCCTGGACCGCGACCAGTCCAGCCACCGGCGCTTCGCCCGCCTGGCCAAGTTCGCCACCGGCTGGGCCGCCCACCTGTTCTACTGGGTCTACCCCGGGGTGATGGTGGCCATGATGGCCACCCTGGTCACCTATGTGCTGGGCCAGTTCAACCTCAGCATTCCCATCGGGGCCCAGATCCTGATCGCGGTGCTGTTCTCGGCGGCGGTGGGCTTCATCGCCGTGCGCGGCATCACCGGCTCCACCAACCTGGCCATCGTCATCAACGTCATCCAGCTGGTGTCGCTGGTGGGCTTCAGCATCCTGGCGATCCTGTTCCGGATCAAGAACCCGCTGCACGCCACCCACTGGGCCCATCCGCACGCCCTGTCCATCGTGTTCCCCCACAGCCTCGGGGCGATGCTGTTCCAGTCCACCATCGCCATGCTGATCCTGGTGGGCTTCGAATCCTCCACCTCCCTGGCCGGGGAAGCCAAGAACCCCAAGAAGGACATTCCCCGGGGCATCATCCTCTCGCTGGTGATCCAGGGGGTGTTCGCCTACCTGCTGGAGTACTTCGCCGCCAACTTCGCGGTCTGCGAAAAGCTGGTGAACGTGGCGGCCGACGGCACCCGCACCACCGGCATGGCCGCGGTGGCCGCCTCGGGCGCCCCCATCGGCGACATGATCCGCATGATCGGCGACGCCATGCTGGGCGGCAACGGCTTCATGCTCATGATCGTGATCGCCCTCACGGTGGCCCTGGCGGTGCTGGGCACCACCCTGGCAGCCATGAACACGGCGGTGCGGATCAGCTTCGCCATGGCCCAGGACAAGGAGATGCCCAGCGTGATGGGCGCGCTGCACGGCAGGCACGCCACCCCGCACAAGGGCGTCTGGCTGCTGGTGGGGGTTTCCGCCATCCTCGGCGCGGTGGGGGTCTGCAACGTCACCGCGCTCACCGGCATCACCCTGGCCTCCAACATCGGCACCTTCATCCTCTACGGCCTGATCTGCGGCCTGACCTTCGTCGCCTTCGCCGGCCAGAGCGGCTTCCACAGCGTCAAGCACGCGATCATCCCGCTGCTGGGCCTGCTGGGCAACCTGGCCCTGCTGGTGGGCATCGTGGTGATCGGGCTGCGGACCCCCGGGGTGTCGGCCAACGCCACCCGCTTCGCCCTCTGGATGACCGCCTGCTGGGCCGCGGTGAGCGGGGTCTACCTGGTGTGGAACAGCAAGACGCAAAAGCGGGCCCTGTTGGCATCCGATGCCGGATGAGGCGCCGGATATCGAGAGCCACGGCCTCTCCGACACCGGCCAGGTGCGCCAGGACAACCAGGACGCCATCCGGTTCTGCCGCCCCGACGACGAGCTCACGGTCCAGCACGGCCACCTGTATGGCATCGCTGACGGCATGGGCGGCTACGCCCACGGCGGCATCGCCAGCGCGCTGGCGCTGGAGGTGCTGTTCAAGACCTTCTACGCCAGCCAGGGGCCGGCCCCGCAGCGGCTCCGGCAGGGGGTGCAGGACGCCAACCTGGGCATCTACCAGATGGCCCATCGCATGGGGGCGGGCCGGATGGGCACCACCCTCACCGCGGTGCACCTGTCCGGCCACACCCTGCACGTGGCCCACGTGGGCGACAGCCGGGCCTACCTGGTGCGGGACCGGGAAGCCACCTGCCTGACCCAGGACCACACCCGGGTGGGCGAACTGGTGCGCCTGCACCTGCTGTCCAGGGACAAGGTGCGCGGCCACCAGCAGCGCTCGGTGCTGGACAAGTGCCTGGGCCTGGAGCTGTTCGTCCAGCCGGACATCTTCTCGGTGGCAGTGCTGCCCGGCGACCGGATCGTGCTGTGCACCGACGGGGTGTGGGGCTTCGTGGAGGACCAGGAACTGGCCGAGCACGCCGCGGCCCAGCCCTCCCTGGAAGCCTTCAACCGGGCCGTCCTGGCGGCGGCGCTGCGCGGCGGCAGCGACGACAACCTGTCCCTGCTCACCCTGCGCCTGCGCGCCCTGGCCGGAGAGCCGGAGGAAACCCCGCGGCGGGCCTGGTTCCGGCGGGTGTTCGGCAGATGACCCCGATCCCCGCGCAAATCCCCTTTATACTTCCAGCACAGGCATCCATCCGCTTCCTTCCGTAAGGCCAGAGACCGTCCTATGCTCCAGATCGGCGATCAGTTCGACCATTACCAGATCAGCGCCCACATCGCCCAGGGCGGGATGAGCGACATCTACCGCGCCTACGACTTCCTCAGCGGGAAGGAGGTGGTGCTGAAGATCCCCAACCGGGCGTCCATCGGCGACCCCGCCCAGTACGAGCGCTTCCAGCGGGAACTGGAGGTGATGCGCACCCTCGACCACCCGGCCATCCAGAAGGGGGTGGGCTCGGGCCAGTTCAACGCCACCCCCTACCTGGTGACCCGGCTGATCACCGGCCAGTCCATGCGCGAGCTGGTCCAGGCCCGCGCCCCCATGCCCGCGGCCGAGGCGGTGGCGCTGATCCGCAGGATCGCCGACGCCCTGGCCCACTGCCACGACCACGAGATCATCCACCGGGACATCAAGCCGGAGAACATCCTGATCACCCCCGAAGGGGATCCGGTGATCCTGGATTTCGGCCTGGCCCTGACCAAACAGGCCTACCGGGTGACCTACGCCAGCCTCAGCGGAGCGGCCGGCACCCCGGACTACATGGCCCCAGAGCAGATCGAGGGGCACCGGGGCGACAAGCGCACCGACGTCTACGCGGTGGGCACCATGCTGTTCGAGCTGCTTTCCGGCCACCTGCCGTTCGAGGGCGACAACCCGATGGCGGTGATGGCCCTGCACCTGCAGGGCAACGTGCCCCGGCTGGACCAGGGCGAGCCGGCCATCCCGGCCGAGCTGGCGGCGGTGGTGGCCCGGGCCATGCAGCGCGACCCCGCCCAGCGCTGCCCGGACATGCACGCCCTGATGGAGGACCTGGACCACCCGGAGAACGTGGACCTGCGGATCCTGGACCGGGTGGCCGCGACCGCCGGGAAGACGCCGTTCTGGCGCTCGCCGATCCTGGTATCGGTGCTGATGGGACTCGTGGTATTGCTTGTTCTGGTCGTAATCGGTTTCGGTCTCCAGGCCCTGCACAAATGACGCCTCCAATCCCCACCCAAACCCCCGAAGCGATCCTGGCCCGCGTCCAGGAAAGCCGGATCCAGTTCGTGGACCTGCAGTTCACCGATGTGGCCGGCGCGGTGAAGAACGTCACCATCCCGGTGGCGGAGCTGGCGGCCACCCTCAACCACGGCATCTGGTTCGACGGCTCCGCCATCGAGGGCTTCGCCCGCATCGCCGAAAGCGACATGCACCTGGTGCCGGACCTGGCCACCTTCGCGGTGCTGCCCTGGCTGGAAGGCAGCGAAGCCACCGCGCGGCTCATCTGCAACGTGTTCACCCCCGACCGCCAGCCGTTCCTGGGCGACCCCCGGGCCGTGCTCAGCAGCGTGCTGAAGCAGGCCGAGCAGATGGGCTTCCACTACTACGCCGGGCCGGAACTGGAGTTCTTCCTGCTCAAGCCGGGCCCGGACAACAGCCTCATCCCGCCCGTGCCGGTGGACCGCGCCAGCTACTTCGACCAGCCCACCAACCTGGTGGCCGCCGGCCTGTGGCGGCTGATGACCGAGACCCTGGCCCATTTCGGCATCGAGGCCGAGGCCATGCACCACGAGATCGCCCCGGGCCAGCACGAGATGGATTTCCGCTTCGACCACGCCCTGAAGACCGCCGACAACATCGTCACCGTGCGGGTGGTGCTGAAGACCCTGGCCCAGCAGCTGGGCCTCTACGCCACCTTCATGCCCAAGCCGATCCGCGGCATCGCCGGCAGCGGCATGCACATCCACCAGAGCCTGTGCTTCGCCGCCAACGGCTCCAACGCCTTTTCCGACCCCGGCGACAGCCACGGGCTGTCCACCCTGGCCAAGCGCTTCATGGCCGGCCAGCTGCTGCACGCCCGGGGCATGTGCGCGGTGCTGGCGCCGCTGGTGAACTCCTACAAGCGCCTGGGCGGCTACGAGGCCCCGGTGTTCATCAGCTGGGGCCGCATCAACCGCTCCGCCCTGATCCGCATCCCCCGCTCCCACGCGGCCGGCTCCACCCGCATCGAGCTGCGCTGCCCGGATCCCAGCTGCAACCCGTACCTGGCGCTGGCGGTGATGCTGGCGGCGGGCCTGGACGGCATCCGGCGCGAGCTGCCGGTGCCCGAATCCAGCGAGGAGAACCTCCACATGCTGTCCGAGGCCGAGCGCCGCACCGCCCTGAACGTACTGCCCGGCTCCCTGGCCGAGGCCATCGAGGCGCTGGAGGGCGACGAGGTGATCCGCCAGGCCCTGGGCGCGCACCTGTGCGACCGCTTCATTTCCGCCAAGCGGCTGGAATGGGAGGACTACCGGCTGGAGGTCACCCCCTGGGAGCTGGACAAGTACCTGTCCGCCTACTGACACCCTCTAAGGTTCCTCCCAGCGGAGCGCCCGCGCCACTGCGCGCTTCCAGCCGGCGTAGTTCCGCTCCCGTTCCGCCTCCGCCATGACCGGCAGGAAGCTGCGCTCCAGCCGCCCCTGGGCGGCGATGGCGGCGCGGTCGCGCCAGAAGCCCACCGCCAGCCCGGCCAGGAAGGCGGCGCCCAGGGCGGTGGTCTCGGTCACCACCGGCCGCTCCACCGGCACACCCAGCAGGTCGCTCTGGAACTGCATGAGAAAGTTGTTGGCCACCGCGCCGCCGTCCACCTTGAGGGCGCGCAGCCGGATCCCGGAATCGTCCTCCATGGCCGCGAGCACGTCGCGCACCTGGTAGGCGATGGCCTCCAGGGTGGCGCGCACCACGTGGTTGCGGCCGCTGCCGCGGGTGAGCCCGACGATGGTGCCGCGGGCGTACATGTCCCAGTGGGGGGCGCCCAGCCCGGCGAACCCGGGCACCACGTAGACCCCCTGGCTGTCGGCCACCGCGGTGGCCAGGGTCTCGGACTCGGCGGCGGTCTGGATCAGCTTCATCTCGTCCCGCAGCCACTGGATGGCCGCGCCGGCCATGAAGATGCTGCCCTCCAGGGCGTACTCCACCTGGCCGTCCACCCCCCAGGCGACGGTGCTCAGCAGGCCGTTGCGGGAGGCCACCCGCCGGGTGCCGGTGTTCATGAGCAGGAAGCAGCCGGTGCCGTAGGTGGCCTTGGCCATGCCTTCGGAGAAGCAGGCCTGGCCGAACAGGGCGGCCTGCTGGTCGCCGGCGTCGCCGGCGATGGGGATCCCGGCGCCGCCGAAGGTGTGCGGGTCGGTGTGGCCGTAGACGCAACTGGAGGGCTTCACCTCGGGCAGCATGCAGGCCGGGATGGCCATGGCCTCCAGCAGCCGGGCGTCCCATTGCAGGGTCTGGATGTCGAACAGCATGGTGCGCGAGGCGTTGGAGTAGTCGGTGACGTGGACCCGGCCCCGGGTGAGGTTCCAGATGAGCCAGGTGTCCACGGTGCCGAACAGCAGCTCGCCGTTCCTGGCGCGCTCCCGGGCGCCCGGCACCTGGTCGAGGATCCACTTCAGCTTGGTGCCGGAGAAGTAGGCGTCCAGCACCAGTCCGGTGGTCTCCCGGAT
This sequence comes from Holophaga sp., assembly GCA_031292735.1. Next base: position 6,253 of record JARLGP010000195.1, read on the forward strand.
GTACGGCTCCAGCCCCTGGTCCTTGAGCTCGGCGCAGATGCCGGCGGTGCGCCGGCACTGCCAGACGATGGCGTTGTGGATGGGCCGGCCGGTGGCCTTGTCCCAGACGATGGTGGTCTCCCGCTGGTTGGTGATGCCGATGGCGGCCACCTGTGCGGGGCGCACCCCGGCCTGCTCCAGCACCTCCCGGGCCACGCCGCTCTGGCTGCCCCAGATCTCCATGGGGTCGTGCTCCACCCAGCCCGGCCGGGGGAAGATCTGGCGGAACTCCTTCTGGGCCGCGCCGACGCTGCGGCCGGCGGCGTCGAACAGGATGGCCCGGGAGCTGGTGGTGCCCTGGTCCAGCGCGAGCAGGTAGTCCC
>JARLGP010000196.1 GCA_031292735.1 Holophaga sp.
CCCCGGTCCCCTGCCCCTGCCCCGGCGCGGCCGGCCGCCCCCGCCTTCGCCCCGGGCGAGCGGGTGAAGGTGGAGCCCATGACCCGCATGCGCAAGCTGATCAGCGACAACATGGTGGCGTCCAAGCACACCAGCGCGCACGTGTACACCGTGTTCGAACTGGACATGAGCCATGTGTCCCGCCTGCGGGCCCGCAACCGCGCGGCCTTCGAAAAGGCCTACAGCACCAAGCTCACCTTCATGCCCTTCGCCCTGATGGCGGTGGCCAAGGCCCTGCGCGCCTTCCCCATGGTCAACGCCTCGGTGGACGGGGACAGCGTCGTCTACAAGCTGGACATCAACATCGGCGTGGCGGTGTCCCTGGACTGGGGCCTGATCGTGCCGGTGATCAAGAACGCCGACCAGCTGAACCTGGCCGGGCTGGCCCTGGCGGTGAACGACCTGGCCGCCCGCGCCCGCGGCAAGCAGCTCAAGCCGGAGGAGATCCAGGAGGGCACCTTCACCATCACCAACCCCGGGTCGTACGGCGAGACCTTCGGCCTGCCGGTGATCAACCAGCCCCAGGTGGCCATCATGGGCATGGGCGCGGTGAAGAAGCGCCCGGTGGTGATCACCGACGCCGACGGGCAGGACGCCATCGCCATCCGGGAGACCATGTTCAGCGCCCTGAGCTTCGATCACCGCCTCATCGACGGCGCCACCGCCGACCTGTTCATGGCCGCGGTCAAGAAGGAGCTGGAAACCTCCAGCTTCGGCCTGGAATAGCAAAGAAGGCGCCCACCGCGAGGTGGGCGCCTTCCTTCTGGAATCGGCCGGTCTACTTCTTGATGAACTTCTTGCCGGTGTCGTTGAGGTTGGCCTTGGTGCCGGGCAGGGCGCTGTGGCAGGTCTTGCAGGTGTAGGTGGTGCCGTCCTTCTTGGCGTTGGCATCCTTCTGGATGTTGACGTTGGCCATGGCCATGGGAGCCGCGGAAAGCAGAAGGCCGGCGGCGAGGATGGTGGTGAGTTTCATGTGGTGCCTCCAAGGTTATGGAACTCAAATTGTAATAGAAGAAGACCTCGTTGTCATAAATATAGTTTATTAATCCGGCATGCCTTCCACCAGCACCGGGTCGCTTTGCTCCTGGAGATGCGGGGTGCCGCTGAAGTCGATGAAGTGCCCGGAGCGGCGCGCCTTGGTCTCCAGGTAGAACCGGTTGTGCGGGTTGGGCGGCAGCAGGTGGGGCAGCCGGCGGCTCACCTTCACCCCGTACTTCTGCAACTGGCTGATCTTGTCGGGGTTGTTGGTCATCAGCTGGATCGAGCCGATGCCCAGGCTGTGCAGCATGTGCGCGGCCACGGCGTAGTCCCGCTCGTCGTCCCGGAAGCCCAGCGCCAGATTGGCCTCCACCGTGTCCAGCCCCCGGTCCTGCAGGGCGTAGGCGCGAATCTTGTTGGCCAGGCCGATGCCGCGGCCCTCCTGGCGCAGGTACAGCACCACCCCGCGCTCCAGCGCGCCGATCCGGGTCAGGGCCGTCTCCAGCTGGTCCCGGCAGTCGCAGCGCAGGGAGCCCAGCACGTCGCCGGTCAGGCACTCCGAGTGCATGCGGGTGGCCACGTCCTCGGCGCCGATCACGTCGCCGTGGACGATGGCCAGGTGGTCCTTCTGGTCCCGGTTGTTCCAGAACGCCACCACCCGGAAATCGCCGAACCGGCTGGGCAGCTTGGCCACCGCCACCACCCGGACGCACACCCGGTCCGGACCGAAGCCCGGACATTCGTGCTCCCGGTCACGTTCCACCAGTTCGTTCAGCCGCTCGTCCAGGGTGCTCATGCCTTCTCCTCCTGCAGCAGGGAGGCCAGCCGCGCCCCCGACAACCACGCCGCCTGGACCCCTCCGCCGGCGGCAAACACGTCCCCGGCCAGGCCCAGGGCCTGGCCCTCGGCCAGGGTGACCCGCACCGGATGGGCCAGCTCGCTGGAGCGGTCCACCCGGGCGTGGCGCCAGCGGTGCGGGAAGGTCCAGAGCGGCTTGAGCGCCCAGGGCCCCAGCACCGCCCCCACCGCCTCCACCAGTTCCGGCGACCACTCCACCATGGGCTGGTCCAGCCGGATGCGGGACCACCGGGGCCGGGCCTGGCAGACCAGGGTGAGGAAGCGCGGATCCCGGCGCTTGGCGGAATCGTGGGCGATCAGCTGCAGCACCTCGGACGACTCGGGATAGAGCAGGTCCCAGGGCGGCGCCTCGGTGTCCAGCGGGTAGCCGGCCACCACGGTGAGCGAGGGCACGCTGAAGAACATGGCCAGCAGGGCCTGGACGCTCACCAGCTCGGAGCTGGCCGGCAGCGTGCTCAGCAGCGCCCGGGTCTCCTCCAGGGCCAGCGCCAGCACCAGGTTCCGGGCCAGGAAGCCGGTGCCGTCCCCGGCGGTCACCTCGAACTCCCCGGCCGACGCCCGGATCCGGGTCACCGTGGTCTGCAGCCGCACGTTGAGGCCGGCCGCCAGGTGCTGGGGGAACGCGCTCATGCCCTCGGCGAAGGCGAACCGGCGGCTGCGGCCGTCCAGGGCATCCGGCTGGCAGGGCGAGCCGCCGCCCTCCACCCGCAAGGGCCAGCCTTCCAGCACCGTGGCCCCGGCCACCTCGCCCAGGGCCTCCAGGAACTCCGGATCGTGGCCGTGGAAGAACATCGGCCCCATGTCCACCGCCTGCCCCTCGAAGCGCCGGGTTGCGCAGCGGCCGCCGATCCGCGGCCCCTTTTCCAGCACCACCACCCTTTGTCCGGCCCGCTGCAGCCTGCGGGCGCACTCCAGCCCCGCGACCCCTGCCCCGACGACAATCGTGTCCAGCGCCATCCAGCCTCCAGCGTGCGGGAGCATGGCCTCAAGACCATGTGCGCGCAGTCTATCCAAAAAAAGGCCCTTGCAGGATCACGTTTTGAAAAGTCACAAGGCGCGGAACAGGGTGAGCACCGCCAGATCCCCCGCCCCGGCCCGTTTCAGGGCCTGGGCGCAGCGCAGCAGGGTGGTGCCGGTGGTCCACACGTCATCCACCAGCAGCACGGTTTCCCCATGCAGCTGCCGGCCCCGGCGCACGCCCACCGCCGAGGCGGGCAGGCGCCGCCGCCGCCCCTGGCTCTGGCCGGCCTGGACGGCGGCGAACCAGGCCTTGCGCAGCAGCGGGCGGTACGGCTTGCCGAGCCGGTGGGCGAACATGGCCGCGGCCTCCTCCGCCAGGTCGAAGCCGCGCAGCCAGCGCCGGGGCAGGGAGGTGGGGGCGGCGCAGACCAGATCGGCCGCCCAGGCGAAGTCCGGCAGGGCGGCCCGGCGGGCCCGCTCCAGCAGGGCGGCCTTCCAGCCCGGCTCCCCGCGCTTGATGGCGGGCACCAGCAGCGCGCCCAGCGCGGGCCGGCCGCCGCGGTAGTCCCAGAGCGCGTCCCCGGCGCTCCAGGCCACCGGCTCGGCGCAGGCCGCCCCGTGCGGCAGGGCGCACCGGGGGCAGCGCTCCTCCGGCAGCGCCACCAGC
>JARLGP010000197.1 GCA_031292735.1 Holophaga sp.
GTTGAGCAGGGTGCCGCCGGTCTTCACGTGGTCCATCTTGGCGGCGGAGCGGAGCACGGCGGTGGGGCCGTTGCGGTCGGCGCCCTGGACCGGGCTGATGCCCTCGGACAGGGGCAGGCCCCTGCGCCGGCCGTCCGGGGAGGCCCCGCACACCTCGCCGAAGTAGACGTGGCAGGTGGTGGGCAGCATCTCCACCCGGTAGGCCCCGCCCTTGGTGTTGGGCCGGCCGTCGATGGCCGAGAACAGCATGGCGAACGTGCGGGTCATCAGGTCGTCGGCGAAGTCGTTGTCGTTGCCGTACTTGGGGGTCTTGTTCAGGGTCCGCTGGCGCAGCGGCTCCATGCCCTTGAAATCGCTGTCCAGCACCTGGATGAAGCGCGGCAGGGTCAGCTCGCCCCGCTCGAACACCACGTCCTTGAGCGCGGACAGGCTGTCGGTGACGCTGCCGATGCCCACCACCTGGATGAAGGTGTTGTTGTAGCGGGCGCCGCCGGCGTTGTAGTCCTTGCCCCGGGTGATGCAGTCGTCGGTGATCACCGACAGGAAGGTGTGCGGCATGCGGGTGGCGAACAGCCTCTCGATCAGCTGGTTGCCGCGCACCTTGATGTCCAGCAGGTGCCGGGTCTGGGCCTCGAAGGCGGCGAACAGGTCGTCACAGCTCTTGAAGCCGGCCGGGTCGCCGGTGCGGGTGCCCAGGCGCTTGCCGGTCCTCGGGTCGATGCCGTCGTGCAGGGCCAGTTCCAGCATCTTCATGAGGTTGAAGTAACCGGTGAGGATGTAGGCCTCCTTGCCGAAGGCGCCCACCTCCACGCAGCCGGTGCAGCCGCCCTCCCGGGCGTCCTCCAGGGTCTTGCCCTGGCGGAGCTGCTCTTCCACCACCGAATCGGCGTTGAACAGGGAGGGGAAGCCGTAGCCCTGGCGGATCACCTTCAGGGCGTGCTTCACCACCACGTCGGGGGTCTTGCGGGAGACCTGCATGTTGCTGCTGGGCTGCAGCAGGTGCATCTCCTCGATGATCTCCAGCAGCAGGTGGGTGAGTTCGTTGGAGCCGTCGGATCCGTCCGGCAGCAGGCCGGCCAGGTTGATGTTGGCGAAATCCGTGAAGGTGCCGCTTTCCGCCGCGGTCACCCCCTGCTTGGCCGGGGCGGTGTGGTTGTTGAACTTGATGAAGAAGCACTGCAGCAGCTCCTTGGCCCGGTCGCGGGTGAGGCTGCCGTCCGCCAGCCCGCGCTGGTAGAAGGGCCAGAGGTGCTGGTCCAGGTGGCCCGGGCTGTAGGCGTCCCAGCCGTTCAGCTCGGTGACGATGGCGAGGTGACAGAACCAGTAGTATTGCAGGGCCTCCTGGAAATCCCGGGGGGCCTGCCGGGGAACCCGGCGGCAGACATCGGCGATCTTCAGCAGCTCGGCCCGGCGCGCCGGGTCGGCGCCGGCCGCCCTGGCTTCGGCCAGCTCGGCGTAGCGCTGGGCCCAGTGCACCACGGCGTCGCAGGAGATGGCCATGCCCTGCAGCTCCTCGCGCCGGTCCAGGGCTTCGGGGTCATGCGCGAAGTCCAGCCCGGCGATGGCCGCGCCGATGTCGGCCTTGAAGTCCTCCATGCCCTTGCGGTAGATCTTGCCGTCGGCCCCGGTGTGGCCCGGGGCGCGCTGCTCCATGAACTCGGTGAAGCAGCCGGCCTCGTAGGCGTCGAGCCACTCCTGGGGCAGCTGGGCGAACATCTGCTCGCGCATGGAGCGGCCCTTCCAGTAGGGGATCACCTCCCGCCGGTACAGCTCGATCACCGACGGATCCACCCGGTACCGGGTCAGCGGCCGGGAGTCCAGGATCTCCAGGTCCTCCACGCTGTGGCAGGTGAGCTCCGGGAAGGTGGGCACCGCCTTGGGCCGGGGGCCGCGCTCGCCGACGATCAGCTCGCCTTCGCCCAGCCAGAGCTCCTTCTGCTCGACGATGGCGCGGAAGTTCATGGCCCGCAGCACCGGCATGCTGAACTTGCCGAAGTTCTCCCGGTAGAAGCGGGTGACGATTCCGGCCCGCTCGCCGGTGATGGAAGGGACCGCCGCCAGACTCTCCTGGCGAAGCCGTTCAGTGCGTTCACTCAAGGGTGGCCTCCGATGTGGGTGGCGAGGCCCCGGGCGCGGAACACCGCGGCCAGGGCCTCCATTCGTTCAGGGGTGGGCGGCCGCAGCCCGGCAAGGGCATAGTCCCGGCCCATGCGGGCGAACTTGGCCTCGCCGATGCGGTGGTAGGGCAGCAGGTCCACCTGGCGGATCCCGGCCAGGGGCGCCAGGAACCGCGCCGCGGCCTCCAGGTTGGCCAGGTCGTCGTTGCATCCGGGGATGATCGGCACCCGGATCCAGACCTCCGGGTGGATCCCGCACAGGGCTTCCAGGTTGTCCAGGATGACGCGGTTGGACTGGCCGGTGGCCTCCCGGTGGCGGGCGTCGTCCATCAGCTTGAGGTCGTACAGCACCAGCGAGGCCAGGCCCGCCGCCTCCCGCAGGGTGCTCCAGGGGGCGAACCCGCAGGTGTCCAGCGCGGTGTGCACCCCTTCGGCCCGCAGCCGGCCCAGGGCCTCCACCAGGAACGGGGCCTGCATGAGCGGTTCCCCGCCGGAAAAGGTCACCCCGCCGCCGGACTCGTCGAAGAACACCCGGTCCCGCAGCAGCTGGCGCACCAGGGCGGCCGGGTCCAGCTCCTGGCCCGCCTGCTGCAGCGCCCCGGTGGGGCAGGCTTCCAGGTCGCCCCCGGTCAGGACCCGGCCGCTGCGCCCGGCCAGGTCCTCCTCGCTGCACAGGCCGCAGGCCATGCAGCGGTTCTCCAGGCGCAGGATCTGGTCCCCGGCCGCCTGGCTTTCCGGGTTGTGGCACCAGAGGCAGGACAGCGGGCAGCCCTTCATGAACACGGTGGTGCGCAGCCCGGGACCGTCCTGGGTGGAAAAGCGCTGGAGGTTGAAGACCGAGCCTTGGGTCATGCCGGTTCCTGGGGTTGCGGGGCGAAATAGTAGTCGTGGATGAAGTGCTCCTGCACCTGGAAGGACCAGTGCACCTCCTGCAGGAAGGCCGCCGCTTCCCGCAGCGCGCCGCGCTCCAGCAGGTCCAGGAAGCGGGTGTGCTCGGCGGCGATGGAATGCTCTTCCCAGGTCTTGATGAAGCCGGACCGGCGCGGCCAGTCGTAGAGCCGCTGCTTCAGGGAGCCCACCAGGGCGAGCAGGGCCTTGTTGTCGCTCAGGCCCAGGTAGGTATCGTGGAAGGCCAGGTTCAGGTCGTAGTAGCGGTCGAAGTCGTTGCCGGCGATCGCCTCGCCCATGGCGTCGTTCAGGGCCCGCATCCGCTGCAGGTCCGCGCCGGTGAGCGCGGCGCCGTGGTCCCTCAGGGTGGCCGCCTCCAGGGCGCCGATGATCTCGTAGTAGTGGCGGATGTCGTCCAGGGTAAGGGAGTTCAGCCGGAAGCCCCGGCGCGCCAGCACCGTGACGAAGCCCTGGGCCTCCAGCTGGAGCAGGGCCTCGCGCAGCGGGGTGCGGCTGATGCCCAGCCGGCCGGCGATGGCGTTCAGGTCCAGGAAGGCCCCGGGCTGCAGTTCGCCGTGGTTCATGGCCTCCCGCAGGTACTCGTACACCTGCTCGCGAAGGGAGCGGGTCTGGAGGGGCTGGACAAAGGAGTCGGTGGTCATCTGATATATCATATATCAGATGACAAGGGGGGGACGCTGAATTCAGCCCAGAAGTTCAGGGAGGTCGGCGACGCTCCCCAGCAGATGGGTATGGGGGTTCTGCAGCAGCCGGGCGCGGTCGTGGGCGCCGGACAGCACCCCCACCACCCAGGCCGGGCAGAGACGCCGTTA
>JARLGP010000198.1 GCA_031292735.1 Holophaga sp.
AGGCGTGCTGATGGGCATCCTGTTCAACCAGGGCCAGGTCTGCTGCGCCGGCTCCCGGGTGTTCGTGCATGAGGACATCTACGACAGGTTCCTGGCCGAGTGCGTGGCCGCCTTCAACAAGGTGAAGGTGGGCCTGCCCTGGGAGAAGGACACCCAGATGGGCGCCATCGTCAACGGCGACCAGCTGCAGAAGATCCTGGCCTACGTGGAAGTGGGCATGAAGGAAGGCGCCAAGCTGGCCTGCGGCGGCAAGCGCATCACCACCGGCGGGCTGGACAAGGGCTTCTTCATGCAGCCCACCATCCTGGCCGGGGCCAACAACAAGATGCGGATCGCGCAGGAGGAGATCTTCGGGCCCGTGGCCACCTTCATCAAGTTCAAGAACGAGGCGGAAGTGGTCGCCATGGCCAACGACAGCGAGTACGGCCTGGGCGGCGCGGTCTGGACCAAGGACATCAACCGGGCCCTGCGGGTGGCCAACGCCGTGGAAACCGGCCGCATGTGGGTCAACAACTACAACAACCTGCCGGCCCACGCTCCCTTCGGCGGCTACAAGAAGTCCGGCATCGGCCGCGAGACCCACAAGATGATCCTCGAACACCTCACCCAGACGAAGAACATCTTCATCAGCCTGGATGAAAACAAGGTAGGGATGTACTAGTCGGTCGCAGGCGGGACGGGCGACCGTCCCGCCTCCGATTCGGGAGCCGGCATGATCACGCGCGAAACCCAGGTGGAAGACCTCATGCGGATTCCCGGCGTCCTGGTCTGGTGCATCCAGCACGGGTTCTCGCCGTTCAGCTGCTCCGGAGCGTTTCCGGGCACGTTCGGCAAGCTGCTGGAGCTCAAGGGCGTGAAGGACGCCGACCGGTTCATCCAGGAATTGAACGAAGCCATGAACGCCCAAGGTCCCTGCTGAGATCGTCCAGGCCGGGGCCATTGAACGGCACCGCCAGGTAGCCGCCGCCCGGGTTCCGGGCGCGCGGTTGCCGCGGGCGGGCCGCACCACCGTCTGCCCCGGCCAGGCACCTGGAAGCCCCTTCCGCGGCGGGCGGCCGAAGGCTTCCGCGGTGGACGGCATCAGGTGGGAAAGCAATTTACTGATCATTGCGGCCGTTCCGAATTCTTGCCATTGAACAGCCGTAAGATCTGTCTATGATGATACCTATCAGACCGCTGGTGCTTCCCCCAGGTCGATAACATCATGCCAAGCCCATGATTTTTCGCCGGGCCGAAGGACCATGGCCCTCGTGAATGAGGAGATCCCGATGCGCGAAGCAGTGGATCAGCTGTTGTCCATGGCAGGCATAGCCGCGGACGGAACCAAGCCCTGGGATATCCAGGTGCACGATCCCCGTTTCTACCAGCGGGCCTGGGACCAGCGCAACCTGGGCATGGGCGAGGCCTACATGGACGGCTGGTGGGACAGCCCGCGGCTGGACGAGTTCTTCGCGCGGCTGCTGCGGGCCGGAGTGGAGGAGTGCCTGAAGCTGACTCCCGGGCTGGCGCTCCGGGCGGTGGCGCACCGGCTGTTCAACTTCCAGAGCCGGCGCCGCTCCTGGCAGGTGGCGTTCCGCCACTACGACCTGGGCAACGAGCTGTTCCAGGCCATGCTGGATCCCGGCATGAACTACAGCTGCGCCTACTGGCACGGGGCCGCCACCCTGGAGCAGGCCCAGGAGAACAAACTGGAGCTGGTGTGCCGGAAGCTCATGCTGAAGCCGGGCATGCGCCTGCTGGATATCGGCTGCGGCTGGGGCTCCCTGGCCCGGCACGCCGCGCGCAACCATGGGGTGGAAGTGGTGGGCGTCACCCTGTCCGCGCCCCAGCAGCAGTTCGCCCAGGAGGCCTGCAAGGGCCTGCCGGTGACCATCCGGCTGCAGGACTACCGCGACCTGCCCGCGGAAACCTTCGACCGGGTGGCCTCCATCGGCATGTTCGAGCACGTGGGGCACAAGAACTACCGCGCGTTCCTGAACATCGTGCGCGACCGGCTGGCCGACGACGGCCTGTTCCTGCTGCACACCATCGGCGGCGGCAGGCTCAAGGCGGCGGCCGACCCCTGGATCCAGAAGTACATCTTCCCCAACGGCGAGGTGCCTTCCCTGGCCGGGATCAGCCAGGCGCTGGAGGGCCGCTTCGTCATGGAGGACTGGCACAACTTCGGCAGCGACTACGACCTCACCCTCATGGCCTGGCACCGGAATTTCACCGAACACTGGAGCGCCCTGCAGGGCACGTTCGACCAGCGCTTCTACCGGATGTGGAGCTACTACCTGCTGTCCTGCGCCGGAGCCTTCCGGGCCCGGAACCTGCAGCTCTGGCAGCTTGTTCTCAGCAAGCACGGCATGAGCGGCGGCTTTGCGGTCCGGGATCTGATGGGCTAGGGTATCCTAGAGCGCATTGCGGGGGCACATCATGAAGCCAGCCAAAAAAGAGACCGATCCCCGCCTGGCGGCGGCCGCGGAAGTGGTGCGACTCTACCGGGCCTCGACGTTCCAGGACGTTCCCGAGGAGAGCGCCAACCAGGTCTTCGATGATTTCGAGAACGCCCTGGAGACGTTGTCCAAGGTATGGGGCGATTCACCCTATCCCAGCTAGCTTTGCGCTGGATCCTGGGCTAGGGTTGACTCATGAAAGTATTTGGTCTGCCTTGGATGCTGCTCCTCTTGCTTTTGCCCCAGGCGCTCTGGGGCCAGGTTCCGCTGGACAGGATGAGCCTTCCCAACCGTCTCATGGCCGCGGAGATCGTGCGGCGGCCCGACTTCACCTTCCGCACCGAGACCGTGCCCACCCGCGTCCGGGTGGCCACCATGGAAAAGCTGTTCGACCACCCGCGGGTGGCCGCCGCCATGTGGCGGGAGTGCCAGTTCGCGCCGAAGCTCTACGCCCACGCCCTGCCGGCCCGGGGCCTGGTGGTGGATGATGCCAACGGACTGCGTGGCACCCTGACCCTGGCGTTCCGGGAACCGGGCCTGCGGGTCTACCTGATCGAGGGCCGGGTGGAGAAATGGCGCATGGGCAACCCGTTCGCGGTGGGCGCCAAGATGGTGGTGATCTACAAATACTGGGAAGGGAGCCGGGGCTTCCAGAGCCGGCTGCAGACCTGGACCACCCTGGACAGCGCCCTGCTGGGGGTGGTGACCCGCCCGTTCCGCAAGTACATCCAACGCCGCCAAGAGGAGTTCATGGCCTACATCATGGGCAACATGGCCAAGGGCGGGGAATTCGCCGAAAACAACTACGAGGATTTCCTGGGGCCCATCCAGCGGGAGGGGGATCCCGTCGCGGTCCGCCAGTTCTCGGAAATATTCAAGGTCCGTTCCTGAAGGTACGCCTTCCAGCTTGGTAAAATCCGTGCAACCCTGTTCCCCGCAGAACAGCGGCGGGAGGGTGCGAAGGTGATGGACAAAGTGGTGGCCTCCGCCGATGAGGCCGTGCGTGATGTGCCCGACCGGGCGACCCTGGTGGTGGGCGGATTCGGCCTGTGCGGGATTCCCGAGAACCTGATCGCCGCGCTGGTGCGCAAGGGGGTGCGGGAGCTCACCTGCGCCTCCAACAACGCCGGGGTGGACCACTGGGGGCTGGGGCTGCTGCTGGGCAACGGCCAGATCCGCAAGATGATCGCCTCCTACGTGGGGGAGAACGGCGAGTTCGAGCGGCGCTACCTGGCCGGGGAGCTGGAGGTGGAGTTCGTGCCCCAGGGCACCCTGGCCGAGCGCATGCGGGCCGGGGGCTCCGGCATCCCGGCGTTCTACACTCCGGCGGGCTACGGCACCCCGGTGGCCGATGGCAAGGAGGTTCGGGAATTCGACGGCCGGCACTACCTGCTGGAGCGGGCCATCCAGGCCGACTTCTCGCTGGTGGCGGCCTGGAAGGGCGACCGCATGGGCAACCTGGTGTTCCGCAAGGCCGCGCGCAACTTCAATCCGCTGGCCGCCGGCGCCGGACACGTCTGCATCGCCGAAGTGGAGGAACTGGTGCCGGTGGGCGAGCTGGATCCGGACCAGATCCACACCCCGGGGGTGTTCGTGCACCGGATCGTGGTGGCCCCCCGGGAAAAACGCATCGAGAAGCGCACCGTCAGCTAGGAGGAAGCCATGCCGCTCACCCGGGACCAGATCGTGCTGCGCGCGGCCCAGGAGCTGCGCGACGGCACCTACGTGAACCTGGGCATCGGGATCCCCACCCTGGTGGCCAACGTCATTCCGCCGGGCATCGAGGTGGTGCTGCAGTCGGAGAACGGCATCCTCGGCCTGGGGCCGTTTCCGGAAGAGGGCCAGGTGGACGCCGACCTGATCAACGCCGGCAAGCAGACTGTCACCGTGCTGCCCGGCGCCGCCTTCTTCTCCTCGGCCGACTCGTTCGCCATGATCCGCTCCGGCAAGATCGACCTGTCCATCCTGGGGGCCATGCAGGTTTCGGCCCGGGGCGACCTGGCCAACTGGATGATCCCCGGCGCCATGGTCAAGGGGATGGGCGGCGCCATGGACCTGGCGGCGGGCAGCCGCCGGCTGGTGGTGACCATGGAGCACGTGTCCCGCAAGGGGGAGCCGAAGATCCTCAACCAGTGCACCCTGCCGCTCACCGGGGTGGCGTGCGTGCAGCGCATCATCACCGACTACGCGGTCATGGACGTCACCCCGGCCGGGCTGCGGCTGATGGAACTGGCCCCGGGCCTGACCGTGGCGGCGGTGCAGGCACTGACCGAGCCCCGGCTGATCGTCCAGGGGCGGGTGCCGGTGATGACCGTTTGAATCCTGGGCCCCTCCTAATCGGGGTGGTGCATCTCATGCTCGTGCTCGTGCTCGGGGCCGCGCCCTTCGCCGCCGCGCCCTTCGCCGCCGCG
>JARLGP010000199.1 GCA_031292735.1 Holophaga sp.
CCCCGCCGGCCCCGCCGCCGCTCCGGCCCCGACCCCCGCCCCGGCCCCGGCACCTCCAGCGGAAACGCGGGTGCCCCCGCCGCCGAAACCCGAAGCGCCGCCCAAAAGCGATCCCTCGGTCCGCTGGACCCTGCAGCTGATCTCCACCCCCGACCCCCAGGAGGCCCAGCGCATGGTCGCCAAGGCCAGGGCCAGCGGCTTCCCCGCCGTGACCGTCACCGACAAGGGGCTGTACAAGGTCCGCCTGGCCCAGCCGGCGGCCCGGGAGAGCATCGACGCCACCGCGCTCAAGCTCAAGAACCGGGGTTTCAAACCGTTCGCCATGAAAGTTGAATAACTTCTCGTAAGTGCCAGCACAATCTGCCCATGCGCTGCTAAGCTGGCCTGCGCAGCCGTGCCCCGCCAGGCATGCCAGGGCTTCAGTTCCCATTGGGCAGGTTCCATGAAGAATGTCATCTCCGCACTTCTACCGATTCCCCGCTTCGTGGAGCAGGGCGAGGACGCCAAGCTGCCCCATGCGCGCAAGCTGTTCGCCCTGCGCAACATCCATTTCCGCGACATCAAGGCCATGGGCTTCGATATGGACTACACCCTGAGCCACTACCGGTCGCCCGCCATCGAGGAGCTGGCCTGCCGCTATTCCGCCCAGCTGCTGGTGCAGGAACGGAACTACCCCGAATGGCTGCTGAACACCCACTTCGACCCGGAGTTCGCCATCCGCGGCCTGGTGCTGGACGGCGCCCGGGGCAACCTGCTCAAGCTGGACAGTTCCCGCCAGGTGGTGCGGGCCTGCCACGGCAGCCGGCCGCTGAGCCGGGAGAAGATCGACCTGACCTACGGCCGGCGCCGGGTGGTGGCCTCCGGGGCCGGTTTCCGCAGCATCGACACCCTGTTCGAGATCCCCGAATGCCACCTCTACGCGGTCCTGGTGGACGGCCTGGACGACGGCCGGATCACCGGCAAGAATTGCCTACAGCTGTTCCAGGATGTGCGCTGGGCCATCGACAGCGCGCACCGCAACGGCGCCATGAAGGCCGAGATCCTGGCCAATCCGGAATTCTACATCCTGCGCGACCCCGAACTGGCCGCCGCCCTGGACCGCTGGCAGCGGGCCGGGAAAAAACTGTTCATCCTAAGCAACAGCGAGTGGAGCTTCACCGACGGGGTGCTGCGGTTCCTGCTGGACGGCCAGGACCCGGCCCGGCCCAACTGGATCGATTATTTCGATCTGGTTGTGGTAAGCGCCAGCAAACCAGGTTTTTTCCAGGAGACCCTGCCCCCCCAGCCGCTGCCCGGCCAAAGCAAGGCCTTCATGGGCGGCAATGCCCTGTGGCTGGAGGACAACCTGCAGTCCTTCGGCGAAGAGGTCATGTACGTGGGCGACCATATCTATGGAGATATTCTTCGCTCCAAGAAGAATGTGTCCTGGCACACCATGCTGCTGATTCCCGAGTTGGCCTCCACTTTGGAGCAATTGGAAGAGCAGGCAGGCGAACTCCAGGACTTTGTTCGGTTCGAAACCATCCGCCGGAAATCCGAACAGCATCTCTCCCTGGTGGAGGACAGCCTCAGGCGAAACCACGAGCATCGCCGCCTGCTGGCGCCACGCCTTTCGCGCGAAGCCCTGCTGGCCCTGGACCAGGAAGCGGCCCGGCTGAAGGACGAAGCGGAGGCGGCCAAAACACGAATGGAGACCGAAAAAAAGGTGCTGGTCGAACTCGATGATCGATTAGAATCAGCTTTCAATTCCACTTGGGGTAGTATCTTTCGGGATGGGTATCAACAAACCCGATTCGCCGATCAAATCCAACAATACGCTTGTGCATACACTGGTCGTATCAGTAATCTATACTTGGTGGACCCAACCACAGCACTTTATGCCCCCGTTCCAACCCTCCCGCACGAACGCATCTAGTTTTTTTCAAACCCGAGGCCCAGCAAAATTGGAACACGGCGCATTCTTCCGACATCAAAGAGAAGTGCCGCTACATCACGTGAGGCATCTGGACATTTCGTAATTATGCTAGGAGCGATCAACTTGAAGCGATTCGATTCTAATTCCGACGCGCCCCTGTCCATCACCTCCCTCGGTGACCGTATCAAAGCCGTGCGGCTCACCTGGCGGTGGTCCCAGGAAGAGATGGCCGAAGCCCTGAGAGTCGATCAGGCCTCCATCTCGTTCTGGGAACGGGACAAGATCAAACCCTCCGGCTCCGCCATCGTCGCCCTGGCCTCGCTGTTCCGGACCAGCACCGACGCCCTGGAAGGAGGGCTGGGATTCAAGATTCCGGATCCTCCTTCCCATCCCGAATCCGCCAAGGTGGACCGCGAGTTCCCCCGCAGCGTCAGCCTCCCGGCCGGCAGCGAGGACGTGGTCATGGTGGTGGATCTGGGCGACGGCTCATCCAAGGGCAAGCAGTTGTCCGAAGCCATGATGAGCCTGGTGCAGGGCGTGAAAGACAGCAGGCGGGTCTGGGTCGTTCTCGAATAGCCCGCTCCAGCCGATCCTTTTCCGGCGAAGGCGACGCCATGCGGCGTTGCCTCGAATTCTGTAATTAAATGGTTTACTGCAGCTCCGCCAAAGCCTCGGCCACCAGTTTTGGGAGTCGTCGTTCAAACAGGCGTCGGAACTGGTTCACCATGCCTTCCGGGGATCCCGACTGGCTCACCTGCAGCGGGACCGGACGGGTGAGCGCCAGGCCCTGTGCCTCCAGGATGGTCATCCGGGCTTCGGTCCGGTAGCTGAGGCCGGCATAGGGCTCCACCTCCGGGAAGATGAATTCCGCTCCCCGGGCGCCCCCGGAAAAGGACAGGTCCAACACCAGATCGGGGCTCAGGTTCCGGTAAAGCAGGCCGCACTCCACGATCTGGGCCTCCAGGTAGGCCTGGATGCCCGGCGGAAAATCCACGTTGCAGCGCAGCCCCATGGTGGTCTTGGCAAGATCCATGGGCGGCAGGGGCCTGCTTTCCAGCCGCCGCAGGCCCAGGTCCAGGGCGGCGCGTTCGGCCTGGAGCGCCGGCCGCAGGTCCAGCCCGCTGCCGGTCGCCGCCAGCAGGCCGATCGATTCATCGATGCGGTTCAGTTCCTCCTGCAGCTTGCGCAGGCGCCAGCGCGCCTTGCGGCTCATCTCGTCGCCGACCCGGAGGCGCACGGCCCGGGCCTGGTCCAGCCGGGCGGCAAGCCCGCCGCGGGCCAGGGCGAGATCCAGGTAGGCCAGGGCATAGACGGTTCGCGCCGGCCGGTCGGAATGGGTGCGTTCCACCACCAGGCCGGGCAGGTCTTCCGCCCGGGCGCCGACGCTCACTTCGTCGCGCACCTGGCGCTCGCCGGAGCCGGTGGCCGGGGCCCCTTCCCGCCGGGCTTCCGAGGTGCGGGTGGTGACGCTGGTCCGGCCCTGGACCGTGGCCCGGAGCCGGGTCACCACCTCCAGCCGGGCCCGGTCGGAGGCGCGGGCGATGGCCTCGCCCTCGTTGCCGCCCAGCTGGGCCGTGCCCAGGGCGTAAAGCCGGCCGGCCGTTTCAGGCAGCGTCTCCACCCAGGCGGGTTTCCCGGCCTCCCATCCAGGGGCGCGGGGAACCAGCGAGTCGTTTGCCTGGGCGGCGCCCTGCGCGGCCAGAGCGGCGGGGACCAGAACCAGCACCGCGAGCTGAAGCCAGCGCATTGCCTCCTCCATGGTGGCGTCAGGGTTTCGCCAGCACCTGCCGGATGGTCGCCACCACCTGGTCCTGGTCGGCCTCGGTGAGCCCGGGCCAGAGCGGCAGGCTCAGCAGGCGCTCCCCGCTCCACTCGGTGTGGGGCAGGCCGTCCTTGGGCAGGGCGTGGCTGCGCTGCTGGTAGTAGTCCCGGTAGAAGGAATGGACGTGGGCGGGGCGGTAGTGGATGCCGGTGCCGATGTTCTCGTCCTTGAGCCGGGCGACGAAGGTGTCGCGGTCCATGCCGGCCTTTTCCGGCAGGATCCGCAGCACGAAGAGGTGGTGGCAGTGGCCGTGCACGGCGTCGCCGGGCACCGGCAGCATCACCTCGTCCATGTCCTTCATGAGTTCCAGGTAGCGCAGGAACAGTTGTTTGCGGCGCGCGTTGAAGCCGTCCAGCTTCTTGATCTGGTGCAGCCCGATGGCCGCCTGGAGGTCCATGAAGTTGGCCTTGCGGGCGGGCTCCATCACGTCGAAGTGGGGGCTGCCATCCTTCTGGAAACGTTTCCAGGCGTCCCGTTCGATGCCGTGGAAGCGCAGCCGCCGGATCCGGCTCTGGAACTGCTCGTCGTGGCAGACGATGGCGCCGCCCTCGCCGGTGGTCATGTTCTTGTTGGGGTGGAAGCTGAACACGGTGAACACCGAACGGGGGTCGGCGCCGATCTTGCGGCCGCGGTAGTGGGCGCCCATGGCCTGGGCCGCGTCCTCCACCACCCACAGGCCGTGGCGCTCGGCGATCTTCCAGATGGCGTCCATGGGCGCCGGCAGGCCGGTGAGGTGCACCGGGATGATCCCCTTGGTGCGCGGGGTGATGGCCGCTTCGATCTTGGCCGGGTCGATGTTGAGGGTGAGCGGGTCGATGTCCACCAGCACCGGCACCCCGCCCTGCAGGACCACGGTGCTCAGGGTGGACACCCAGGTGAGCGCGGTGGTGATCACCTCGTCGCCGGGCTTCAGGCCCAGCAGCTGCATGGTGATCTCCTGGGCGGTGGTGGCGCTGTTCATGACGAAGCAGCTGGGCACCCCGTTGTAGTCGCACAGGGCCTCTTCGAACCGGGCCGACTTGGGCCCGGTGGTGATCCAGCCGGACTCGATGGAATCGATGATCTCCGCGATCTCCTCCGCCCCCAGCATCGGCCGGGTGAAGGGAAGGAACTGCTCCCGCCTTGCATAGGTCATACCGTCTCCTTGAGTTGCTCGCAGGCCTGCAGGGTGTTGGCCATGAGCCCGGCGATGGTGAGCGGGCCCACCCCGCCCGGAACCGGGGTGATCGCCCCGGCCACCGCGGCCGCTTCGCCGTAGCGCACGTCCCCGTACAGCACGCTGCCCCGGGTCTTCAGCAGCTCCAGCTTGCGGGGGTCGGCCTGGAAGATCCGGGCGCCCAGCTCCAGGTCATCCACCCGGTTGATGCCCACGTCCACCACCACCGCCCCGGGGCGGATCCAGGAGCCTTCCACCAGCCCCGGCCGGCCCACGGCCGTCACCAGCAGCTCGGCTTCCCGGCACAGGGCGGGCAGGTCCACGGTCCGGCTGTGGGCCATGGTGACGGTGGCGTTCTCTTCCAGCAGCATCAGGCTGATGGGCTTGCCCACGATCTCGCTGCGGCCCAGCACCACCGCCCGCTTGCCCTTGAGGCTGATCCCGTACGCCTTGAGCATGCTGATGCAGGCCGAGGGGGTGCAGGGGCGCAGCCCCGGCTGGCCGCTGAGCAGCAGACCCTGGTTGACCGGGTTCAGGCCGTCCACGTCCTTGCCTGGATCGATGCGCCGCACCACCCGCTTGGCGTCCAGCTCCCCGGGCAGGGGCAGCTGCACCAGGATGCCGTCCACCTCGGGATCCCGGTTGAGCCGGTCCACCAGGGCCTCCAGCTCGTCCTGGGCGACGTCGGCGGAGATCCGGTGCTCCATGGAGCGGATGCCGGTGTCGGCGCAGGCCTTGATCTTGCCCCGCACGTACACCTGGCTGCCGGGATCGTCGCCCACCAGCACCACCGCCAGGCAGGGCGGCCGCAGCTTCACCCAGGCCCGGCGCGCCACCCCGGCCCGGACTTCGGCCAGCATCCGCTCGGCATGGCTCTTGCCGTCAAGAATCAAAACCATTTGCGCTCTCCGAAATTCAATGGTGCATCTTTTGCCAGTCCAAGGGAATGCCGGGAATTTCCCCTTGTCCCTTAGTTCAATTAGCGATAATCTTTCCTGTTGAATTCGGCCTGGGTTTTCCGGGTTCTGGGGCAACGGAAAGCCGTAGGGCTGACGCGCTCCGAACCGAAGTGGACCACGTCGGGTGGGTTTGACCCCACCTTCTACAATCATTACCAAGGTTGGTAAATGGATCTGCAAAAGCTCAAAGCCCCGGTGGACCGCCAGCTCGCGCTGCTGGGCTTCGAGCTGGTCTGCCTGGAATCGGCCAAGGAAGGCCGCGACGCCATCCTCCGGCTCTACATCGACCATCTGGAGCACGACCGGCCCGTCACCCTGGACGACTGCGTGGCCGCCAACGACGGCCTGGTGGCGTGGCTGGATGTGGAATTCCCCGACCTGCGCAACGACCTGAACCTGGAGATCTCCAGCCCG
Source organism: Holophaga sp. (assembly GCA_031292735.1). The sequence goes on from JARLGP010000199.1 coordinate 6,267, forward strand.
GGGCTGGAACGCCCCCTGGTCAAGGCGGACCACTTCCGGCGGTTCCAGGGCCGGCTCTGCCGGGTCCAGACCGGCGCGCCCATCAACGGCCAGAAGCGATTCAAGGGCTGGATCGGAACTTCCACCGAGGACAGCGTCACCTTGGAAGAGGACGGCGTCCTGAAGACCATTCCGCTCGACGCCATCCAGAAAGCCCGCCTCGCCCCCTTCGACGAAGAGAAAGCCCCCCCACCCCGGCTGCTCGCCCCCAGCGTGCTCCCGGACCAACCTGATGCGGCCGACGTAGAGAAAAGCGCCGGCAAGGAGACACCATGGCAGTCGTAGCAACCAGTTTCTTTGACAGCGTGAAGATGATCGCGGTGGAAAAGGGCATCCCGGAAGAGGATGTCTTCAAGGCCGTGGAGGAATCCCTGGTCAAGGCCGCCGAGAAGTATTTCCAGGGCTTCGACTTCTACGGCAACTTCCAGGCCCAGATGGAGCGCGAGACCGGCGAGTTCCACGTCTACGCCCTCAAGCAGGTGGTGCCCGTGGTGGAGGAGGAGGACCTGGAGATCAGCCTCGAGGAGGCCCAGGCGCTGAACCCGGACGCCGCCGAGGGCGACACCCTCTGGCTGCCCCAGGACACCTCGCAGCTGGGCCGGATCGCGGCCCAGGCCGCCAAGCAGGTGCTGGTCCAGAAGGTCCGCGAAGCGGAACGGGACCGGATCTTCACCGACTTCGCCGACCGCATCGGCGAAGTGGTGGTGGGCGAGGTGAAGCGCTTCGAGAAGAGCGCCATCATCCTGGAGATCGACCGGGTGGAGGCCATGCTCAAGCGCAGCGAGGCCCTGCGCGGCGACCGCTTCG
>JARLGP010000200.1 GCA_031292735.1 Holophaga sp.
CGCCTACCCGGTGATCCTCACCGTCACCGACAGCACCGGGGTCTCCGCCAGCGCCACCCGCACCGTCACCGTCACCCCGGCCCCGCGCAACACCCTCACCGCCGCGGTCGCCATCCCGGCGGCCAACGTGACCGTGGCCAGCGGCACCACGGTGGCCTTCGCCGGCACCGGCAAGGACAGCTCCGCCAGCGCCACCCTCAGCTACAGCTGGAGTTTCGGCGACGGCGCCAGCGCCGCCGGCGCCAGCCCCAGCCACGTCTTCAGCAACCCGGGCAGCGCCAGCGCCGCCTACCTGGTGACCGTCACCATCACCGACAGCACCGGGGTCTCCGCCAGCGCCACCCGCACCGTCACCGTCACCCCGGCCCCGAACCCGCTGACCGCGGTGATCAGCTCGCCGGCCGGCACGATCACCGTGGCCAGCGGCGCCACCGTCCAGCTGATCGGCACCGCCACCGACAGCAACCCGAGCCCGGTGCTGAGCTACGGCTGGACGGCCTCGGTCCCGGTGGCCGCCGCGGTGCGGACCCTGCCCCTGGCCAGCCCCACGACCCTGAATTCGGTGTGCACCGCCACCTTCCGCAACGCCAGCCGCACCGCCTACTCGGTGACCTTCACCTTCACCGTGACCGACAACAAGGGCGCCAAGGCCTCGGCCTCCCGCACCATCATCGTCAACCCCGCTTGACCTCCGGCAGCGCCGCCGCCTCCTGGGGCGGCGGCTGGAGCGGCGGCTGGAGCTTCACCGGGTCGGCCAGCTGGCCCAGCAGCTTGCGCAGCGCGGCGGCCACCTTGGCCACATCCGCCCGGCGCGGGGCGGGGCGGGGCTTCTTCACCGCCTTCCGGCGCGGCGCCGCCACCATGGGGCCCAGGCCCAGGTCCAGGCCCCGGGCCAGCTGGCCAGTGAGCAGCAGCTCCCGGCAGTCCGCCACGGTGAGCCCTTCCTCCAGCCAGTTGCGGATCTTGGCCAGCCGTTCCAGTTCGTCCACGTGGTAGTAGCGCAGGTTGCCCTTGCTGCGCCGGGCCTGGATCTCCGGGATCACCTGCTCCCAGTAGCGCAGCACCTTGGGTTTCACCCCGAGCCGCTGGGCGGTTTCACCGATCTTCAGCCAAAGCCGTTCCATCAGGTTTCTCTCGGCTCGATGCCCAGGGTCCGCAGCCGCTTGTAGAGGTTGGAGCGGTCCAGCCCCAGCCGTTCGGCCACCCGGGTCATGTTGCCGTTCTGGTGCTTCAGTTCGCGCTGGATGTAGGTGCCCTCGAACCACTCCCGGGCGTCCTTGAGGCTGGGGAACTCCGGGAACGAGAACGGATCCGGCTCGCTGAGGTGGCGCACCGCCAGGGGCCCCAGGTCGCGGGTGGTGATCTCGGCGCCCCGGGACAGGATCACCGCACGCTCCATGAGGTTCATCAGCTCGCGCACGTTGCCCGGCCAGTCGTGGCGCAGCAGGGTCTCCCGGGCGTCGGTGGCGAGCCGCCGGGGCGGCCGTCCGTACTTGCGGGAGATCAGCTGGATGAACGCCTCGGCCATCGGGATCAGCTCCTCCAGGCGCTCGCGCAGGGGCGGGACGCGCAGGGGCACCACCGCCAGGCGGAAGTACAGGTCCTCCCGGAACCGCCCGGCCCGGATCTCCTCGGTGAGGTCCTTGTTGGTGGCGGTGATCACCCGCACGTCCACGGCCTCCGCGCCGCCGCCGCCCACCGGCTCGATCCGGCCCTCCTGCAGGGCCCGCAGCACCTTGGCCTGGGTCTTGAGCGACATGTCGGCCACTTCGTCCAGGAACAGGGTGCCTTCGTGGGCCTCCTTGAACTTGCCCTTCTGGTCGCGCACCGCCCCGGTGAAGGCGCCCTTCACGTGGCCGAACAGCTCGGATTCGATCAGCTCCTCCGGGATGGCCGCGCAGTTCACCTCCACGAACGGCGAGCGCGCGCGCGGGCTGTGGTCGTGAATCAGCCGGGCCACCTCCTCCTTGCCGCTGCCGTTCTCGCCCACCAGCAGCACCCGGCCTTCGGTGGGGGCCACCAGGTCCAGGTCCGACAGCAGGCGCTTCATGGCCGGGCTGTCGGCCATGAAGAACCGGTCCTGGTTCACTTCCTGGTGCAGCCGGAGGTTCTCCTCCTCCAGGTGGCGCTGCTTGAGGGCGTTGCTCACCACCAGGAGCAGGCGGTCCAGGTCCACCGGCTTTTCCAGGAAATCGAAGGCGCCCAGCTTGGTGGCCTGCATGGCGGTGTCGATGTTGCCGTGCCCGGAGATCATCACCACCTGGACCTCGGGGCGCAGGGCCTTGGCCTGTTTCAAGGTCTCCAGTCCGTCGATTCCGGGCAGCCAGACGTCCAGAATGAGCAGATCCACCCCTTCGCCGTCGGAGTTCTGGAGCAGGTCCAGGGCCTGCTCCCCGGATTCGGCCTTGATCACGCCGTAACCCTCCTCCGACAGGGATTCCGCCAGAGAGCGCCGGATCCCCGGCTCGTCGTCCACGATGAGGATGGTCATGAGAGGTGACATCTATGGAGCCTATCCTTTCAAGGCTTCCTTATACTACCTAATGGAGCGTAGAAAATGCTTGTGGATTCCCACTGCCACCTGATTGGCAGCTATCCGGCCGAGGACGGCCCCGAAGCGGTGCTGGCGCGGGCGCGCCAGGCCGGGGTGGACGGCTTCATCGCCGTGGCCACTGATCTGGTGGACGCCCCGCTGGTGCTGGATCTGGCCGCCCGTCACCGCGATGTGCAGGCCGCCCTGGGACTGCACCCGCACGAGGCCGCCAGCTGGGACGCCGGCACCGGCGCGCGGCTGGAAACCCTGCTGCGCGATCCCAACGTGCGCTTCGTGGGCGAAACCGGCCTGGACTGGCACTACGACCTGAGTCCCCGGGACGTGCAGGAAACGGTGTTCCGGGAGCACATCCGCATCGCCCGGCGCCTGGCCAAGCCGGTGACCGTGCACACCCGGGAAGCGCCCCTGGAGACCCTGCGGATCCTCCGGGAGGAGGGCGCGGACCAGGTGGGCGGCATCATCCACTGCTTTTCCGAGGACCGGGCGTTCGCCCGGGAGGCCCTGGACCTGGGCTTCTACCTGAGTTTTTCCGGGATCGTCACCTTCCGCAACGCGGACCCGATCCGGGAGGTGGCCGCCTGGGCCCCGGAGGACCGGATCCTGGTGGAGACCGATTCCCCCTTCCTGGCCCCGGTGCCGTTCCGGGGCAAGCCCAACGAGCCGGCCTTCGTCACCCACGTGGCGGCCCAGGTGGCCCGGCTGCGGAACCTGGCCCCGGAACGGCTGGCCGAAATCACCACCTGGAACCTGGAGGCCCTGTGCGGCTGGTCACCCTCATCCTGACCGGCGCGCTGGCGCTGAACGCCCAGACCCTCCCGTGGCGGAACATGGCGGCCATGCCCTGGCAGATGGAGGCGACCGGTCCGCTTCCCGCCCCGTGCACCGCCATGCCCACCCAGTCCTTCTTCTCCCTGTGGGTGCAGGTGGTGCAGGACGGCAAGGTGGTGATCACCGACGACAAGGGCCTGGTCCGGATGAAGCTGGGGCTACCCGGGCGGCCCGTGCGGGCGTGGCGGGACTGGGGCACCCCGGTGCTCGACCTGGCCAAGCCCATGCCGTTCTCCATCCGTTCGCCCCTGCAGCGCGGGATCGGCGGCATGCCGGTGGGCGCCCCGGACTTCCGCCCGGCCCTGGAAGGCCTTCTCTGGATCGTGGACGACGACGAGAACGTGCTCACCGTGATCCACCCGGCCACCTCCCAGGTGGTCTACCTGCCCCTTCCGGGCGGCCAGGACCTCACCCTGGTCTTCCACCCGGACCGGCTGGAGGTGCGGGAAACGGCGGTCCTGGAGGACGACGTCCAGGCCCGGGTCAGCTGGTCGCTGCACTGGCTGGGCCTGCTTCCGCAGTTCATCCAGCTGGGCAAGGACAGCAGCGCCGACAAGCCCAAGGGCACGGCCATGCTCCCCTTCCCCAAGGATTAGAGGGTCTATACCAAAATGCTCAAGTTATCTTTGCGCAACGGCTTAGGCCGTCAACCCGCGCGCCGATCCGGGGTCCAATGGCCAAGGGCTTCGGCTGGATCATCCCCGGCCGCGGCACCCGGGGGCCCATCCCTCGCGGCCGTCCCTGCCGACCCAGGAGGGCTCACCATGACCCCGTTCCGCTCCCTAGCCTTCCCCGCCGCCCTCCTCTTCCTGGCCCCCGGCCTGGGAGCCCAGGCCCCCGCCGCCATCCCCGACCAGGGGGAGAGCCCCGAGCGCTATGCCGAGCTGAAGGCGCTGGACGGAGCCGGGATCATCCACAAGGGCGAGACCGACGAGGAGCTGGCCCTGGGGGTGCCGGTGGCCGAAGGCGACACCCTGGACGCCCAGGGGCGCGGCATCCTGCAACTGGGCGACGGCAGCCGGATCGCCTTCGACCGGGGCAGCAGGTTCCAGGTGGCCGAGCTGTTCGCCGACGCCCAGGGGGTGCGCCAGGTGCTGCTGAAGCTGGAGTACGGCCGGCTCCGGGTGCGCATGGGCGCCCGCAGCGGGGCCCAGATCCGGGTGGACACCCCGGCCGGCGCCGGCACCCTGGAGAACCGGGCCGACGCCACCTTCCAGGCCGCCGGCGACCGCTCCCTGGCGCACTGGGTGACCGAGGGCCGCACCAGCTTCGCCAACCGCGGCGGGCGCACCACGGTGCGGGCCGGGGAGCAGCTGGCGGTGAGCGACGGCCAGGACAGCCCGGACCGGGTCACCGAGTTCAACACCTTCGACCAGGACGAGTTCGACGCCTGGTGCAATCCGCTCCTGAACGTGCCCAGGAGCCCCAGCGCCGCCCGGGTGCCGCCGGAGATCCGCTACTACGCCGACGACCTGGACGGCCACGGCGACTGGGTGTACGTGCCCGATTGCGGCACCTGGTGCTGGTGCCCCGCCGGGGTGGCCGACGATTGGCGGCCTTACTGGGACGGCCGCTGGGCCTGCTATCCGGGCGGCATGACCTGGATCAGCGCCGAGCCATGGGGCTTCGTCACCTGCCACTTCGGCCGCTGGGGCTGGGGCGCCGGCCTGGGCTGGTACTGGATCCCGGGGGTCTACTACAGTCCGGCCTGGGTGGCCTGGGGCTGCACCGACCTGTACTTCGGCTGGGCCCCCCTGGGCTTCTACAACCAGCCCGCGCTGTGGGGCTTCGGCCCCTGGCGCGGCGGCCATGCCTGGAACCTGGTGAACAGGAACTTCATCAACGGCCGCAACCTCCGTTCCCGGACCTTCGTCAGCGCCCCGTTGCTGGCCGCCTTCAACCGGCCCGGGGTGGCCTACCAGGGCCGGATGCTGGTCACCCCGACCGAGTTCCGTACTCCGGCCCAGATCCAGCGGGTGGCCCAGCAGCCCGGCCTGCTGCAGGAACGCACCGCGGCCTACGCCCGGGCCACCCAGGCCGCCACCGGCCGCACCCTCGTGCCGGCCCAGGCCGGCGGCGGGCGCTTCGAGGCGGCGCGGCCGGAGATCCGCCGATCGGTGCTGCGCGAGCCCAGCGCCAGCCAGGAACCCGGCTCCAGGACCGCCTCCGGCGAGCGCCCGCGGCGGGGCGAAAGCACCGCGCCCAGGCAGGAAGGCCGCACCGCGCCCGCGGTCCGCGGCGCACCCCAGCCTTCCCGTCCCGGCCCCGCCCGCACCTACCAGGGCGCTCCGGAGCTGGAGGTCCGCCCTGGGCGCGGAGCGGGCGAAGCCATCCGATCGCCCCGGGAAGAAGCCCGGCCGGGGGGCGGGATGGGCCGGGGTGGTGAACCGCGGCCGCACTGACGCTTTCCCGAGGGCGGCTTCCAAGCCAGGATGTTCGCTCCGTTCGCCCCATCCTGGAGGTGGTCCATGACTGATCCGAGCGATTCGCGGCAAGCCGGGCGGAAGCAGCGCAGGCGTCTGGGGCCATGGCTGGGGGCGCTGCTCGCCCTGGGCTGCATCCTGGGCCGGGCGGCGGAGCCGCCCCTGTCCGGCCCCGAGGTGCGCTGGTTGAACCGGATCACCTACGGCATCGATGCCCGGACCGTGGCGCGCTATCAGGCCCTGGGGCGCAAGCGATTCCTGGACGAGCAGTTGCGCGGCAGGCAAGCCGAGGATGCCGGCCTTGCGGCGGAGCTGCGGGCCATGACCATCGCCCGGATCCCCCCCGAGCAGTTGCTTCAGGAGGCCGATGCCGAAGGGAAGCGGATCCAGGGTCTGGGCACCGAGGAGGCCAGGCAGCAGGCCCGCCAGGCCCAGAACCAGATGGCGAACCAGCTGGTGGCGGAGGCGGCCCGGCGGCACCTGCTGCGGGCGCTGGAATCCCCCAACCAGCTGCGGGAGCAGATGGTCTGGTTCTGGTTGAACCATTTCAGCGTTTTCCAGGGCAAGGGCAACCTCCGGTGGCTGCTGGCGGATTACGAGGAGCAGGCCATCCGGCCCCAGGCCCTGGGCCGCTTCCGGGACCTGCTGCTGGCCACCATGACCCACCCGGCCATGCTGGTATACCTGGACAATGCCCAGAGTTCCGCCGGCCGGATCAACGAGAACTACGCAAGGGAACTGCTCGAACTGCACACCCTGGGCGTGAATGGCGGCTACAGCCAGCAGGACATCCAGGAACTGGCGCGGGTGCTCACGGGGCTGGGGGTCCATGCCGGGCCCGACCTCCCGAAGCTGAAGCCGGAATGGCGCCCGCTCTACCTGCGCCGGGGGGCCTTCGAATTCAACCCCGGCCGGCATGATTTCGGGGAGAAGACCGTCCTGGGCCAGCGGATCCCAGGTGAGGGCTTCCCGGAAGTGGAGCGGATCGCCGATCTGCTGGCGGCCCACCCGGCCACCGCCCGCCAGGTCAGCCGGGAACTGGCGGCCTACTGGCTCGGGGAGGAACCTTCCGGCCCCCTGGTGGAACGGGTGGCCCGGGTGTTCCTGAAAACCGGCGGCGACATCCCCGAGGTCCTGAGGGTGGTGCTCGAGTCCAGGGAGTTCAGCGCCAGCCTGGGCAAGACCTTCAAGGATCCCATGCACTACGTGGTGTTCGCCCTGCGGCTGGCCTACGACGGCAAGCGCCCGGTGAACATGAAGCCGGTGATCAACTGGCTGAGCCAGCTGGGCGAGCCCCTGTACGGGCGGGTCACCCCGGATGGCTACCCCCTGGCCCCGTCGGCCTGGTCCAGCTCCGGCCAGCTGGTGAAACGCTTCGAGATCGCCCGGGCGATCGGGAGCGGGAACGCCGGCCTGTTCGACGGCGATGATGGCCGGCCCGCCGTCACCACCGGATTCCCCCAGCTGGCCAGCCGCTTGTATTTCGAAGCCATCGAACCCGCCCTGTCCCTGACCACCCGCCAGGGCCTGAGCCAGGCCGGATCCCAGCAGGAGTGGAACACCTTCCTGCTGGCTTCACCCGATCTCATGATGCACTGAAGGCCGGAGGCCGAAATGGAACGACGTGGTTTCATCGCAACGCTCGGAGCCTCGCTCCTGGCGGTCCGGGGCCTGCGGCTGGCGGCCGCCCCCGCCCAGGACGCGCGGCTGCTGGTGGTGTTCCTCCGGGGCGGCTACGACTGCGCCAATGTCCTGGTGCCCTGCTCCAGCCCCTTCTACTACGAGTCCCGCCCGGGTATCGCCATCGCCCGTCCGGACCCGGCCAACCCCCAGTCGGCCCTGGCCCTGGGCGCCGGCTGGGGCCTGCACCCGGCCCTGCGGGATTCCATCCTCCCCCTCTGGCAGCAGGGGCAGGCAGCCTTCATTCCCTTCGCCGGCACCCACGATCTCTCCCGCAGCCATTTCGAAACCCAGGACAGCATGGAAAGCGGCCAGCCCCTGGACGGTTCCCGGGAATACGGTTCGGGCTTCCTGAACCGCCTGGCGGCGGTGCTGGGAGGCTCCAGCGGCGTTTCCTTCACCGATGAGCTTCCGCTGGTCATGCGCGGCGGCGTGGCGATCCCCAACGTGTCCCTCAAGCAGTTCGGGAAGGCCCCTTTCGATGACCGGCAGATGGCGGTGATCGCCGGCATGTACCGCGGCCAGCCGCTGGAGACCCAGGTGCTGGAAGGTTTCCAACTGCGCAAGGAGGTGGCGGAGGCCTATGCGAAGGAGATGCAGGAGGCCAGCCGGGAGGCCATCTCGAGCAGAGGGTTCGAACTGGAGGCCAGGCGGGTGGGCCGGATGATGCGCGAGCGGTTCAATCTGGGTTTCATCGACGTGGGGGGCTGGGACACCCATGTCAACGAGGGCGGCGCCCAGGGCGCCCTGGCCGGCAATGTGGACAGTCTGGGCAAAGGTCTGGCCGGCTATGCCCGGGAACTGGGAGCGGCGTGGAACCGTACCGTGGTGGTGGTGATCTCGGAATTCGGCCGGACCTTCCGTGAGAACGGGACCCGCGGCACCGACCATGGCCATGGCAGTGTCCACTGGGTGCTGGGCGGCGCCATCCACGGCCGGCGGCTGGCCGGGGAACAGCTTCCGGTCGAGCCGAAGACGCTGTTCCAGGGCCGGGACTACCCAGTGCTCAACGAGTACCGGGCCACCCTGGGCGGGTTGTTCCGGCGGATGTACGGCCTTTCGGACCAGCAGCTGGGGACGGTCTTCCCCGGGGCCGGGGCGGTGGATCTGGGGCTGGTCTAGAAATTTGCCATTGCGAAGGGGTGTTCCAGGCTTGGCGGTCAGTCGAGGGTGATGCTCAGTGCCTCCCCTGTCGAAGTCCCCGTCGCCAGGCCCAGGGCGGTCCAGGTGCCGTCCAGCCAATAGCCGGGAATGATGTTCGAATTGCTGTCCGGGCGGAAGCCGACGGCGTACAGATGGCCGTCATAGAGGGCGAGGCCATAGACCCCGCCCTGATCGGAGGCAGCCACGGCCGCAAGGCTGGTCCAGGTTCCGTTCAGCCAGTAGCCAAGGTAGGCCGCGCCGGAACTGTCCTCGCAATACCCGCCGAGGTAGACATCGCTTCCGGAAGGCAGGAGACAGTATGCCGCAGATGGGCTGCCGGCGGTGCGGGGGGTCATGGCCACCCATTTCGTGTTCTTCCAGTAGCCTGCGATGAGCACGCCATCGCTGCCCATCCTCTGCCCGGCGACAAAGACATTGCTTCCGGACAGGATGAGGAACTGTGCATAGGCCTCTGTATCGTTATCCAGGGTCTCCAGAGCGTTCCAGGTTCCATTCAACCAGTATCCGGGCTTCATGAGCGTGCCCGTGCTGTCGGCGTCCGTCCCGGCGACGTAGATGTTGCTTCCGGAGATGGCGATGGAGGAGGCCCCGCAATTCACCGTCGTTCCGGTATAGCTCAAGTCGTATGGGGTTCCGTCGACCCAGTAGACCGGACGAGAGTAAGTGCTGTCCGAGGTGCTGCCATCCCCCTTGCAACTGCCGGCCACATAGACGTGGTTGCCGGCCACGGCGATGCCGTATACCTTGCAAGATGCGGTTCCGGACACCACTGTCATGGCATTCCAGACGCCGTTCTTCCAGTACCCGGGCTCCCGGACACCGTCGCTTGTCTCGCAAACCCCGACGATGTAGGTATCACTGCCGGAGACGGCCATGGGGCCGGCAGAGGCTGACTGGCCCGCGGTCGCCGGGCTCAGCGCGGTCCAGGTCGCGTTGGTCCAGTAGCCGGGAATCGAGACCTTGCTGCTGTCAACGCAAGTGCCTGTGATGGTGACCTTGGGGCTCATGCTGCCGGAACTGGAACCGGAACTGGAGGAACCGGAACTGGAGGAACCGCCGCCGCAGCCCAAGCACTGCGCCAAAAGGGCTGCGGCGAGACCTGCAACCCCGATCCAATGGAAACGTGACATGACTCCTCCTTCGGAGCGCGACCGACCCGGCCGGTGGGTTCAGAAAGGCGATTCGGCTGGGTGGAAAAGGCCGCAGTTCGGCACAATCCCCCGGCCCCGGCTGCCCGAGGGGCAGATAAACTTGAATGGACGGTTTTTTTCAGCCCACGGGCAGTTCCTTGCGCGGGCCAGGCTTGCGAGGGTTCCTTTCCTCAGGCTGGATGAATGAAATCAGTTCACCCCTATCTTCGCAATCATTGTAGATATTGTATGTAAGCGGAAACGCGTACACGGCCCGGCCAGCCATGGGTTCAGGATCCAAGCGTACGTGGAAACGCGTACCCCCGTCCCGACCGGTGCCTTCCACGGCCAACCGCCCAACCAACACGAGGCTTTCTTGTTCCCGGCAGCCCAGACCCCATCCTGGCCGACCACCGCAGGCCCCCGCCCGGCCCTCCTCCCCGGGCGGATGCTCCTGCTCGCCTTCCTGGACCTCATCCTGGTCCTGGGCCTGGCTTGCCACCTTCAGCGCAGGCAGGAACCCCGGGCGCGCCAGGGCGTCCTGGACCTGACCGGCCGCGACCTCCGGCGGGGCGCTCCGGTCACCCTGGGCGGCGCCTGGGCCATCTTCCCCGGCCAGCTCCTGACGCCCCAGGACCTCCAGCGGCAACCGGAGCCCGGGGCCTGGGTGGACCTGCCCAGCGGCACGGATGGGCCGCTGGCGCCCGGGCACTCGCTGGCAGGCCGGGGCTGCGCCACCCTGCGCCTGCAGGTGCTGACCGGACCTTGTGCGGATCCGCTGGCCATCCGCATGGCCAACATCGCGATCCCCTACCGGTTGTGGGTGGACGGCCGGCTGGCGGCGGAGAGCGGGCGGCCAGGTCGGTCCGCGGCGGAGGAAAGCCTGGGCCGGCCGTTCCGGTTCGCCCGGTTCCCGGCCGACGGCCAGCCCATCCAGTTGGTGCTCCAGGTGTCCAATTTCCACTTCGCCGGCAAATGGCTGCAGACCCCGCTGCAGCTGGGCCGGGCGGACGACCTGGAGTCGGCGCAGCTGCGCAAGTGGGGCCTGGCGCTGTTCGTGCTGGGCGCCCTGGCGGTGATGGGCATCTACCACCTGGCGCTCTACCTCGGGCACCGGAAGCATCCGTCGGGGCTCTACTTCGGCGCCCACTGCCTCCTGTGGGCGGGCTTCATCCTCTGCGCCAAGGGCAGCGACGAGGTCATCCGCCTGTTCCTGCCGGGGCTGCCGGCGGAAGGGCTGTTCCGGGCTTGCTGGTTCTGCTTTTTCCTGGTGACGCCCCTGAGCTACCAGTTCTTCCGGTCGCTCTACCCGCTGGAATTCCGCCGCTGGATCCTGTACCCGCTCCTGGGCCTGAGCATCGTCTATTCCCTGCTCGCCCTCGCGGCCCCCATCCGGGCCGTCTCCGCGGCCCTGCCGCTGTTCTACGTGGTGCTCGGCAGCGTCAAACTGGTCTATTGCCTCTGTGCCCTCTTCAAGGCCGCGCGCCACGGCCGCGCCGGGGCGGTGCACATCCTGGTGGGCTACACCCTCCTGGGCGCCATCGGCCTGAACGAGGTGCTCTACTCCCAGGGGCTGATCCGCACCGGTCACCTGCTGCCCTTGGGCATGCTGTTCTTCCTCCTGTCCCAGGCCATGGCCATGTCCGTCCGCATCTCCCGGATGTCCGCGGCGCTGGAAGCGGAAACGGCCGAACGCGCCCGCCTGGCGCAGGAGGTGGTGACCCTGATCCAGGAAGAGCGCCGCCAGATCAGCTACGAGCTCCACGACGGGTTGTGCCAGGAACTGACCGGCGCCCGCCTGCAATGCTCCGAACTGGAATGCCTCTGGCCCGAGGGCAACGAAGGTTCCCAGGAACTGGCCCGGCTCTCGGGGCTGCTGGAGGATTCGGTCACCCACGCCTACGATCTCTCCCGGGGCCTCTGGCAGGAGGAGCACCCGGACGGGGACCTCCGCGCCGGCCTGGCCGACCTGGTCCAGCGCGCCGCCGAGGCCAGCGGCATCGCCATGGCGTTCCGTCCGGACTGCGCCTGTTCCACCTGCACCAGCGTCCACGGTCCCCAGGCCCACCGCATCGCCCAGGAAGCCATCACCAACTGCGTGAAGCACTCCCAGGCGAGCCAGGTCACCGTTACCCTGGACTGCAAGCTTGGAGCCAGCATGAACCTCACGGTCCTGGACAACGGCATCGGCCACGGCTCCGGCCGGAGCAGCAAAGGCGGGCTGGGCTTGCGGATGATGGAGCAGCGCGCGCGGAAATGTGGCGGCTCCTTCCGGATCCAGGACGGCCAGGATGGCGGCACGGAAGTGACCTGCAGCCTGCCCTGCGCGAGCCGGGGGGGGACATGCTGACGGCCGGGGAAGCTCCTGAGATCAAGGTCCTGATAGTGGAGGACCACCCCGCCGTGCGCTATGGGCTGCGGCTGCTGTTGCGGCGCCAGCTGATCCGGGTCTGTGGCGAAGCCGAGGAGCCGGAATCCGCCCTGCGCTGCGCCGGCCAGACCAGCCCGGACCTGGCGCTGGTGGACCTCAGCCTGGGCGACGCGGACGCGTTCGGCCTGCTGCGGAGCCTGCGCCTGGAGCACCCCGCCCTGCCCCTGCTGGTCTACTCCATGCACGAGGATGCCGCCCATGTGCAGCGGGCCCTGCGGGCCGGCGCCTCGGGCTACGTCACCAAGCGGGAAACCACCGAAGTGCTGGCCCTGGCCATCCGCCAGGTCCTGGCCGGGGAGCGCTACCTGAGCCCGCGGGTGGAAGCCAAGCTGAAGTCCGACGGGACCGGTCAGGCGGAGGGCGCGGACTTCAGCCTCAAGGAGCAGGCGGTCATCGAGCTTCTGGCCCAGGGGCTCTCCACTCCGGCCATCGCCAGCAACCTGGGCCTGAGTCCCCGCACGGTGGAGAGCTACTATGCCCGCCTCATCCTGAAGCTCGCGCTTCCGGGCCGGCCGGACCTGCGCCGATGGGCCATCCAGAACCGCGGCTGAACCTCATGGGCAGGCGACCGCATGCAGAGCGCCCCAACCCTCGTGCGACCGAGGGTTGGGACTAATGATGCAAGGCCATCCCTGAAGTGGAACGGACGGAATCAGTACTGAACGATCGGGTAGGCGCCCTTCTCGATCACCTGCTCGGCGATCCGGCCCCGCAGCTTGGAGCTGGCCTGGGGCACGAACCCCGAGAAGGCCCCCAGTTCGGCCAGGGCGGCTTCCAGCGGCAGGCCTTCCAGCACCTCGGCCAGCAGCATCCTGGCGTTGGCCTGAACCTTGTGCCAGCTTTCGTTCACGTAGGCGTCGGCGCAATCCCGGGCCAGGCTGGCCCAGTGGTGGCCCGCTTCGGTCATGAGCCCGGCGCGCACCACGCCGCACTCCATGGCGTAGATCTCGGTGAGCATGTCCGCCACCCGGGCGCTGGCTTCCTGGTTCTCGATCAGCTTCTGCCCGCACACGTCCAGGGCGGTGGCGGCGGCGTAGCAGCAGATCCGCTTGGCCAGTTCTACGGCCAGCCGGGAACCCGCCAGCGGCCCGGTGAAGTTGGCCGGCTTGGGCACGGAAGCGGTGTCCCTGGTCAGCACCAGGGTGCCGTTGCTGGCCCTCTTGAACAGGCTGCCGGCGATGATCAGCCGGTTGATCTCGTTGGTGCCTTCGAAGATGCGGTTGATGCGGTTGTCCCGGTAGATCTTCTCCGGCGGGTACTCGGAGGAGAACCCGTAGCCGCCGAACGCCTGCACCGCGTCGTCGGCGGTGGCGAACAGGGCCTCGCTGCCCCACACCTTGGAGATGGAAGCCTCCATGGCGAACTCGTCCATGATCTCCAGCTTGTGCTTGGCGGCGTCCGGCTGGTCCCAACTCACGGCGTGCATTCGGTCGTCGATGTAGGAGATGGTGCGGAAATTCATGGCCTCGGCCACGAACACCCGGGTGGTCATGTCCGCCAGCTTGGTCTGGATCAGGCCGAAGCTGTTCAGCGGCTTGCCGAACTGGTGTCGCTCGCCGGTGTACTTGATGGTGTATTCCAGCACCACCTTGGCGGTGCCGGTGCATCCGGCGCCCAGCTTGAACCGGCCGATGGTGAGGATGCCGAAGGCGATCCGGTGGCCGCGGCCCACTTCACCCAGCAGGCGGTCCTTGGGGATCCGGCAGTTGTCCAGGGTGAGGGCCCGGGTGGAGGAGCCCTTGATGCCCAGCTTGTGCTCTTCCAGGCCGGTGGAGAACCCCGGGTCGCCCTTTTCCACGATGAAGGCGCTGAACTTCCGGCCGTCCACCTTGGCGAACACCACGAACACGTCGGCGAACCCGGCGTTGGTGATCCACATCTTGCTGCCGTTGAGCACCCAGTGGTCGCCGTCCAGCTTGGCGGTGGTCTTGGCGCCCATGGCGTCGCTGCCGGAGCCGGCCTCGGTGAGCGCATAGGCCGCCAGCTTCTGGCCGCTGCCCAGCAGGGGCAGGTACTTGGCCTTCTGGGCCGGGGTGCCGAAATAGACGATGGGCAGGGTGCC
>JARLGP010000201.1 GCA_031292735.1 Holophaga sp.
CACGCACTTCTTGGCCTTGCACTTCTTCTCGACGATGTGCTGGTGGTATTCCTCGCGGAAGTTCTTGAGGGAGCTGAGCACGGGGTTCGGCGCGGCCCGGCCCAGGCCGCACAGGGCGGACTGCTGGCAGAGCTTGGCGAGGCGTTCGAGCTTGTCGATGTCGCTGAGCTCGGCCCGGCCGGAGGTGATCTTTTCGAGGATCTCCAGCATGCGGGTCGTGCCTTCGCGGCAGGGGGTGCACTTCCCGCAGGATTCCTCCTGGGTGAAGCCCAGGTAGAACTTGGCCAGGTCCACCATGCAGTCGTCTTCGCTCAGCACGATCATGCCGCCGGAGCCCATGATGGAGCCGGCCTTGGCCAGGGGGCCGAAGTCCACTTCAAGGTCGGCGTTCGACGCGGGGATGAAGCCTCCGGCGGGACCGCCGGTCTGGATGGCCTTGAGGGCGCGATCGCCCTTGACGCCGCCGCCGATGTTGAACACCACCTTGGACAGGGGCGTGCCCAGGGGCACTTCCACCAGGCCCGTGTGCTTGACGTTGCCGGCCAGGGCGAAGACTTTGGTTCCGCCGCTTTCAGCGGTGCCCTGGTTGGCGAACCAGTCGCCGCCATAGTTGATGATGGCGGCGATGTTCGCGAAGGTTTCCACATTGTTGATGCAGGTGGGCTTGCCCCACAGGCCGCGCACCACGGGGTAGGGGGGGCGGACCTTGGGCTGGCCGCGTTCGCCTTCGATGGAGCGGATGAGGGCCGTCTCTTCACCGCACACGAAAGCGCCGGCGCCCAGACGGACTTCCAGGTCGAAGTCCCAGCCCGAACCCATGATGTTCTTGCCCAGGAGGCCCGCCTCCCGGCACCGGGTCAGGGCGTTCTGGATGCGCTTGATGGCCAGGGGGTATTCGGCGCGGATGTAGTAGAAGCCGTGCCCGGCCTGGATGGCGAAGGCGGCGATGATCATGCCTTCCACGATGCTGTAGGGATCGGATTCCAGCATGCCGCGGTCCATGAACGCGCCCGGATCGCCTTCGTCGCCGTTGCAGATGAGGTACCGGGTCGTTTCGGCCTGGTCGTGGGCCATCTGCCACTTCTTGCCCGTGGGGAAGCCGCCGCCGCCCCGGCCCCGGAGGCGGGCCTTGAGCACTTCGTTGATGACCCACTGGGGATCATTCTTGCCCAGGGAGGTGGCCAGGGCCTTGAAACCGCCGTACCGGACGTATTCCTCGAGGTTCTCGGGGTCCACGATGCCGCTGTTGCGCATGGCGATGCGGTTCTGGTGGTTGAAGAAGTGGATGTCGCCGTAGGTGGAGTAGAAGTCCTGGGTGATGGGCTTTTCGGGGCAGCGCAGGCGCTCCACGATCTCGCCCTTCACCGCGTGGGTGTCCAGAAGCTCGTCCAGGTCGCTTTCCGTGGAGATGCGGTAGAGGACCTTGGAAGGGTTCACCAGCACGTGCGCGAACTTGCCTTCGGTGGCCTCGGTGCAGGCGCCGAAGCAGCGCACGTGGGAGGTCTTGGCGCGGCTGGGGTCAACGCCCTTCTCCTTGAGCTTGCGGTCGAAAGCGTGCTTGAGGGTCTGGCCCGTGGTGCAGCGGCGGCCTTCGCAGAAGATGAATTCCAGTTCCGCCGGGTTGTCCAGGGAGCCGTCCAGGGCGTGCTCCACCAGCGCCTCGCCCTTCTGGATGTGGCTGGAGAAGATCTTGTGGACCAGCGCCCGGTCCACCCGCTCGTACTTCACGGGCATCTTGCCGGGAACGGTGATGCCGACGATGGGTTCCTTGCTGCAGCGGCCGGTGCAGCCGGTCTTGTGGATGACGATGTCCTCGCGGCCGGAAGCCTGGATGTGCTTCTGGAATTCGTCCAGGGCCTCAAGGGATCCCGCTGCGTGCTCGCAGGTGGCCGAGCCGATCTGGATCTGGATCTTGGCGGAATTGCCGCTCTGGGCCAGCACCTCGTCCGCGTGCTTCCTCAACCTTTCGAAGAAGTCAGCTACGGGGTTTGCCGCAACCGGATTTGCCATGGGGAGCTCCGTGAAAGGTGGACCCGAAACGGGCGGTCCATCATGTTGAAAAAAGTATCGATAGAAATGTATCGAATCGTGTTACACTGACGGGATGATGCCTGATCGTGCGGTTTACGTGCTGCGCATTCGGGAAATTCGCACCACCAGGGAGTGTCGATCAGACCGACTCTCTTGCAACGTTGTCCCGACGGCGCCCGTGAACCTGGAGAAAGGGCCCGCGGCGGGTCAACCACTGATTCAAAATAGCCGCAGCCCCGTGGCCGCGCGTTGATCTAGGTCACATCACCAGTGCATCCGGGCGCGGTAGGTGAGTGTGGCGCCGCCTTCGGCGGGCACCGTGACGAGGAAACGGGCCAGACCGCTGGTCTCCTTCGTGAAGTCCTGGCTCTTCTGGACGATCTCCCAGTCGCCGTAGATGGGCTCCAGCACGGTAACCGTGACCGGTTCCTTCTTGGCGTTCTTCAGGTCCACCTGGAAGGCGGCCTCGTACACCTTGCGGGCCTGCCCCTGGGATCCCAGCGCCTTGAAGTCCGTCTGCTTGCGGGTCGCGGTCACGTCGAAGGCATCGCCGAGTTTGAGTCTCACTTTTTCGTTGCGGGGCGTGTGGTCGATGGCGTCCTCGCCCACGAACTGGGGCCTGCCTTCGCCATCCCGCTTGTAGACCCGCACCACGCCTTTGGGGAGGGGCATGCCCAGGCGGGATTCCTCCCTGTTCTGGAAGTCCACGAACACGCCCACCTTGACCTTGTCGCCCAGGTCCTCGTACCGGGCCTGATAGTAGTAGGTGTCCCCGCGCAGCACGTATTCTTTGTGGACGGGCACGCCCTGGGCGCCCAGGAGGGCCACCTGCTTGGTCTGGTTCTCCTTGAGGGTGGTGGGCCGGTCCAGGGTGTAGAGGTGGTACTCGAAAAGGCTCTCCTCCTGCATCTCGGCGGCGCGGTTCGCTGAACCTTTGGCCATGGCCATCATGGGGGCCATGGGCTGGCGCTGGGCGGGGGCCCGGTGCACGTCGCCGGCCACCAGCTGAAGCGTGGCGTTGGGGTAGGCGGAGCCGCTCTGATTGGTGAGCGTCACCCAGCCGGCCAGGTCCAGGGTCTTCTCGTCGGGCGCAAGGTTGGCCACGTAGTCCGCATGCCAGGTGAGGCCGCCGGTGAGGTAGCTCAGCTCCAGCTTCTGGGCTTTTTCCTTGGGCGAATGGAGATTGAGCACCAGGGTGGGATGGGCCCTGAGGGTGTCCGGCACGTCCGGGAAGACGATGCGGCCGGGGGAGGCGGTCTCGATGCGGTCCGGGAACCGGAGCACCACGCCGTTGTTCGTGGCCAGCACCACGGCCTCTTCCCGGAGCTCCCGGGCGCCGGGGCCGTCGGCATTGGGCTTCTCCGTGACCACCGTGACCTTCCTGCCCACGTACTTCTCCATCAGTTTCTGGGGGGAGAGCAGGTCGAAATCGAAGTTCTGCTCGTTCACCCAGAAATCTTTGGATTCAGTCAGGTTCCGCATGAGGGCCGTCTCGGGGCGGATGAGGGCGGACACGTCCTGGAAGGCCAGGCTCAGCTCCCCCTTGGGCAGGCGCACCTCGCGCTGGTCCTTCACCAGGGCCAGGTTGTCGTTGTAGATGGTCACCGCCAGGGCCTGCTGGTCCTTCTGGGTGGTGACCGTCTCCCCCTGGGCGCAAAGGATGCAAGGAAGGGCCGCGAGGACGAGGACGCGCATGGAACCTCCAGAGTGGGATCCCATTGTAGGCCCGTACTACAGGTGCGAGCGGTCCCGGGTGGACCATTCGCGCAGCTGGTCCCCGGGCATGGGGCGCGCCAGGAAGTAGCCCTGGCCGCAGTCGCAGCCGTAGCTCTTCAGGATGTTCCAGGTTTCCTGGGTCTCGATGCCTTCGGCCACGGTGTGGAGGCGCAGGTCCTTGGCCAGGCGCAGGACGTTCCTGGCCAGGATGGCGTGCTTGCGCGACTTGGGCAGCTCCCGGGTGATGGACATGTCGATCTTGAGTTCGGTCCAGGGGATGCGCTGCAGCTGTTCGTAGGTCGCGTAGCCCGTGCCGAAATCGTCGATGCTCAGCCGGAAGCCCCGCATGCGCAGCCGGGCCAGATTGGCCAGGGTATGGCCCAGGTTCGAGATGGAGGCGGATTCGGTTATTTCCAGAATCATGCGCTTGGGCACCATGTCATGGCTGGCCACGGTGTCGAGAATCCGGTCGGCGAAGCCCTTGGTGCCCAGGGAGGCCGCGGACAGGTTCACCGACAGTTCCACCTCCAGGCCGTCCTGTTTCCATCCGTTCCATCTGCGCGCGATGCGCTCCAGGATCTGGAGGGTGAGCAGGGACATGACTTCCGCATCCTCCTCGGCCTGGGGCAGGAAGGCGCCGGGGCTGAGCAGCCCCAGATCCGGGTGACGCCAGCGGACCAGGGCTTCGACCCCCTTCAGGCTGGCGCTTTGCATGCTGACCAGGGGCTGGAAAAAGACTTCGAATTCCCCGCGATCCATTCCCGCCTGGATTTCCGGGAGGGTCATGCGCCGGAAGGGGGAGTGGGGCAGGGTGCCGCCGACCCCATCCTGGAGGAGGGTGGTCGAAAAGATCTTGGCGAGGTTTTCCCGGCTCAACGGCTTGGCGATGACGCCCAGGCACGACAGACCGTAGCTCACGGCCATGGCCTTCACGGAATCCAGCAGGCCCGGCTCCTGGGAGCTCAGAATGATCAGATGGGGCGTGAGGTTCCGGGCGGCCATTTCCCCGATCATGGCGACGCCGTCCATGCGCGGCATTTCCAGGTCGCAGAAGACCAGGTCGATGCCCGGTTCCTCTTCCAGGATCCTCAGGGCTTCGACGCCATCCGAAACCTCGAGCACTTCCGACGCGCCCAGGCTTCGCACCAGGGATACAGCGTGGGAACGCTGGGTCCAGCTGTCCTCGATAACCAGGACCTTGCGGCCCAGGATCCCTGCGGATTCCACAGAGGCTCCCAGGCCATCAAGCTTTTCAATGTTGCTCATGTTTCAGCGTCCTGCTGGTTCGGTTAGGGCGGGCCGGTCGCCGCGGTGAAGAACGTGGCCCACCTCCTCCAGGATAACGAAGGTTTGGCCCACGTTCACGATTCCTTTATGCAAGTTCACAGCGGGGGGTGCCCTCCGGGGAAAGGCGAATGTTCAACCCATAATTTAATCAGCATTTAGCTCCGCATCCACCGGGAGGCTGGCAAGTTCATCCAGCGACAGGACGTGGTTCACGTCCAGGAGGATGACAAAGCCTCCCGCCACCTTGCCCACGCCTTCCAGGAACTCGGAGCGTAGCGTGCTGCCGAAAGCGGGGGCGGGCTCGATGTCGGAATTGCTGATATCCAGCACCGCCTCCACCTGGTCCACGATGATGCCCAGGGTCAACAGGTCGTCCCCATGAGCCACTTCCAGGATGACGATGCAGGTCCGTTTGACGATTTCCGTGGGCGCCCGGGCGAACCGCACCGAAAGATCGATGACGGGCACCACCGATCCCCTGAGGTTGATGACGCCCCGGATGAAGTCGGGCATCAGGGGCACTTCGGTGAGGTTCCCGTACTGGATGACCTCCTTGATGGACGTGATCTCCATGGCGAAGGATTCCACGCCCAGCTTGAAGGCGAGATACTGCCGGGGGGGCTCGACGAGGGCGGAGTTCACCCGGATGGTGGCGCGCCGGGGTGTTTGCAGAGCTTCGGGCATGTGCGTCGACCTCCCTTCAGAACCGGGTGAACCCGTTTTCAGTCTGCTCGGCCTGGGGTGCGGCCGCCTGGGGCCGCCGGGGCGTGGCGGGGGCCCGGGCCGGGAGCTTCCTGCGGGCCTGGGGCCGTGCGCCCTCCAGTTTGAAGAACTCCATGGCGGCCTGCATTTCCAGGGCCTGGGCGCTCACTTCTTCCGAGGTGGAGGCCAATTCCTCGGAAGCCGCCGCGTTCTGGGAGACGGCGTGACTGACCTGGGCGATGGCCTGGCTGATCTGCCCCAGGGCCGCGTTGATCTGGCCCACGCCGGAGTTCTGTTCCGAAGAGGCCGCGGCGATCTCCATGACCAGATCGGAGGTCTTCTGGATGGAGGGCACGATGGTTCCCAGGAGCTTGCCGGCCCGCTCAGCCTGGTCCACGCTCCCCGACGCCAGCTCGCTGATCTCCTCCGCCGCCACCTGGCTGCGTTCGGCTAGTTTGCGCACCTCGGCGGCCACCACGGCGAAACCTTTGCCATGCTCGCCGGCTCGGCCCGCCTCGATGGCCGCGTTCAGGGCGAGCAGGTTGGTCTGGTAGGCAATATCGTCAATGATGGCGATCTTTTTGGCGATCTGCTTCATGGCGGTGACGGTCTCACGTACCGCCTGGCCCCCATCCACCGTCTCCTTGGCCGTACGGGTGGCTATATCGCCAGTGACTTTGGCATTCTCGTTGTTCTGGGTAATGGACGCACTCATCTCTTCCATGGAGGCGCTGGTCTCCTCGACGCTGGCTGCCTGTTCGGAGGCGCCCTGACTCAGGGCCTGGGCGGTGGCGCTGAGCTGCTCGGAGGTCGACACCATGTTGCGGGATGCCTCCAGCACATGGCCGATGGGGCGGGCAATGGCCCGGATGATGGCAATGGTGATGACAATGCCCAGGATCACCGCGGCCAGGGTCAGCCCCAGCATGGTCCGAAAGGCGGTTTCATAGTCCTTGTGGCCTTGCTCGGCCGCGTTCCTGGTCTGCTCCTCCTGGAACTTGACCATGGCCTGCAGCGCCGTGGTCCACGCCTCCTGGGGAGCCTGGGCCTCCTTTTCCAGAATAAGGATCGCGTCCCGGGACTTGCCCGTATCCGCCAACGCCAGGGCCTTGACCAGGAGAGGCCAGGCCTTGTCCCGGCCCGCCTCGATTTCAGCCATGATCTTCTTGCCTCTGTCCGATTTCACGAGTCCTTTCATCTTATCGGACGCCTCGTCGTAATCCTTTCGGGAATCCTGGATCCGGCTCCTCATGGTCGCCAAGTCATGGGGATCCTGGTAGAGCAGGACGTTGCGCACAGACCGGGCGACGATGTTCACGTCGATCAGAGTCTGGTTGGCCAACGCGATTTTGACGTTGTTGTCGTTCACCACATCATCGAAGCCGGCCTCGATGGCCACCATCCGGCTGATCCCGAACAAGGCGACCATGACGAGCATGACCAATATCAGGGCAAACCCCAACATCAGACGGGTGTTGACCTTCATCCGACTGAACCACTGCATGACATCTCCTTTTATGGGTTGAGGAATAATTCGGGAAATCAGCGAAGGGGCTAACTGACCAGTGCCGCCAATTCATCGACAGATAGGACCTTACCCACATCCAGGAGGATGACGAGTTGTCTTGTCTCTTTACTCATTGTTTCGGAAGGAACGGCCGGATGGTTTAGGGAACTTCAACATTCGCTTCGACAACAAGATCCCCGCCCTCAGCATCGAGCGCTGAGGGCGGGGATCATCCCGGGAGGCCCGGACTACGGCGCCTGGGTGGGGTGGTACTCCGGCGCGAACACCACCGGGCACTTCTGGTTCAACTGGGTGAGCAGCGCCTGCCGGGCCACCTCGCCCTGCTTGCGCTTCCAGGCCCCGGGCAGCTGCGCCTTCACCTGTTCGAAGCTGGGCAGGCCGGCGGCCTGGTTCGCGGCCTTGGCCTGGAGCACGTAGTCGTCGTAGAGGGTCTTCAGGTCGGCGTCGGTGGGCTCGGCCTTGGTCATGATCCGGTCGGCCAGGATCTGGAAGTAGGCGTTGGCGACGGCCGACTCCACCTCGATCTTGGCCTTGGGGTCCTTGTCCACCCCTTCGGCCTTGACGAACTGGAGCAGGGCCTTCTGGTTCACCAGGGTGCCCAGGAACTGGTTGCGCTGCTCCCGCATCTGCGGATTGTTGAGCAGGTCCTGGGTCTTGGCCGGGTCACCCAGGTAGTCGGCCACGGCCGCGTTGAAGGCCGCCACGGTGATCTTCTCGTTGCCCACGCTGGCCACCACCGGAGTGGTGTCCTTGGATACCCGTTTGCAGCCCAAGGCGCCGACCACCAGCAATCCGCATATTCCCATCATTCGCGCCGCGCGCATTTCCATGCTTCTCTCCTAAAGGTTTCCGCTCCAGAATGACAGCGACCTGCCCTCATTCCTAGCGGAGTCCCCCCATGCCGGCACCCTCTCAACTTGAAAACCTGGACCTGAAGGTATATAGCGCCACATGGTGCCCGGATTGCCGCCGCCTGGAGCGGTGGCTCGCGGACAACGGCGTGGCCCACACCAAAGTGGACATCGAAACCGAGCCCGGAGCCGCGGAACGGCTGGAGGCGGAGACCGGGAAAAAGGCGATCCCCTTCATCCTGGTCAACGAGAAGGCCTGGGTGCGCGGATACCACCGGGAACTCCCCCAGCGATTCGATCCGGACCTGCTTGTCCAGGAGCTTCTGACCGCCGCGGGCCGCTAGGCCGGCAACGGATCCGGAGCGGGGGCACCTGGGGCCGCGATGGTCCGCCCTGTCCATCAGGCCAAATCCATGGCAGGCTTAGAGGTCCCTTTGGAGAGATCTGTGCCCCACCCATTCTCGAGTCAATTCTGGTCCAACTTGTTCAGTTCCGATCTGGCCATCGATCTGGGCACCGCCTCCGTGCTTGTCTATACGCGTCAAGCGGGCCGCATTGTCGTATATGAACCTTCAATAGTCGCTCTCAACACCCAGACCCACGAAGTGGAGGCGGTGGGCGACGAGGCCAAGCAGCTGCTGGGCCGGACTCCCCAGGGCGTGCAGACCATCCGCCCCATGAAGGACGGGATGATCTACGAGGTGGACGCCGCAGAGAAGATGCTGGCGGCCTTCATCAAGAAAGCCCGGCCCAACCGGGGTTTCGCCCGCACCCGGATCGTGGTGAGCGTCCCCCCCCGGGCGCACCAGGTGGCCCGGCGCGCGGTGAAGCAGGTGTGCTACGACGCCAAGGCCGGCGAGGTGTTCCTGGTGGACCAGACCATGGTGGCTGCCATCGGTGCGGGATTGGCCATTAATGAAAAGCGCGGATGCATGATCGTCGATATCGGCGGCGGCACCACGGACGTCGCGGTCATCTCTTACAACGGCAAGGTGTTCGCCGACTCCATCCTGATCGCCGGCGACGAAATGGATGAAGCAATAATCAAGTACATCCGGGAAAAGTACAATGTGCTGATCTCCGAAGCGGCGGCGGAAGAGGTGAAGTGGAGCCTGGGTTCCGCCTACTCCTCGGACAAGACCCGGACCATGAGCATCTCCGGCCGGGACCAGTTCGAGGGCCTGCCTAAAACCCTGACCCTCAACGACATGGAAATCCGCGAAGCCCTGGCCGAACCCATCAGCGCCATCATCGACCTGGTGCGCAAGGCCCTCAACGAAACCCCGCCCCAGCTGGCCGCCGACCTCATCGACCGGGGCATCTGCCTCACCGGCGGCGGTTCCAAGATCCAGGGGCTGGACATCCGCCTGAGCAAGGAGACCCACCTCCCCTGCTACCGGGCGGAGAACCCCGAGACCGCGGTGGTGCGGGGCACGGCCATGCTGCTGGAGGACATCCCCTTCCTGAGGCGGATTCAGATCCTGGATTAGGGACTGTGCGCAAACAACCTGAGCAGACCAGTCAAGAACGCCCTGGGGCCCGCCGGTGAGGCAGAACTCCTGGGGGTGGAGCCCCACCGGCCGGCGCCGCTGGACCATGGCCTTCCTTCTGGTGGGGCATGCGCTCTGGATGACCCTGGGCCGGGGCCCTTCCAGCCGCTGGCAGCACCTGGCCAACCTGCTGGCCGCCCCGCCCCGGGCCGCCGCCGGGCGCTGGGAGACCTGGCGCAGCTCGCGCCAGGACAAGGTGTCCAGCCTGCGCCAGGCCCAAAGCGAACTGATCGGCCTGCGGGCCCAGGTGAACCAGCTGCTCACCGCCCGGGAGGCGGAGGCGCCGCGCCTGGCCGAGGCCGACGAGGCGGTCCGCCTGCTTGGGCTAAAGAAGCTGCTGCCCCTGGAGTTCCGGGCCGCCCGGGTGATCGTCAACGTGCGCAAGGCGCCGTTCGGCGGGATGATCCTCAACCAGGGCCTGGACGCCGGGCTGGTGCCCGACCAGGGGGTCATCGCCCCCGAAGGGGTGGTGGGCCGGCTTTGGGACGTGGGCCCCACCCAGGCCAGCCTGCTGCCCCTGGACGCCTACAATGCCTCCACCGGGGTGATGCTGGCCCGTTCCCGGGCCACCGGCGTGCTTCAGGGGCTGGGCCCGGGCAAGGCCGCCATCCGCTACATCAGCAACCAGGAAGTGGTCCAGGTGGGCGAGCCGGTGTTCACCTCGGGCCTGGACCGGGTGTTCCCCCGGGGCCTGCTGGTGGGCTACGTCAGCGCGGTGCAGCCCCATGACGTGGAACTGCACGTGGAAGTGGTGCTGGCCGCGCCCCTGGACCGGGTCGGGCTGGTGCTGATCCTGCCGTCCCACCCCCAGATGGAGATCCAGCCCCCTGCCGGCCCGCCCCAGGCCGCGCCCGGAAAGCAGGCAGCCCCATGACCAATCCCACCGGAACCCCCAAGGTGCGCCGCTTCATCCTGGCCGTCCTCTGCCTGGGCGGCATCCACTACGCGGCCCCCTGGCCCGGCCCCCAGGCGGTAATGAACACCTTCCTGGTGCTGGGCCTGGCTCCCGGCTTCAGTTCGCCCCTGGCCGGCATCGCCTGGGCGGCGGCCGGCGGCTGGGTGCTGGAAGGCACCCTGCGGATGTACCCGCACCTGGGCGGCACCGCCTTCGGCAACATGCTGGCCTGCCTGCTGGCCTTCAGCCTGCTGCTGCGCTGGCCCCCGCACAGCCTCAAGCCGTACTGGGGCCGCCAGGCGGCCCTGGTGATCGTGCATACTCTTCTGATCTATGGTTCGGTGCGCTTCGCCGCCGGACCCCACGCCTGGGGCACCGGGTGGCTGTGGTCCCTGGTGCTGATTCCCGTCTGGGCCACCCTGGCCCTGCGCCTCCACCCGCCTTTGCATCGAAAGTAGACCTTGGACACCCAGAACGGCTCCCGCATCCAGAAGCGCATCGGCATCATGAAGACCGTGGGCTGGTTCATGATCCTCTGGCTGGCGCTGGCCTACGGCCGGGTGCAGCTCTGGAAGGGCCGGGAGATGCAGAAGCTGGCCCTGGCCCAGGCGGTCAAGACCCGCACCACCCCGGCGCCCCGGGGCATCATCTTCGACCGCAACAGCAACAAGCTGGTGGACAACCGCCGGGCGCTGCACCTGGTGATCCAGTTCGAGGACCTGCCCCGGGACACCCGACAGATCGAGGCCCTGGCCGCGGCCCTGCAGGCCGACCCGGACCAGCTCAAGCGCCGGGTGGCGGCCATCCGCCAGGCCGCGG
The DNA here is from genome assembly GCA_031292735.1 of Holophaga sp. Next base: position 11,380 of record JARLGP010000201.1, read on the forward strand.
GCAACCGCATGCTGGTGCTCCAGGACAACCTGGACGACGCCAGCCTGGCCCAGGCGGAGGTGCTCCGGGCCCGGTTCCCCTTCCTCAGCATCGAAGTGGCGCCGCGCCGGGTCTACCTGGGCGAGGACCTGGCCGGGCACGCCCTGGGCTACGTGGGGGAAGTGACGCCCGAGGAGATGACCAAGGACCCGGGCCAGTTCCAGCTGGGCGAGATCATCGGCCGCACCGGCTTCGAGGCCTCCCGCAACGACAAGCTGAAGGGGGTGGACGGCCAGCGCCGGATCCTGGTGGACTACCTGGGGCGGGAGGTGGCCACCTACGGCATGCAGGAGGCCCGGCCCGGTCGAAGCGTCTACCTGACCCTGGACGCCGGGCTGCAGACCATCCTCAAGGAGTCCTTCGGCGCCACCCAGGGCGCGGGCGTGGTGCTGGACCTGCGCGACGGCGGGGTGCTGGCGCTCTATTCCAGCCCCTCCTACGATCCCAACGTGTTCCTCAACCGGCTCACCCAGGAGCAGGTGAAGACCTACTGGGAAAACCCGGACCGGCCCATGCTGAACCGGGTCACCCAGGGCCGCTACCCGCCCGGTTCCACCTACAAGCTCCTGGTGGCCCTGGCCGCCCTGGAAAAGGGCATCATCACGCCCAACACCACCTTCACCTGCAACGGGCACAAGAGCTTCTACGGCCGCGACTTCCGCTGCGACGCGGTGCACGGCACGCTGAACCTGGTGCAGGCCATCGCCCAGAGCTGCGACATCTACTTCTACGAACTGGGCGCGCGCCTGGACGTGGACGACATCTACAACACCGCGAAGAAGTACGGGCTCACCGAAGCCACCGGCATCGACCTGCCGCACGAGGCGGTCTCCCGGATCCCCTCCCGGGCCTGGAAGCAGCGGGTGAAGAAGGAGAAGTGGTACGCCGGCGAGACCATCAGCGTGGCCATCGGCCAGGGGGCGAACAGCCTCACCCCCATCGCCCTGGCCCGGTTCTACGCCATGATCGCCACCCACGGCAAGCTGCTCACCCCGCACCTGCTCTACGGCGTGCGCCAGGACAACGGCAGCGAGATCGACCTGTTCCAGCCCCCCGCGCCCCGGGAGACCGGCCTGGACCCGAAGATCTGGACCACCCTGGACGACGGCCTCTACGAGGTGGTCCATTCCGGCACCGCCAGGGCTTCCGCCCTGCCCGGGGTGACCATCGCCGGCAAGACCGGCACCAGCCAGGTGACCGCCTTCGTGGACAAGGCGCACTATGCCACCCTGTCCAAGAAGCTCCGGGACAACGCCCTGTTCGCCGGCTACGCGCCCCGGGAGAATCCCCAGATCGCCTTCGCGGTGGTGGCCGAGAACGCCGGGTTCGGCGCCTCCTCCGCCGCCCCCATCGTGCGCAAACTCTGCCAGTACTGGTTCATCGACCGGCTGCGCAAGCCCCTGCCGCCGCCCGGCGCCAAGCTGCCCGACGCCTTCCGGCTGGACGACGATGACGACAGCGACGAGCCCGCCCGATGAGGGAGCGGCTGCGGTTCCTGGATACCCGGCTGCTGATGCCCATGGTGCTGCTGGTGATCATGGGGACCCTCACCGTGTATTCCGCGGGCCGCGGCACCAGCCAGTCCACCCTGTGGCTCAAGCAGACGGTCTGGACCTGCCTGGGCTTCCTGGCCCTGGCCGGGGTGGCCGCGGTGAATCCGCACCGGACCTTCCGCTATGCCTTCCCGCTCTACATCCTCGGCATCCTCAGCCTGGCCGCGGTACTGGCGGTGGGCCACCGGATCGGCGGCGCCCAGCGCTGGCTGGTGGTGGGCCGCATGACCTGGCAGCCGTCGGAGCTGATGAAATGGCTGACGCTGCTCTTCGTCACCCACCGCCTGGGCACCCGCCCGGTGCAGGAGGTGACCACCTGGGACCTGGTGGGGGCCATGGCCCTGGTGTTCTTTCCCATGCTGCTGGTGCTCAAGCAGCCGGACCTGGGCATGGCCATCAGCTTCCTGCCGATCCTGCTGCTGATCCCGCTGCTGAAGGGGCTCAAGGCCAAATGGGTGGCGGTGGGCCTGGTGGCGGTCTCCCTGGTGGGGGTGGTCTCCTGGCAGAAGATGCTGAAGCCTTACCAGAAGCAGCGGGTGATGACCTTCCTGGACCCCGGGGCCGACCTCCAGGGCAAGGGCTACCAGATCAACCAGAGCCGCATCGCCATCGGCGCCGGCGGCATGTTCGGCCAGGGCTTCACCAGCGGCAGCCAGACCCAGCTCAATTTCCTGCCGGTGAAGACCACCTTTTTCTTGTTCTCGGTGTGGGCCGAGGAGCGCGGCTTCCTGGGCGTGCTGCTGGCCCTGGGCCTGTTCGGCGCGGTGATCGGGCGCATCCTGGACACCGCCCGGGTGGCCAAGACCCTGGCGGAAACCTACTTCTGCGTGGGCGCCGCGGGCATCTTCGCGCTGCACCTGTTCGTCAACGTGGGCATGGTGATCGGCCTGCTGCCCAACAAGGGCATCGTGCTGCCGTTCTTCAGCGCCGGCGGCAGCAGCACCCTCAGCTACTTCCTGGGACTCGGGGTGGTGATGGCGGTGCGCTACCGGGCCAAGATGAAGTGAAGCCGCCCGATCCATGGCAAAATGCCAGATCGAGGACACGCCCATGGATTTCCGCGCACGCATGAAGGAGCTGGCCGCGCAGGTGCTGGAGCACCGGCGCCGGTACTTCGTCCTGGACCAGCCGGTGCTTTCCGATTCGGAATACGACGCCCTGGAGCGGGAGCTGCGCGAGCTGGAGGCGCTCCACCCGGAGGCCGCGGATCCCAACAGCCCCACCCAGCGGGTGGGCGCGGCGCCCCAGGAGGCCTTCCGCAAGGCCCGGCACCGCACGCCCATGCTGAGCCTGGACAACACCTACTCGGAAGCCGAACTGCGCGAATGGGAGGCCCGGCTGCAGAAGGGGCTGCCCGGGGTCAGCCCGCGATTCGCCGCCGAGCTCAAGGTGGACGGCCTGTCCCTTTCCCTGATCTACGAAGCCGGCGCCCTGGTCCAGGCCATCACCCGCGGGGACGGCGAGACCGGCGAGGATGCCACGGAAAACGCCCGGACCATCGCCGACATCCCCCTCACCCTGCCGGAAGGCGCCCCGGCCACCCTGGAGGTGCGCGGCGAGGTGTTCCTGTCCCGGCGCCGCTGGGAGGAGCTGAACCGGGAGCGGGACCGCGCCGGGGAGGCGCGCTTCGCCAATCCCCGCAACGCCGCCGCCGGCACCCTGAAGCAGCTGGACAGCCGGATCACCGCCGCCCGCCGGCTGTCGTTCCTGCCCTGGCAGCTGGTGGGGGCGCCGGACCACGACCAGGCCATGGACCAGCTGGCCCGCTGGGGCTTCAACCGCATGCCCGGCCACGCCTCCGGGGACTTCCAGGCCGTCCTGGACTTCATCGAGGCGCAGCGGGAGGCGCGCCTGCTGCTGCCCTTCGATTCCGACGGGGTGGTGCTCAAGGTGGACAGCCTGGCCCTCCAGGAGCGGCTGGGCTTCACCGACCGGGTGCCGCGCTGGGCCATCGCCTTCAAATACCCGGGCCTGCAGGCCACCACCACCCTGCTGGACATCACCTGGCAGGTGAGCCGGGCCGGCAAGCTCACCCCGGTGGCCGAGCTGGAGGCGGTGGAGGTGGCCGGCTCCACCGTGCGCCGGGCCACCCTGCACAATGCCGACGAGCTGGAGCGGCTGGGGGTGCGGATCGGCTGCCGGGTGTTCGTGGAGAAGGGCGGCGAGGTGATCCCCAAGGTGGTGGCGGTGGTGCCCGGCTCCATGCCGGCCGACGCGCCGGTGGCCGCGGTGCCCAGCCGCTGCCCGGTGTGCGGCGGGCCGGTGGGCAAGGATTCCGACGAGGAGGTGGCCTGGCGCTGCCAGAACCCCGAATGCCCCGCCAAGCTCACCATGCGCCTTCAGCACCTGGCCAGCCGGGTGGCGCTGGACATCGACGGCCTGGGCGAGGCCCTGGTGGAGCAGATCGCCGCCGCCGGCCCGGTCAGCCAGCCCTGGGACGTCTTCCGGCTGCTGGAGGACCGGCCCCAGGGCCTGGCCTACCTGGCCGGGCTGGACCGCATGGGCGAGAAGAGCGCCCAGAACGTGGTGGCCGGCCTGGACGCGGCCCGCAGCGCGCCCCTGGCCCGCTGGATCCACGCGCTGGGCATCCCCATGGTCGGCCAGCGCACCGCGGAGCTGCTGGCCGAGGCCTTCCCGGGCCCGGGGCTGGCGCCCCTGTGGGCCGCCGGGGAGGACCGGCTGCTGACCGTGCCGGAGGTGGGGCCCAAGGTGGCCGCCGCCATCCAGGCCTTCGCCCGGCTGCACCCCGACCTTCCCGCCACCCTGGCCGGGCTGGGGGTGGCGCCCCGGGCGCCCGAACCGGTGGACCGCTCGCAGCTGCCCCTGGCCGGCCAGGTGGCCGTGGTCACCGGCACCCTGCCCAGCCTCAGCCGGGACCAGGCGGAGGCCATGCTCAAGCAGCTGGGCGCCAAGGTGACCAGCGCCATCTCGCCCAAGACCACCGTGCTGGTGGCGGGGGAGAAGGCCGGATCCAAGCTGGCCAAGGCCGAGTCCCTGGGCATCCCGGTGCGCGACGAGGCCTGGCTGCTGGGGCACCAGCCCAGCGAAACAGCCCTTGATTCTTAACAAATTAGAAATAGTTTATAGCTGAGTCATTCGTCCCAAGGGGATCTTGATGAATTCAGCGTTCCAGCGTGGGAACCCGGCCCGTCCCCTTTGGGCCGGCCTGGTCGTCCCCGGTCTGCTCCTGGGCCTTCTGGCCTGCGGCGGGGGAGCCAGCAACATCCGGCCCGCCACCACCCCCAACGTCCCCACCCTGTCGGTGCCGGCCACCGGCACCACCGGGTTCCCGGTGACCGCGGCGGTGCAGGGGCCGTCCTCCTTCGCCAGCTATTCCTGGACCATCACGCCCAGCAGCGCCACCTTCCAGGGGGGCGGCGCCACCGCCACCGGCACCACGGTGGTGTTCACCTCCAGCACGCCCGGCACGGTCAGCCTCACCTGCACCGCCACCGCGGGCAACGTCCTTTCCGCCCAACCGGTCTCGGCCACGGTGACCATCAATCCGCCCTCCACCAGCGCCGGCAGCTTCCAGCCGGCGGGAAGCCTGCTCCAGGGCCGCATCGGCCTGGCCGCCGCCCTGCTGCCCAACGGCAGCATCCTGGTCACCGGGGGCTCGGCCACCGCCGGCGGGGCGGCGCTGACCAGCACGGAGGTCTACAACCCCACCAGCCAGACCTCGCTGTCCGGCCCGGCCATGAACACCGCCCGGCTCAACCACGCCGTGGCCCCGGTCAACGGCACCCTGTTCCTGGTCACCGGGGGCGGCGCCGCGCCGGTCGGCACCCCGCCCAGCAATCCCAACAGCGAGATCTACGACAGCGGCCTGGGCACGTTCAGCGTCCCCACCGGGCTCATGGCCACCAACCGCGCGTACCACACCGCCACCAGCCTCTCCGCCCAGGGCGGCGTGCTGGTGGCCGGCGGCCTCAGCGCGGCCGGAGCGCAGCTGAACAGCGAGGAACTCTACACCAGCAGCACCCAGACCTTCGCCTCCGCCGGCTCGGTCACCCTGGCGCCCTACCACACCGCCACCCGGCTGCCCAACGGCAAGATCCTCCTGGTGAGCCACACCGGGGGCGGCTCCAGCTGGGCGCCCTTCGCGACGATCTACGACCCGGGCACCCAGACCTTCACCGCTCCGGCCAACCAGCCCCAGGTGCCCCGGGAAGGCCACCAGGCCATCCTCCTGCCCAGCCTGAACCCGCCGATGGTGCTCATCCTGGGCGGCAGCGCCGGCAGCGGCCCGGTGGCCAGCGCCGAATGGTTCAACACCGCCACCAGCCGCTTCAGCGCGGTGGGGGCGATGGCCTCGCCGCGGGAGGATTTCGGGGCCGCCATCCTGCCCAGCAACCAGGTGCTGCTGCTGGGCGGCAGCGCCGACGGCAGCACCGCCCTGGTCACCGCGGAGATCTTCGACCCGGTGGCGCAGACCTTCACCCCCGCCGCCAACCTGGGTTCGGCGCGGATCAGCCCGACCGTGTTCCAGCTCTCCACCGGCAGGATCCTGGTGCTGGGCGGTTCCGGGCCCCAGGGCGCGGTGACGGCGGTGGAAAGCTTCTGACCGGGACCCACTCCAAGCTATGCTGGGCTAAGCGCTCCGGGTTCCGAACCCGGAGTGTTCCCGTTGCATCCAACTTGGAAAGACCCCATGAACAACCGTATCGATCGCGTCGGCAAGTTCGAAATCATTGAGCCTTTGGGAGAAGGCGGCCTGGGCGAGGTGTTCCTGGCCCGGGATACCATCATCGGCCGGGAGGTGGCGCTCAAGATCATCCGCAAGGCCTCGCTGCTCCCCCCGGACCCGGAGGGGCGGTTCCTGCGGGAAGCCCAGGCCGCCGGCCGGCTCAGCCACCCCAACGTGGCCACCATCCATGAGTTCGGCGACAAGGCCGGCGTCCTGTTCCAGGTGATGGACTACGTTTCCGGAGCGGACCTGGGCACCCTGTTCCAGGACCATGCCCTCACCCCCAAGGAGGCCCTGGAACTGCTGGCGCAGGTGTGCGACGGCCTGGCCTATGCCCACCAGCACGGCATCCTGCACCGCAACCTGAAGCCGTCCAATGTCCGCATGGGCCGGGTGGCCGGGCGCCCCGCGCCGAAGATCCTCGATTTCGGCATGAGCCGGGTTCAGGGCAGCGATGCCGTCCATCTGGCCACCCTCGCCGCCACCGCCCCCGAGGCGCTCCAGGGCAAGGCCGAGGCCAGGTCGGACCTGTTCTCGGTGGGGGTGCTGCTCTACCAGGCCCTCACCGGAACCCAGCCCTTTGCCGGCGACGACCCGGCCGCCATCGCCCAGCGGGTGCGCGAGGAGCAGCCCGCAGCCCTCGACCTGCAGCAGTTCCCGGAGCTCAGCCCGGCCATCCAGGACATCCTGAACCAGGCCCTGGCCAAGGATCCGGCGGAACGCTTCGCCTCGGCCGAAGCCATGGCCGAGGCCCTGAGGGCGGCGCGCGACCCGTCCTGGACCCCGCAACTGAACCCGCCCGAACCGACCCGATCGGCCAAGCTGGTCCCCAGCCGGTCCAAGGCCGACCGGCCCGCCCATTCCATGGCGCCCCGGATCTGGACCTCGGTCCTGGTGCTGCTGGTCCTGGGCGGGGCGGGCGGCTACTGGCTGCGGACCCACCGCGTGGCCTGGCGCGCCGCCGCGCCGAAGCCCCAGGCGGCCCAGGCCGCCC
>JARLGP010000202.1 GCA_031292735.1 Holophaga sp.
CCACGAACACGTCCTTGATGGCCGCGCAGATCTCGTCGGTGCTCACCCGCACCATCTCGTCCACCGTTTCCCGGCACAGCCGGAACGGCAGGTCTCCCACCTGGCGCACCGCCACCCCGTCGGCGAAGGTTCCGGCCTGCTCCAGCCGCACCGGCCGCCCGGCCTCCAGGGCCCGGGACAGGCAATCGGAATCCGCCGGCTCCACCCCGATCACCCGGATGGACGGCTGCAGCCGCTTGAGGCAGGTGGCCATTCCGGCGATCAGCCCGCCGCCGCCCACCGGGATGAACACCGCGTCCAGCCCCCGGGGCCGCTGCCGCAGCAGTTCCATGGCCACGGTGCCCTGCCCGGCGATGACATCGGGATGGTCGTAGGGCGGGATGGGCGTGAGCCCCTCGGCCCCGGCCACCTGCCGGGCATGGCCGGCGGCGTCGTCGAAGGCGTCGCCGTGCAGCCGCACCTCGCCGCCCAGCCGGCGCACCGCCTCCACCTTGATGGCCGGGGTGGTGACCGGCATGACGATCACTGCCCTGCAGCCCAGCCGCCCGGCCGCCAGGGCCACTCCCTGGGCATGGTTCCCGGCCGAGGCCGCCACCACCCCCCGGGCCAGGGCCTCCGCACCCAGCCGAGCCATCATGGTGTAGGCGCCGCGCAGCTTGAAGGAGAACACCGGCTGCAGGTCCTCCCGCTTGAACCAGACCTGGTGGCCCAGGGCCGCCGAGAGCAGCTCCGCCCGTTCCAGCGGCGAGGTGATCGCCACGTCGTAGACCGGGGCCGTGAGGATGCCCTGGAAGACTTCCGTGGCCTCCGTTTCGGGGGAACAGGACATGGGCACGCTCCGGAACAAGGATCCGCACAGCCTGACGCGGCGGGTGGATCGACTATTCTCGGAACGGCGGGGGCGCGTCAAGCAAACCCGGGCTGGCTTCGAAATCCGAATGGTCTTATAACCGGAAAGCGGGTTGCCGTGGGTCCGGCCTGTGCTGGTTTTTTCTCCGCATATTGAATTTGTCAGACTGGGGTACCATGGGGAACCCTTCCAACCCGATCAGGCCTGAATCTGCCATGAGCTCAGCCGCGCTCCGAACTTCCGTCCGCCCCGTCCTGGCGACCCTGCTGCCGGTGCTGGCGTGTGTCCTGCAGTGGCTGTGCTGGCCGCTGATCACCCCCTACGTCTGGTTCCTGTTCTACCCGGTGGTGTTCCTCAGCGCCTGGCTGGGAGGGTTCCTGCCCGGGCTGGGCGCGGCCTGCCTTTCCACCGCCCTGGTGTGGTGGTTCTTCATTCCGCCGGTGCACGCCCTGGTCAAGCCCTTGCCCGCCACCTACCTCAATGCCGGCATGTTCCTGGTCATGGGCGGCCTGTTCTCCTATTTCCACCAACGGCTGCGCCAGGCCGAGCTCCGCGCCACCGAGGCCCGCCTCCGGGAGCAGGGCCTGGTGCTGGACCGCCTGAGCCGGCTGGCCAAGATCGGCAACTGGTCCTTCGACGTGGCCACCCTGAAGGGGACCTGGTCCGAGGAGGTGGCGAGGATCCACGATCTCGACCCCTCGATCCCGCCCAATGTGCAGATGGGCCTCGGCTACTACCACGAGGAGGACCGCCCGGCCATGGCCGAAGCGGTGCGCCGGTGCGTGGAGGAGGGGCAGGCGTACGATCTGGAATTGCGCCTGGTGAGCGCCAGGGGCGTGCTCAAGTGGGTGCGCGCCATGGGCAGCCCCGTGTTCCAGGATGGCCGGGTGGTGCAGGTGCGCGGGGCCCTGGAAGACATCACCGAACGCAAGGTCACCGCGCTGGCCCTGCAGAAGAGCGAGGAGCGCTACCGCTCCCTGTTCGAGCAGGCCGGGGTGGGGGTGGTGGTGATCGATTCGCCCGCGGGGAGGCTCTGCGAGGTAAACGACAAGTTCTGTGACATCCTCGGCTACACCAAGCAGGAGCTCCTGGGCAAGAGTTTCCTGGAGCTGACCCACCCCGAGGAGCGGGACCGGGACCGGATCCAGGTGGGACGGCTGGTGCGGGGCGAACTGGCGGAGTACCGCGTGGAGAAGCGCTACCTGCACAAGGACGGATCCACCGTCTGGGCGGCGCTCGCGGTCCGGCCCTTGTACCGTTCGGACCACATGCCCCTGCACAACGTGAGCATCGTGGCGGACATCACCGCGCGCAAGCAGGCCGAGGCGGAAATCCTGCGGCTGAACGCCACCCTGGAAGGCCGGGTGGCGGAGCGGACCATGGAACTGCAGGCGGTCAACCAGGAGCTGGAGACCTTCGCCTACGCCGTCTCCCACGACCTGCGCGCGCCGCTCCGGGCCATGACCGGGTTCAGCCAGGCGCTGCAGGAGGACTGCGGGGCGGCCCTGCCCCCGGTGGGCAAGGGCCACCTGGAGCGCATCATCCAGGCCAGCCAGCGCATGGCCGGGCTCATCGAAGGCCTGCTGCAGATGTCCCGCACCACCCGCCTCGACCTGGAACGGGTTCCGGTGGACCTGTCCGCGCAGGCCGGAACCCTCCTGGCCGACCTGGCCAGGAACGATCCGGAGCGCCGGGTGCGGATCCGGGTGGAGCCCGGGATCCTGGTCAAGGGCGACCCCCGGATGCTGGAGTCGGCCTTGACCAACCTGCTGGGCAACGCCTGGAAGTACACCTCCAAGACCGCCGACGCCAGCATCACCGTGGACACGGTCCAGGAGGACGGCCAGCGCTGGATCCGCATCGCCGACAACGGCAGCGGCTTCGACATGGCCTATGCCGGCAAGCTGTTCCAGCCCTTCCAGCGGCTGCACCGGCAGGACGAGTTCCCGGGCCTGGGCATCGGCCTGGCCACGGTCCAGCGCGTGGTCCAGCGCCATGGCGGCCGGCTGAAGGCGGATTCCGCCCCAGGACGCGGCGCCACGTTCAGCCTGGTTTTGCCCGGACCGGACGGCGGGGGGCCCTGAGCGTGGCTATTCCACCGGCATGGCCGGCGCGATCGCCGCGTCGCCCTGGCCGCTTCGGGCCAGCGCCTTGGCCACGAAGCCGGAAGCCTTGAGCTCCTCGATGAAGCCGTCCAGGTAGCGGGCCGCCCCTTCCCGGCCCCTGGGCACCGCCATGGCCTGGCGGATGACCATGAAGCTGCCCGGCAGCAGCCGCACTCCGGGATGGGTGGCGGCGAAGGCGGCCAGCGGCTGGCGCACCCCCGCGGCGACCTCCAGCCGGTCAGCCAGGAACAGGTCCACGGCCCCCGCCGAGGTGGGCGCCTCCACCCGCCGCGCCTGCTTCAGTTCGCGGGTGAGGAACAGGTCGTAGGCGCTGCCCCGCCCCACCGCCACCCGCACCCCGGGCCGGTCCACCTCCGCCACGGCCCGCAGGGGCGAATCCGCCGGCACCAGGTAGGCGCCCTCGATCACCACGTAGGGGTGGCTGAAGTCGGCCACGTCGGCCCGGAGCGGGTCGATGGCCAGGAAGGCCACGTCCCAGGCCTGTTCCCGCAGCGCCGCCACCACCTTGCCGGCCCCGTCGAAGGGGATGAGCTCCACCGGCACCCGCAGCCTCCGGCCCAGCTCCCGGGCCAGTTCCACCGACACCCCGCCCAGTTCGCCCGAGGGCGCCCGCTGGGCCAGCACCGGATTGCCCAGGTTGATGGCCACCCGCAGCCGCCCGCCCGGGGCCAGCTGGCGGACCAGGGCCGGGGCGGGCCCGGCGCTGGCGGCCTGGGCGCAGAACAGGATCATGGAGGTGAGCAGCAGGAAGGTCGGCATGGCGGGGCTCCTGGAACAGGCTACAGCAACGGGATGAGCAGCATGGCTGACTCCTTTCAATCAGGCGTGGAGAATCGGAACAATCGTGCCGGCGTGGCTACAAGCACCGCCTGGCGTTCCACAGGGTCGGGAATCCAGCTGTGCAGGTGGGCCAGCGCCTCGGGATAGCTCATGGCCCACTCGAACTGGGTATGCG
>JARLGP010000036.1 GCA_031292735.1 Holophaga sp.
CCGGTGATCTCCAGGTGTCCCTTGCCGGGCATGCGCGAAGTCTCGATGAAGAGGATGTCGCCGCCCGAGGGGGTCCAGGCCAGCCCGGTGGCCACCCCGGGGACCGAGGTGCGCTCGGCGATCTCCGAGTAGAAGCGGAGCTTGCCCAGGTAGGTGGGGAGGTCCGCTTCGTCCACCTCCATCCGGGGCTTGCCATCCGCCGCGCGGGTCACCTCGAGGGCGGCAGCCCGGCAGATCTTGGAGATCTCCCGGTTGAGCTGGCGCACGCCGGACTCCCGGGTGTAGTCGCGGATGATCGCGGCCAGGGAGGCGTCGGTGATCGACAGGCAGCCCTGGGGGATCGCGAGCTCCGCGAGCAGCTTGGGCAAGAGGTGGGTGCGGGCGATGCGGGTCTTCTCGTCCTGGGTGTAGCCGGCCAGTTCGATCACTTCGAGCCGGTCGCGCAGGGGCGCCGAAAGACCGCCCAGGTCGTTGGCGGTGCAGATGAACAGCACCTCCGAAAGATCGAAGGGGAGCTCCAGGTAATGGTCGGTGAAACTCTTGTTCTGCTCCGGGTCGAGCACTTCCAGGAGCGCGGCCTCCGGGGAGCCGCGCCAGCCGCTGCCGAGCTTGTCGATCTCGTCGAGGAGGAGGACCGGGTTGCGCACCTTGGCCTTCTTCAGGGCCGCCAGGATGCGGCCGGGGAGGGCGCCGATGTAGGTGCGCCGGTGGCCCCGCAGTTCGGCCTCATCCCCGACCCCGCCCAGGGCGACCCGGACCAGGGGCCGCCCCGTGGCGTCGGCGATGGACTGGCCCAGGGAGGTCTTGCCCACGCCCGGGGGGCCCACGAGGCAGAGGATCGTGCCGCGGGACCGTCCCGTCAGCTTCAGGACGGCCATGTGTTCCAGGATCCGCTTCTTCACGTCGGCCAGGCCGTGGTGGTCCTCGTCCAGCTTGCGGGCGACGGAGTCGGGATCGTCCTTGACCTCGGCCTTGGCGCTCCAGGGCAGATCGGCGATGAGCTCGAGCCAGGCGCGGATGACATTGGCTTCCGGCGCCTGCGCCGACATCCCTTGGAGGCGCTGGAACTCGCGGTCCGCGGCCTCCCGGGTCTCATCGGGGAGCCCGGCCTGGTCGAGCCGCTCCTTGAGCTTGCCCATCCCGTCGGCCTGCTTGTCGTCCCCCAGTTCGCGCTGGATGGCGCGCAGCTGTTCCCGCAGGACGGCCTCCCGCTGACCCTTCCCCACCTCCCGTTGGACATCCTGGCGGATCTTGCGCTTGACCTCGGCATGGAGAACCTGGGTGCCGAAGAGCTCAAGCACGAGCTTGAGCCGCGCGGCGACGCCGCGCTCGGCCAGCACTTCCAGTTCCCGGGCCGGGGGCAGCCCCAGGGCCGAGGCCACCTGGTCGGCATAGAGCCCCGGATCGGTTGCGGGATCGGCCAGGTCGGCCTGGGCCCAGCCTTCCATGGCCTGGACTTTTCCCCGCAGCTCCGCGGCGAGCGCCGCGGCCGCCTGGGCGTCCTCCATCTCGTCACGGAGCGGGTCCCCGGAGGCGGTCCAGAAGGGATCGTTGCGCAGAAGGCCGGTGAGCTGGAACCGGTCGAGCCCCTCCAGGGTCAGGCGGTAATCGCCCGCGGAGACCCGGTGGATGTCCACGATCCGGGCGAAGACCCCGACCGGGTTCAGGTCCGCCAGCGTCAGATCCTCGTTGCGGGTGTCCTGCTGCGGCGCGACGCCGATGACGTCGCCGGCGTGGACCGCCTCCAGGAGTGCGACGGAGCGGCTCCGGCCCACCGGCAAGGTCAGCACGGTACCCGGGAACAGCACGCAGGAACGGAGGGGAAGCAGCGGAAACGGACTGGCTGGAATGGCGATGCCACGGCGAAGGGTGAAGGTGTCGTTCATGGTGGTTCCCCTTTCAGGATGTTCGTCTCTGTTATTGAACGTTCGTTCAATTATCAAGCTAAGCCGTTGTGCAGGGAGGACCTTACCCGTTCAACGTAAAGAAATCAGCCCAGGATCGACAGGATGATCCGCACCGCGGCCTCCAGGTCCGTTCGCGGGACGCCGGCCATGGACGAAACCTGCAGGCCATAGATGGTGCTCTGGAACACCAGGCCCAGGGTCCGGGAATCGTGATGGGCCCCCAGGTCGCCCGCCTCCTGTGCCCGCCGGAAGCGGTGCTCCCACAGCCCGACGGAATCCTGAACACCGTTCCGGAGGCACTTGGCGGTCCACCCGTCGAACCTGGCCCGGTCCAGGGCCGCGTGGGCGATGAAGCAGGGCCGGCAGTCCGGCGCGGACAGGTGGGCCACCACCCCTTCGAAGACCGCGGAGACGGCCCGCCGCAGGGGCAGTTGACTTTCCAGGGCCGCCAGCACGGACACCGACCCTTCCGCGACGTAGCGCTCGAGTGCTTCGCGGTAGAGCGCCTCCTTGTCCCCGAAGGTGTTGTAGAGGCTCTGACGGCCGATCCCCATGGCGTCCACGAGGTCCTGGATCGAGGTCGCCTCGTAGCCCTTGGCCTGGAACAGCTCCAGGGCCCTCGTCAGGGCCCAGTCTCGGTCGAATGCCTTCGGTCTCGCCATGATCACAAGGATAGAGTTATTGAACGATCAGTCAATAAAAATGTTGAGTCGCACCTCCGGCGAGGGCCCATGCGCCGAAACGCGAGGACCCGGGGCGGGCGTCCCGGGCTGCGTCCGGAACCCGTTCCTCGAAGAACCGACGTTGAGGTGAGGCTCATTCCCCCAGGAGTTCCTGCATCTGGCGCCAGTGGTAGATCGCCACCCGTTCCGGCCGCCGGTCGGCGGCCGCCTGCCCCATGGTCCGGGCAATGTCCGCCCCGCGGATGCCTTTGTAGCGGTCCCAGGGCCCCATGAGAAGAGGATCCAGCAGCGCCCAGGCACGCCCCAGGAGGTGCTCCAGGGGGCGGGGTTCAGGCCGGTTGCCCAGGATCATGGAGGGGCGGAAGATGTGCGTGTGGTCGTAGGCCAGCGCCAGGATGTCCCGCTCCATCTCCCCTTTGGTCCGCACGTAGAAGATCCGGGAAGCCGGGTCGGCGCCCGCCGATGAGACCAGGAACACGGATCGTGCGCCGAGCGCCTGGGCCGCGCGGGCGGCGGCCACCGGGTAGTCGTGGTCGACTCGGTAGTACGCCGTGCGGTCGGAGGTGTGTTTGCGCGTCGTGCCCAAGGCGATGAAGACCTCGTCCAGGGCCGCACCGGACATCCCTTCGCCCACGCTATCCAGGTCGCCCAGGAGGGTGTGCAGCTTGGGGTGGGCCAAGCCCGGGTCCTTGCGCACCACAGCGGTGACTGACTGGTACTCGGACCGCTCCAGCAGATCCCTGAGCAGGCACGACCCCACGAATCCGGTCGCTCCAAAGACAATGGCTTGTTTCATGGGTTGTTCCGTAACGGCCACTAGCTCTCTATTCGCTGGCCAGATGGCCTGGGTTCTGCCTGGCATCGCTCATGGCTTCCGCGCGGTCCTTGACGTCCTGCCAGACACCGGCGGCCTTGCCGCGCAGGTCCTGGCCGCTTTCTGGATACGGGTCCTCATCGGCACCCTTGAAAGGGCCCCAGGCGCCCTTGGACGAGGTGAACAGGGTGGCCAAGGCGCCTGCGGCGGCGCCGGCGAGGAATACGAAGAAGGCGATGTTCCGGGGGGAGGTTTCTTGAGTCATGGCGGGGATCCTTTGGGGGTTGGGGCGCCGGCGCTGGTGGTCGAGCGCCAAGCGGTTTCCTTGGCCACGCTGGGCTTCTGGATGCATGGAAGCGGAACCTGAATTCAGGCTGCGAGCTGTCTCAATGCGGGCGGAACCGACCGGGTCAGATGAACGCCGCCTGCACGATCTCATCTTTCCCCTGGTCCGGCTGGCCGGTCTTGGGATCGAATCGGCTGGCCAGGGCCTTGAGGCCGTTTCGCAACTCCTTCGCGGTCTTCCTTGCGCTGAAGGCCAGGGCAAGGCCGCCGAGGGTGGCGCTGCCGAGCAAGGTCATCAGGATGGCGTTGGGGATGGTGGTGCTTTTCTGTTTCATGGTCATGTTCTTGTGCCTCTTCTTTCCAGGTCGAATACCGGCCCGCTTGGGTTTGGCAGAAAGCCCATTCTACCCCATGCCCCGAAATCGCCCGGCGGGACCTCCGCCCGAGGGTCGATCGTCGCGCCATGAGACCTGAGAGCGGGTGTTCCCGTCTCTCGCCCCATTGTCAAGGAACCGGGCCCCGGGGTGCGGGGTCTCTATACCGCCTGGACTCTGGAGAGGTCCAGGCTCTGCGTCTCCCAGACCACCGCTGGGCAGTCAATCTTGGCGGCGGGTCGCCCTGCCTGGCTACAGAGTGATCGTGAGGTTGTTGTCATCGATGGTTCGGTTCGGCTTCCAGATCTGGTTGATGGCAGCGCCCAGTTGCTGGACCAGGGCATTCTGCTGCGTCGTTCCCCCGCTGAAGGCAAGCATTTCCTGGATGATGGTGTTGGTCGGGGCGTAGTAGTCGGTGTAGTTGGGGTTGGTGGTATCGGTGATGGTGGGGTTGCCGGCGTAGAACGCCCCCATGGATACGCTGAAGGCGAAAGGCAGCTGTAATCCTGTCAACAACGCGGAAGGAACGCCGAGCTGCGTGAGCATGCCTGTGGCCACGAACGGCATGTTCGTCATCAGGAAACCGTATTCATACTCGGACCATCCCATGGTGCTGCCGACCGTGGTGGGGTTCGGGTATTCCGGGATGCTCTTGACGGTGCTGGTGGTGATGTTGAAGGTCTTGGCCGCCAGGTTGGCCGTGACGAACCGGAAGGGGCAGGGGGTGATCACCGTGGATCCGGTGGAGACGTCCCAGAGCGGGGCTTGGCTGTTCCCGTTATAGGCGACGGAGTTGGCGTGGAAGTGGCCCGTGAAGACGAGGCCGAGGCCGGCGGCCGCGAGGGCTGGGGTGACCGTGGTGTAGTTGTCGAGGATGTAGGCCTGGAAAAAGCTTTCCTGGCCAACAAAGTGTTCCATGAGCAGGTGGTGCTCCATGCCGATGACCACCTTGCCCAGGCTCTTGGCCGCGGCAAGGTAGGTCTGAAGCCAGGCGAGCGTGCTTGCGCTGATCTTGCCATTGGTGACCGGTTCGCCCGTGCCGAGGGCGGGGTTGCTTTGGTACTCGCAGGAATCGATGGCGAACAGCCAGAGCCCCGCTACGGGCTCGGCGATGTAGCTGAGCGAGTTGGGATCCTGGTAGAGCGCGTTGTTGTACCCGTAAGGTCCATAGATGGACTTGAACTGGGCGGGGGAGATGTTGGGCACCGGGGCGCCGAGGGAGGTGGTGGCCGGGTCGAGGTAACTGACGGCGGCGGGGTTGTTGATATCGTGGTTGCCTGGAACGACATAAACCGGGATTCCGGCGGACGCCAGTACGGACAGCTTTCCGGCCACCACCAGGTGATCGACGTACTCGCCGTCCTTGGTGAGGTCGCCGGGGATGAGGACGAAGGAGGGCGTGGGGGTGTGCTGCATGATGGCCGCGAAGGCGACGTCCACGGTTTGTGGACTCATGTCCAGCATCTTGGGATCGCTCTCAATATAATTTGTGTAGTAACTTCCGCTGTCGCCCAGGAGGATACCGTCCAGAATGTGAATGTCGGTGACGACCGCGAAGGTGAACGGCTTGTTGGAGGGTTGGGTCGTGCCGAGGGCGGTGGAGGAGCTGCTGGAACTGCATCCCAATGCCACCATGCCGATGGCCATCGCGCTCATGCCGAGCGCAGCGTTCTTGATGAAGTCACGCCGCTCGATCGGTTTCCCCGCCGGTTTTCCATTCTGGTCGACAGACATGAATCTACCTCCTGATTTAGGGAAGAAAGTACGGAAAAACCAAGAAACTTATGGAATGCTTTTACTGTAATAACGATTCGATATCTTGGCAAAAACCCAGATTCACATTGCCAGACATGGTTTCTTTTTGCCTTCGCCAATTAGACACAAGTTATATGTCAAGTCTGTGCGGAGGGTGTTAATTTGAAGTGACAACAAAGAAGCGACTTGATCTCAATTTAAAAAGCAAGACGTGGGCAAGGCTCAGTCGGGGAACAACTCCTGGCCAAAGATTCCATCACGCTGGAGGCCGGTTCGGCCCTCGCGGGCAGGGCCTTGAGCGAGAATGGTGCCATTGTGATGGATGCCATTTCTGTCGGGCCCCTTGCTCCTTGACCGACCACCCGGATGAATGACCTGGCCCCGATTGCTCAAGGCGCTGAGAAGCCCTATCCACCGCGCTCCGGGGGTGAATCCGGCCCGGGTCTTTCGGCCCGCCAGGCCACTCCAAGGCCTGGTCTGGGCCCAGGGTGCGGGCAGAAGGAGCGGTTGGAGTTGCGGCGGGCAGGTGGGATGATGGGATGAGGAGTTCCCATGAAAATCGCGATCATCGGTGCGGGCAATGTTGGCGCCACCATTGCATATACTCTGGCCACGGGTGGCATCGCCTCCGATGTGAGCCTCATAGATGTTAATACCGACAAGGCCTACGGCGAGATCCTGGACATCGCCCACGGCGGGGCGGTGTCCGAACAGGTCAACCTCCGGGCCGAAGGCTACGAGGGCCTGGAGAATGCGGACATCATCGTGCATGCCGCAGGCCGTGGCCGCAAGCCCGGGGAGTCCCGCCTGGACCTGGCCAAGGGCAACATCAAGATCACCGAGGCCATCATCGGGCAGATGAAGAAGCACTACAACGGGCGGTCGCTCCTCCTGGTGGTTTCCAACCCGATGGATATCCTCACCTACGTCTGCTACAAGCGCATGGGCATCGACAAGAGCAGGATCTTCGGTTCCGGCACCGTGCTGGATTCCTCCCGGTTCAAATACCTGCTTTGCAAACACTTCAAGGTCAGCCCCCGCAACATGCACGCCATGGTCATCGGCGAGCACGGCGATTCCGCGGTGCCGTTCTGGAGCGCGGCCAGCATCGGCCCGGTGCTCCTGTCCGACTACCCTTCCCGGGAACATCCCCGTCTTACCGAGGAGGACCGGGTGCGCATCAGCGCGGACGTGGTGCATGCGGGCCAGGAGGTCATCCGGCTCAAGGGCGCGACCTTCTATGCCATCGCCATGGTCGTCACGCGGATCATCAAGGCCATCCTTTCCGACGAGAACCGCGTGCTGTGCGTGTCCTCCTTCATCGAGAACCTGCACGGGGTCAATGACGTCTGCCTGAGCATGCCCGCCATCGTGGGCAAGGACGGCATCCGGGAGGTCCTGGATCTGCCCCTGTCAGCGGATGAAAAGGCGGGCCTGCAGAAGTCGGCGGCGGTGATCAAGGCCCTGCTGAAGGAAGTTGAATACCAGTAGTGAATCAAGGGGGCATCGGAGCTTTCGAGTCCTCGTTCGAAAGCCCTGGCGCCGGCGGCAAGGGGATGGGCCTGCGCACCGCGGGCCCTTCCGCGATCCAGTCCAGCGCGGCGGCAGTGCAGGCTTCGGCGGGGTCGCCCATCGCATGGTCGAGGTCGTCCGCCGCGAGGCAGGTGGCTCCCTGGAAACCGGGGGCGGGAAGCCCCTGGAAATAGTCCCCCTCGCCCCGGGCATTGAGGACCTGGAAGGTCACCAGGTGGAGTTCCAGGGTGGAGGATGGCAACGGCAGGACCTCCCGCCCGACCGGTTTGCCATAGGTGCGGTCGCCCACCAGCGCCAGGTTCGGGCCGAAGTAGGGCAGCAGGGCGTTCACCACGGCTTCCGCCCCGGACGCGGTGGCGCGGGAGGTGATGAAGGCGACTCTCCCGAGCCTGAGGGCCTTGGCATGCGGTCTGAAATACCTCATCTCCTCCGGTGCGCCGGGCTTCCGCCGGAACCGGAACATCACGTCGGCAGGGCCGGCGTCGGCCCGGAGCAGGTTCACCAGCGCCTCCACCGTGTCCAGGGATCCGCCCTCGTTGTAGCGGAGGTCGATGATCAGGTCGGTCACTCCGGCTTTCCCGTAGCGCCCCATGAGCGTTTGCAGGGGCCGCTCCGCCCAGGTCACGAACCCGCGCACCTGCAGGTAGCCCACCCGGTGGCCTCCGGCCTCCAGGATCCGGGGTTCGGCGGCTTCGGGAACGGGCTCCAGCCGGCTCATGGTCATGGATGCGGAAACCTCCGCGGTGCCGCCTCCCGGCCTGCGCAGCCGGAAATGCCTCCGGGTCCAGGTGGACTGGGGCCCCAGCGCCTTCCACCAGTTCCCCGACGGCAGCAGCCCGGAAACCTGGTTTTCCGGCGCCGCCAGGTCCTCCCGCCTGGGGGCCACCGCCAGCACTTCGTCGCCCCGGGCGATTCCGGCCCTGGAGGCCCCGGAATGACGCAGAACCTGGGTGACGAACACCCGGGAACCCTTCGCCATGAACTGGGCGCCGTAGTCCATGGCAAAACCGCAGCCGAACATCCCCGGCGGCGCCCCGTCCCGGGCCTTGTCCCGCAGGGCACTCCAATGGCGGTCCTTGCCCTCCGTCCGGGCCCGGGAGGTCAAGTGGTCCAGAAGGGCGGCCGGGCTGGGGAAAGCCGTCACGTCCAGGTCTCCGGGCAGGGCGCCGCCCCAGAGGTAGTGCCGCTCAACGAGGTCCACGAGGCTCTGCTTTTCCGCCTGGGGGTCCGGTTGCGCTGCGATCTCCTGGTAACCCGCCTGGCACAGCAGGGCGCAAAGGCTCATGCCGGTCCGGATGTGCATTCAAGCGCCCCCCCTTCTGTCCACCAGGAATGAGTGGACCCGCGGGGAAGTTCCAGAGCCCGGGAGGCGGGACTTGAACATGGGATGAACGGCGCGGTGTTCCGCTGTCCAGGCTGGACACCCGGATGGCGCAGGCGAAGGCGCAGCCAGGCGCGAGGCCCCTTTGCCTCGGGTGCGAGGTGGTCATGGCCTGGGCCGCAGCCTGAAATGGCGGGTGGGGCCAATGGCGATGAAGCCCGCGCCGTCGAGCGGCGCCGGATGGTCCGGGCCGGATGCGGCCGGCGGCTTCTGGTAGACGCACACCTTGTCGTTCCTGGTGATGCCGCTGTAGCCGAACACCGGCTCCGTTACCGGGATGGTTCGCACCAGGCGCAGGCCCCAGTTCTCCAGCGGCGCCCGGCCGCCCATGACCCGGAACCCGCCCGCCCAATAGGGCTGATGGCACCAGTCGCCCAGGGGATAGTCCAGTACCACCAGGCCGTCCGGGGCCAGGGCGTCCAGCATCTGCCGGTCGGCCCGCAGCCCCTGGTTGTCCGGAAGCGCGCTGAAGAACATCAAGCCGTCCGCGGAAAGGTAGCCCCAGTCGAAGCCCCGGGGTTTGAGTCTGCGGAGGTCCGCCACGGGCAGCGAATCCCGACGGGCATCGGTGTCCGGGGTGAGCCGCCAACTGTAGAACAGGACCCGCCGCGGCCTCCCCTGCCATGGAAAACGGAACACGGTCAGCAGGGGAACATCGGTTTCCGTCACCGGAGGACCGTCCCACAGCGACAAGAGCCCTTCACCCCTGGAGAACTCGACCGGGGCGCCCTGCGGCAGATAATAGTCGACGGCGACTTCCCGTACGGCCAGCTCGATCCCGATCAGGCCCAGGATCTGGGCGGCGACGGGCACCTGGTCCACCTCGCCGGTGCTCATGCTGCCGCTGTTCACGGCCGCCTGGAGCACGGAGGCGAGGATGTTCGCCTGGTGCTGGAACGTGTGGAGAATGCTCGCCGGGGTTCCCGGCCGCTCCCAACTCAGAATCACCAGCTCATCCGTATCGGTTTCCACCATGGGCCGGATTTTGGAGCCCCCGGCGGGGGCCAGGACGCTGGTGGTTCGGTCCGGTGCGGAATGAACCCCCTGGGCGGCCCATCGGATGGCGTCCTTGAACTGGGCCAGGGCCGCTTGAATGCCGGGCTCCAGGGCCACCTGGGGCAGGTTCAGTTCCACGGGCTTTGGTTGAACGCCGGGCTGGGCCATGGCCGGTCCAGCGGCGAAGGCCAGACCGTGCTGGAAAAGAAGAACCAACGCGAGAACGAAAGCTTTGGGCACCATGGGGCAGGCCTGATTGAATAATGAGTGCGGCAAAACGGCCGGGAACGGCCTGGAGCGAATCCAGGCAGAAGGGTAGACCGGTGGTCATGGCGTTGTCCAGGGGGACCGGTGGGACCATCCCAGCCACCCTCCCGGCGGCCGGAGAAACGTTCCTGCGCTCCGGAAATCCGGGCCTGCGGCGGACACGGAACATCGCCACGGGTTGGTCCACTCCTCAGGGAGGCCTCATCCAAGGGGCCTCCTTTTGGAGTAATCAATGAACGTCTTGAGGATTACCAGTCTGGTGGCGCTTGCCGCCTGCCTCGGCACCTTGCCGGCGAAAGCCATGCCCGGCAAGAAACAGCGGGCCGACGAAAAGAAGGCGGCCAAGGCGGCAAGCCGGAATGCCAGAGAGGCTCGGCTTGCCAGGGCCCTGTTCGACCTCCCGCCTCCCCCGGAGCGGGCTCCGAAAGGCGGCGCCAGCTATGTCTCCGGGCTCGCCTTCCAGGATGGCATCCACCCTTTCTTCAAGACCTATCCCATCGACAAGGTGGGCCACTTCCGGTTCTTCTGCCTGGAAGGGGAGGAAGGCGCCCAGGTCGAGCCCCGCAGCCTGGTCGCCTCCAGCAATGGAACCGTCGCCTGGCTCACCAGTCTGCGCGACGGCATCCATCGGCTGTCCCCCACCGAGGGCTACCGCATCCTGCCGTGGCCCGGGCAGGCGCCGGTGCCGGAGGCCCTGCTGGCCGACGACCAGGGCCAGCTCTGGATCGGGGGAAAGGGTTTCTGGGGGCGGATCCGGGAAAGGAAGTCATCCCGGGATCCGGAAACCGGCCATGGCGGATTCGATCTCCGCATCCTGGAAGCCCCAGGCCCGTCGGGCTATCTCCAGAAAATGGGGGATGACACCCCTTGGTTCCATGGCGCGGGCGGATTCGTTCAATACGATGACGAGGCTCGGCCCAGCGGCACCATCCCCTTTCTGGAACCCAGGACGGTCCAGACGGCCGCCTGGGACGAAACCCGCAAGGCGGTGTACGTGATCGGTCCGGACATGGGTTCGCTGCACCGGGCCTCCCCGGGCTCCAGCACCTGCCCGCCCGGCGCCTGGCCGCTGGAGCCTTCCGGCTGCCGCATCCACCGGATCGCCGCGGACCGGGCTGGAATGATCTGGGGCACCCTTCCGGACCAGGACGCCGTGACGGTCTTCAACCCCGACACCCAGACCTGGCGAACCATCAACCTCGCCGACGAACTGGACCGCAAGGCCCTGTGCCCCATGGGCATCGACCTGGGGCCCGACGGCAACCTGTGGATCGCCCTGAACCGGGCCTGCGCCGTGCTCCGCGTGACCCCCGGCGAGTCCCCCAGGTTCAAATGGTTCCCTCTCCTGCCCGGGCAGGCGCCCACCGAGATCTCCCGGTCCGGGGGCGCCTGGATGCTGGTGACCTTGCCCGGCATCGGCTTCGGAGCCATGGTGGCGCTGCCGGGCACCCCCGAAGCCCCCGCGCGCTCCGAACCGTCCGCCCCGGACAGCTCCTTCAGCAGGCCGGCACCCCCGAAGCCCGCCCTGAGCGGCAGGCAACGGCGCGAGCTGGCCCACCGGCGCATGCTGGAAGCCTGCGAACGGCAGCAGCGCGCGGCCGCCACCCCGGGCTACTACGACGAAATGCTCGGGCAGTCCAAGGCTCCGGCCCCGGTGAGCGTGCCCGACCCGCCCGAGGAGAAGAAGGAGCGCAAGGCGGAGGCGCCCAGGGCCACGGCGCCGCTCTTTTCGGCCGAGGCGGCCCAGGGCTACCTCCTGAGCCGCGAGCTGTTCCTTACCCCGGTCGCCATCAACCACATCCACCGGCGCCACGGCGAGGGGCGCCGGGATCCCAGCGCCAGCGAATTCCAGGCCCCCTACACGACCCGCAGCGGCATCCAGTCCCTGGTGGCCGAAGGCCTCGGCAAGCTGGAGGATATCGAGGAGAACCTGCGGATGGACCTGAGGGGACGGGCCTACCTGCTCTGCACGATGCCCCAGACCATCGGCTGGTGCAACGGACGGCCCACCCGGAAGTTTCTGGTGGGTACCTCCAAGTCGTACGACGACAACGTCAAGGCCTTCCAGTATGAAGTGATCACGGCCTATCCCGTGGCGTCGGACACCTGGTGATCCATCCCTTCCTCAAAGCCAGGGGGAAGATGGGTGGTGAGGTCGCCCAGGAAGCCCGGGGCCGGGGCCGGATGGGCCTTCCTGGAGGTGCCGGTCGCGCCGGGTTTCGACCGCGGGGGAGTCGAGAAATCCCTCAGGCACTTCATCACTTCGTAATACTGGCGCCCGGGTTTGGCGTTCTCTTTTTCGAGCACCATCAGGATGTCTTCGAAGGTCTGGATCACGCCTTCCTCGAACAGGCTGACCGGCGCCAGGACGTCGACCGGGGTCAGATGCCGCAACAGTTCCCGCACCATGGGCAGGTTGGCGTCCAGGCAGGCCAAAAGCAGCGCGTTGTAGCCCCGGTTGTCCTTCAGCCTCACGTCGGCGCCCTGGGCCAGGAGGGCCTGGACCCGGGGCAGGTCCGTGGCGGAGACCGCCTCCATCAGTTGGGCCTGGTGGTTGTCCTGGGAGGCATCGATTCGGGCGGCCCGTTCCTCCGGGGAGGCGGGTTCCTTGCGCTCCTCCTTGCCTTCGGGAACGTCTCCGCCGCCGGACAATTGCCATTCCTTCAGGCGTTCCAGGCCCGATATCTGGGCATAGCTCGACCCGATGAAATATTCTCTGAAATCGTGGCCCATGCCGAAGACAAGCAGCACCTTCTTGGATGGGTGGTCAGCGATGAATCTTTTCACGTTTTCGGACGTCGCCCGTTCCCGCTTGCCTAAAAGGATTTCCTCGCCGGCCTTGTCAATGGTTTCGAAGCTGGTGCCAGTACGTTCGTAGTGTTCCAGAAGTTCAAGATCCAGCAGCCGGCGGGTTTCCGGCGGGATGGCGGCATGGACCCGGGGGAGCACCCCCAGGCAGAACAGCAGCGACGGAGCGCCCGCGTGGATGAGCGCCGATTGCTTCCGGTCGAACCACTGGCTGAAGTCTTCGGGGAACGCCAAGCCGGGGAAGAGATCGTGGACCGACTTGTTCGAGTAGGTAGGAAAATCCTCAGGCCCCAGCCCGTAGCTCCCCTCCGAAAAGACTTCGTACTGGGGATTGGCCTTGAGGAAGGTCGCCAGGGCGAACTGGGACACCAGGATGGTGGCCCGTTCATGCAGGCTGATGTTTGGCGCAGTGTGGATCTGAGGGTAGAAGAGGACCTGGGCCTCGGCGTCGAATTCGAGAGTGAATCCGCTGCTCGGACCCAACTGCACCCTCACCTGGCCCGCAAGACAGACCTGCGCGGCCAGGATCACCCAGGCCATGAGCCGTACGCCAATTTGCATGGTCCACTCCTAAGGGCACCGTGAGGCATCGGCAGCCCGGCAGAACCCCCACCGGGCTGGGCGCGGCATGAGCCGCACTCCCTTAGATATGCTTAATTAATATAAAAGGTTCCTTTTGGCTCAAAATGTCTGGTGAGAATGCTGCCGCTCTCCGCGCCCTGGGTCAGATCCCGTGCGGCATTTCATTCATCCTCGCCCGCCGCCGGTTCCTCCACGGCGACATCGGTGCTGGCTGCCGTGTCCTCGGGTTCAGGATCCTTGGCGGCGGGCTTGGGCGGCTTGCCCAGGTCGGTGATGTAGATGAAGGAGTTCTTCTTGCTGAACTTGTTGAAGGCGGAACTCTTGTATTTCACATCGATGATCTTGGCCTTCTTCTTCCGCAGATACACGGCGACGACGGGCTTGCCGCCCATGATCTTCTTGACGTTGGCCTTCTGCTCTTCGGTACCGGAGATGATCGAGAAGGTCAACCCCATGATCCCGCCCGTGGTATCAAAATAGGCAATGTAGGTTTTCCCGGCGGGGATCGAGATCCGGTCGCCCACGCTGGACAGTTTCACGTCCTTCTTCCTCGTGCCGTATTCCTTGATGTAGATCTTGCCCACCGGCAAAGCCCGGTCCGTGATTTGCAAAACCACCGGCACCGAACTCTGGTTCTTGATCTTGCCCCAGGTGGACTCGTCGGGAACCCCGAACGGGGCCGAACGCAGCGGCACGGACACCACCGATGCCAGGCACAGAACAACTGGAAGGATGAAACGCCTGCCGATCACGGGATCTCCTTTGGGCGACGCATGGACGTAAATGAAGCATGAAATGAATATTCCCCTGGCGAGGTGGCTTGAACCTTTCAGAGGGATGGCACGTGATACTGGTTCTAATTTAGTAATAATTTATTAATGGTCAAGAGGAACCAAAGGCTTTTCGTCGATTCGGAAGGTTCCGAGCCTCGGACTCCGAATTCTTGGCATGGCGCAGATTCGGGTGCTGGAGGAGGGAACTTTTTGAATAATTAACTCATCAATAGCCCAGGAGACCTCATGCGCTCGAAACCTGCTGGACGTTTTCTTCTGCCGTTCCTGGCTCTCGCCTTGGCGCCGATGGCCTGGGCCGAGGTGACGCTCCGGGCTGACCGGTCAAACCTGGTCCTGCAATCGGGAGAGACCTGCACGCTGACCGCCACGGACAGCGAAGCCGGCGACCAGGTCTGGACCTGGTCGGCCACGCCCCACCTCGCATCCGTGCCGGCGGCCGCGAGGGAATTCCATTTCCACGCGCCCTTTTGCTCCACGGCCCAGACCTTCGTGGTCAAGGCCGAGGCCCGGTCGGGCGGTTCCGCCATCCTCGAGATCCAGGTGGTGCCGTCCACGGTTGCCGACCGGGACGCCGGCGCTGCCTCGGGCGTGGAGGCCAGGGAGGAAAGCAAGGCGCCGGTGGAGGCGTCCGGCCCTGCCATGCCCGCCCCGGGCCTGCACAAAGTCCATGATGATTTCTACGTGGCGCACTGCAAAGGGTCGTTCTTTGCCGCCGAACGGCTTCGCAGCGAGGCTGACTTCGCCACCTGGAGGCGTTTTGCCGAGGCCCAGGATCTCATTCGACAATCCATGCGAGCCACCTATCCCAGCTCCCTTCCCGGAGCGGGCGTGGAGGAAATCGCAGAATATCTCGAAGAGATCCAGTTGAAGATCGCCGACCCAGGCCGGGTGAGCAAGGTAAGGCCCGTGCAGTCAGCCACGCCGTCGGAGTTGATCGATCTCCGGGACAGGATCCAGGCGATGTATCTGGAGGAATTGGCCCAGTGGAAGAGCACCTCCGAAGGCAAGAACATGAAGTATTTTGAGGTCATCCGTGGTGCCGACGATCCCCTGGCCAAGATGCAATTTAATCTTTCCATGATCAAAGATGCTGAAATCTGGATGGTATACGCCACGGATAAAATGCCGGAGACCAGGCTGAAGTTTGATTTTCCCGAAAAGATCTCGCCGAAGGCCCCCCATTACCAGACGGAGCTGGACCGGGCCATTGCGGAACTTAAACATGTGACCATGTCGGTGGTGGTGACCACCCGGCCGGGCGAAAAGGTCCAGACTCACCTGGGCATCGTGCGGGGCATGGCCCATTTCCAGCAGCACGTCTTCCATGGCGGGGAATTGAAAAATGGAATAGCAACCCTCCTGCATGGATTTGCCGCGAGCGTCCTGCTGGCCGTCGAACCCTCCCGGCGCTTGATCGTCTGCTCGCCCCTGAAACAGATGCACGTGATCCTGACCAAGAGCCTCCCCAAGGACAGCTTCAGGATCGGCTCGAATTCGGAGGACAGCCTGATCCGATGGGGCAGCACCCCGAAGGGCGGCAGCTACATCCAGGTCCAGGACTGGGACGGCGGCACGGTGCTGGAGTGCCGCGATGGGGTCGAGGAACCCCGGCTCAACAGGTGGTTTGCCCTGACCACCCCCTGTGGCAGGGGCACCAGGTTCCCCTATTTCGTCATCAACCAGCCCATGCTTGCTGCGCAGTTCTCGACGCTGATGGATGAGTCCGCCCCGTCCCTCTGATCGGCTGGGGAGAGGGGAACGCTGGACCCTTCAGGCGGGTTCGGGTCCGGCCGGCCCGAGCATTCTGGGCAGGGTGATGTGGAAGGCGGCCCCCCCGTGCTCCGGAGCCTCGGCCCAGACCCGGCCGCCGTGCCGGCGGATGCTGCGCTTGACGTTGGCCAGGCCGACCCCCGAGCCCTGGAACTGCTGCTCCGAATGCAGCCGCTGGAAGGGCGTGAACAGGCGGTGGGCCTGGCGCGGGTCGAACCCGACGCCGTTGTCCAGGAAAGACAGGATGTACTCGCCGGAATCGACCTCCAGGCCCACCTGGATTTTCGCCTCCGGCTGGTTCCGGGTGAACTTGAGGGCGTTGCCCAGCAGGTTGCTGAACACCTCCCGCAGCAGGGTCCGGTCGCCCTGGACGGTCGGCAGCTCCGCGATCTCCCAATGGATCACCCGGCCCTGGGCCTCCGGCGTCAGGGCGGCGAGGACCTCCTCCAGCAGCGCGCCCAGGTCCACCGGCTCCCGATGCATCTCCTTGGCGCCGGCGCGGGAAAGGGCCAGCAGATGGTCCAGCAGCTCGGCCATGTTGGCGGCGGAGTTCTGGATGGTGGACTGGTAGCGCCGGCCCTGCTCGCTGAGGGTGGCCTGTTCCTTGCGCTCCAGGAGGTCGGCGAAGCCGGCGACGTGCCGGATGGGGGCGCGCAGGTCGTGGGCGATGGCCGAGCCGAAGGCGTCCAGTTCCCGGACCGACTCTTCCAGGAGGGTGGCGCGCGCCGCGAGCTGCGCATTGAGCAGCGCGTTGGCCCGCTCGCGCACCACCCGCTGGGTGATCTCGATGCTCACCACGGCGATGGTCTCGAAGGCGGGGCTGAACACGAACACTTCCCAGGCGAGGTCGGTCAACGGGCTGGACCACTCGAAATGGGCGGGCTGGCCGGTGGTGGCCACCTTCAGTTCATGGACCATCCAGACGGGATCCACCTTGGGCCAGAGGACGGAATGGAGCTGGCCGACCACGTCCTCCTTCTTGAAACCGAAGTAATTGAGAAAGAACCGATTGCCATCCAGCAGCCGCAGGTCGCTGGGTTCGCCGTCCGGGCCGCGCACCAGTCGGCTCAGGTGAACGCCGGCATTCATGTTGGCAATCAACATCTGGTAGCCCACTTCCTTGGCAGGCTTGTCCTTGCGGCGGCTGAGCTGGGCCAGCTGGCTGACGGCCAGCGGCCGGCGCAGGCGCGGGCGGGTCTGCCAGGTGCGCAGGAGGAGCCCATCCTGGTCCGGCTCCACCGTGAGCGTCAGCCGGCCTTGGGAGACCCCGGCAATGGACGCGCTGAAGTGCCGGGGCACCCGGTTGGACATGGTCATTTCGATCAGGTAGAAGCCCAGGGAGCCTGCGAACCCGGGCAGCGCGTCCTGCAGCGTCCGGCCCAGGACCGCTGCCCGGTCCATGCCCAGGTGCCGGGCGGCGGCCGCATTGATGAACCGGATGATCCAGTCCGGGCCGAGCAGGAGACAGCCCTCGGGCAGGCGATCCAGGATGCCCTGGGCCAGATCGGTGGAATAGGGACTCGGGGCCGAGAAATTTTCGCTCTCCATCCTTGCCGGACCCCCGGGGTAGGTTTGCTGCTATTGAAATCTCATCAAAAGGGCGAGGTTGTCAAGTGGACAGACGGCCCCGCGGTGGATTATGCGAGCAAAATTGCCAGGATGGCATGATCTTGTTCATTCCGGGCCGTTTGAAATCCCTATCCCCTCGGCCCTCAGCCTTTCCAAACGTTCGATCGCCTGGTCCCGGCCCTCCTCGAAGCCGCTGGGATTCTCCAGGGCTTCCCTGCCCACCGCCAGGATGACGAAGCCACCTTCATGCAAGGCATAGAAAGGGCGCCAGGTGGATTGGCCGCCACAGGGGCGCAATTCATAGATTCCCGGCGCCACCGACTTGCTGCCCCGCAAGCGTCCCGTTTCGCGAAGCTTCCTGACGGATTCCAGCACCGAATCGCTGGCCGGCCCTTGGGGGACCCGGGCAAGGTCCTTGGTCTCCGCGTCTTCATGCCAGCGAACGCTGCGCAGGGCGGGGGCATCCGAGGAACTTGAACTTGAACTCGAGCTCGAGGAAGCGGAACCGCTTTTTCTCAAGGGCCGTCCGGCCCTGCGTTTGGCCTCAAAGCGAAGGTGGTCCTGCCGTTCTTCCTCCCTGAACTCCTTTTCGGCCAGCTCTTCCTCCAGGGACGGGGTGCGAAGCGTGCCCTCCACCTCGGCTCTCTGCCGGGCAATCGCCTTGGTTTCCGCCTGGTGCACCTTGCTTTCTTCGCGCCTGAGGCTGGCTCTTTCGGCAAGCCGCTTCGCCACCGCCTCGGAGAGCACTTTCTCCTTGGCCTTCCGTTCGGCCACCTGGCGTTTCCGATCGATCGCTTCCTGCAGGGCCTCGGGGTACTTGGCCATCAAGGTCGCGAAGCGCTTCTTCAGACTGGCGGTCATGTAGGCCGTCGCATAGGGGCCTTCAACCAGGCCCAACTTCAACCCTTCCAAATGGCTTCTTAACAACTTCATCCGAGGTGCAAGGGCCTGGACCTCCGTTCGATTGCGGCTCATCTGGAAGGAACGATCCATCAGATCGTTGGCCTCTCCCAGCTGTTCCAGGTTGGTTGCGAATTCCAGAAAAATCTGTTCGAGCATGGGGCATTCCACCGATGCAAAGCATTCCTGGTCCTCACCCGGCCGTTTTTGGCTCTCCAAATCATTCAGGCGTCGCTGGTATTCCTGCGTGAGCCTGAAGGTGCCAAGCGCAACATCCATCCTGATTTTTTGAAATACTTGAAAACGGGATTGGTCCACGACCAGCTTGTCGTCGGCCATGAAGGTTCGGCTCCGCGCTTCGGGAACGTTCACCGTAACCGTCGCGACGACCTCGTCCTGCGGACTGGAGAGCACATGTCGAACCAGGATCTGGTAGGTGCCATTTGGCATCTCCTTGGTCAGGTTGAAGACCAGTTTTCCCTCTTCCGAAGCGTCGAGAATGTCAATGGGCATGTGGGGATTCTCGTTGAGCCGAAGGGACCAATAGAGCTTCATCCAGTCCCCCAGGACGGCGTCCTCCAGGTGCACGGGGAAGGAACGCTGCTGGACATGGACCAGTTCCCCGGTGGGTGGATCCATGAGCTTCACCTTCACGGCGTGGAGGGCCTGGCCGCCCAGGAGCGCCGCCAGGAACATCCATTTCCAACATTTCCAACCTGCCAGCATCACGGTTCCCTTGAAAGAAGATTCATTAAGCCGTTGCGATGGAAAAACCATTCCCGTTTCGCGCGGCCCCGGCATAAGGGACCGCAGAAAAATAATCTGAAAAGCACAGATTATTTTTGCCCATTCCCTAAAGCCTCCGTACCGGGCTTGGCACAAAGACCTAAAAATTGGATGTTTCTTTCATTGGAAAGGTTCCCGGAGGGCCTCCGGGAACCAGGGACCGGGCAAGGGCCGAGCCGACCCATGGGCCGCTCTCAAGGGGCTTGGGCTCACCGCTTCCGGTCTGGACGCGGAAGGAATCCCGATGGGCTCTTGGTTTCCCTTGGGACGTAAAGACATGGGTAGGCCGTTTTGACCAAAAACGTAGAGCCATCCCCGAGGTCATGCCACCTCGTGACGATTCGCACGTAATCGGTATGAATATCCGCCTGGCCGGGAAGCCTCGCATGGACGGTTCCAGCGCCTTCAAGATAATAGGTGGAAATCTGAGAATCTCCGTCCAAATACTGGCTCCCGCCCCCCCCGCCCTCGCTGGATGATGGAAACACTGCTACGGGGGGCTGGGCTAACAGGCCTTGTAATAATCCTTGAATCCCTTCACGGCCCACGACGATGCTGGAGAAGCGGCTTGGATCGTCCGCTTCAAGATGCTCTGAATAATGGCGTTTCTGGATATGATCCAGGTCTTCCGGGAGGATGTAATAAGCCCCGAGAAGGGGGATGATATCGTTCCTGGTGAATGACTTACCGCCGGATGTTGCGGTAACCAGACCTCTTCCATCCTCCTTGTCCTCCCACCAGGTGCCCGGCCCTCCCCCAGAAGGAACGGACGATTTGGTTTCCGCCGGCTTCTTGGCCCTTGCCTGGTCCATGAAGAATCGGGAAGGGTTGCCTCCGGCTTGAGCCCTTTTGGGCGCCAGCGCCTTTTGTCTTTCCTTCTCCGTGCGGCGGGCTTTTGCCCGTTCTTCCTTGGTGGTCGTTTCGGGGGCTTTCTGCTTGGTCCTTTCCTTCAGCAGATGTCTGGTATGGCCAGGGCGCCAGCCCGGCGAAGGCGCATGGGCCGGGGGCGCGGTGCCCGGGTCGGGCTGCTTGATCTCCTCCTTGCTTTCAAAGTCTTCCGGTTCGCCGGGCAGGAAGGTCGAGGTGGCCCAAAGCATCGGATGGACCGGAGCCATGCTCCAGGAAGCGGCTCCCGCATGGGCCCAGCTGGCGGCCAGCCATAGCCCAAGGCCCACCCCCAGGTGCCCCATCCTGCTTTTCCCGCGCATGGTATTCCCCCCGCAAAAGGGCAAGCCCGTGGACCTTCGGCGCTGATCCGAAAGACAGCCTTCAGGCAAATATATTTCATTTGTATGAATAACAAGTAAAGTAATTCCAGGGCGTGGCCTTCGGGGATCGCTACAGCGCCTTTCGGGCGCTCATGATGTACTTCGCCTGGTCCCGGGGATCGATGCCCCGGCGCGGGCTTGGGGCCCCCAGTTCCAGGGGGCATTCCTGGTAGCCGGCGAAGCGGGTGGCGAGCACGCCCCGGCCGCCGCTGAGCGAGCCCAGGCGGGTGGGGTAGTCCAGGGAGGTGGCCACGGGCAGCCGCGCCGTGACCCGGAAGTGCTCGCCGCTGATCTCCGGCGATTCGAAGGTGCCGCGCATCTGCAGGATGTCCCCGATGACCCGGTTGCCCAGGGCCGCGGGCACGGTGATCGCGCAGTCCAGCATGGGCTCCAGCAGCGTGGTGCTGGTGGCGTCCAGGCCGTTCATGATGGCCATGGGGGTGGCGACCGCGAAATCGAGGGGATGGGTGTGGACCAGGTGGTGCTGGCCCGCCACGAGGGTGATCTTCAGGTCGGTGACCTCCCAGCCGTGGAGTCCCTGCTTCAGGGCTTCGGGCAGGGTCTTCTCCACCTGGTTCTGGTAGCGGTAGTGCAGATCGTCGTCCCGCACGACGGAGGCATAGCGCACCCCCGATCCGCGCTCCCCGGGTTCGATGGCGAAGCGCAGCACCGCCCAGCAGGGTTTGGGCATGGTGTACTCGATGTGGCCCTCCCCAGACCGGGCCGGGGTTTCCCGGTAGATGACCGAGGGGGGCCCGAAGCTGGCCTCGAGGCCGAAGCGGCTGCGCAGCAGGCTGGCGAGCACCTCCATCTGGATGACGCCCATGATCCGCAGGTGCAGTTCCCGCTCCTCGCGCAGCCACTGCAGTTCCAGCATGGGGTCCTCGTCGGCCAGTTCCTTCAGGGCTGCCACCAGGCGCGGGAAATCCGCCTCCTGGGCGGCGAAGGCCTGCACCGTCAGGAGCGGCACCCCCAGCCGGAAGGTTCCGGGCACCGCCGCCGGATCGCCCAGGATGTCGCCCACGCGGGCCTGGAGCCCACACACCGAGGCGATGTCCCCGGCCGCCAGTTCCCCCGTGTCCTCGTGGCGGTGGGCGAAGATCCTGCGGATCTGGGTGACCTTCTCCTGGGTGCCCTGGGTGGCGTTGGGGACGCTGTCCCGGTTTCGGAGCGAACCGTTGAACAGCCGCACGAAGGCGATCCGTCCCATGGTCTTGTCGTGCTCCAGCTTGAACACGACGCCCGAGACCGGCCCGTCCGGATCGCCCGCGGGGGCCGGCAGGCAGTCCACCACGGCGTCCAGGAGCCGTTCCACCCCCAGCCCCTTGATGGCCGAACCGGTGAATACCGGGAAGAGGGTTCCGGCCCGCACCAGGGCGGCCATGCGTTCCCGCAGCAGGGCCGGGGGCACGGGCCTTCCTTCGGCCCAGTACTCCAGCAGGAGTTCGTCGTGCTCCGCCAGCCGTTCCAGGAGGTGCGCCTGGAGGGCCGGATCGTCCGCTTCCGGAAGCGCCAGGGCCATGGGTGTGAACTGGCGCTGGAGCTCCTCCAGGACCCGGCCGGGATCCGCGCCCATGCGGTCGGTCTTGTTCACGAAGAGCAGGGTCGGGATGGCCATGGCGCGCAGCGCCTTCCACAACCCTGTGGTCTGGGCCTGGATGCCCTCCACCGCCGAGAGCACCAGGACCGCGCCGTCCAGCACCCGCAGGCTGCGTTCCACCTCGGCGCTGAAGTCCACGTGCCCGGGCGTGTCGATCAGGTTGATGGCCACCCCGCGCCACGGCAGCGTGGTGGCCGCGGAACGCACCGAGATGCCCCGCTCACGCTCCACGTCCATCCAGTCCGTGTGGGTGGTGCCCCTGTCCACCGAACCCAGGGTGCGGATGCTGCCGCTGAGAAACAGCATCCGCTCGGTGAGGGTGGTCTTGCCGGCGTCCACGTGGGCGACGATGCCAAGGTTGCGGACCGGTCTGGGTGAAGTGGGCATGGAACGATTACACCAGCCTTGGCCCCCGCCCAGGCCGAAAACCCGCCGCGATGGGAACCGATTCCATGGTCACGCTCGATCCATTCGTTCCTTTTCACGGGGCTTTGCGATATGAATTGACCGGTATTTGGGACATGATCTGGGACCACCTGCTACTTCGGCTGGCAAGGAGGCAACAGTGCAGCGGCTTTCGCGCAGGTACTACCAGCAAGTCCGGCGGCAGGGGCGGTCCCATCGGGAGCTGACCGCCCGGGACGTGACCTACCAGCTGCTGCTGGCCAGCCTGAACGTCGCCTGGCACTGGAGCGAGATCATCTTCGATGCGCACGGGGTGCCCTGCGACATGCGCATGGTGGATTGCAACGTGCCGTGCGAGGTGGTCTTCGGCAAGCGCCGGGAGGAGCTGGTGGGGTGGGCCCACCACGACATCTGGCCCTCGGCGGAGCCGTTCTGGTTCGATATCGCGCTGGAGGTGGCCCAGACCGGCAAACCGGTGCACTTCGAGCGGGCTTCGGTGGTGACCCACGCCTACTGGGATTGCTACGTCTTCAGCCCGGCCTACATGACCATCGCCATGTTCTACCAGGACATCAGCGAGCGGATGCGCAGCCAGCAGGCCATCCAGCAGTTGAACCGGGATCTGGCCGCCCGGGCCACCGAGCTGGAAGCGGTGGTCGAGGAGCTGGAAGCCTTCACCCGCACCGTGTCCCACGACCTGCGCGCGCCCATCCGCTACATCGGCGGGTTCACCGACCTGCTGGAGCGGGAGCTGGACGTGAACGTCAGCGACAAGGGGCGGCATTTCCTGGACATCATCCGGAAATCCACTGGGAACATGGGCCTGCTCATGGACCAGCTGCTGGAGCTGTCCCGGTCCACCCGGGCGCCCATGATGAAGGAGGCGGTGCGACTGGACGACCTGGTGACCAAGGCCTGGGAGGGCCTCGCCCTGGACCGGGAGGGCCGGAACATCCAGTGGGAGATGGCCCCGCTGCCGACGGTCCGCGGCGACCCGGTCCTGCTGCAGAACGTGCTGACCAACCTGCTGTCCAACGCCATCAAGTACACCCAGACCAAGGCGGAGGCGCGGGTCCAGGTGGGATGCCTGGAGGCGGAGGGGGAGATCACCCTGTTCATCCGGGACAACGGGATCGGCTTCGACCAGGGGCTCGCCCACCGGCTGTTCAAGGTGTTCGAGCGGCTGAACACCGACCCGCGCATCCTGGGCAGCGGCATCGGCCTGGCCACGGTGCAGCGGATCATCCAGCGGCACGGCGGCCGGGTCTGGGCCGAAGGCCAGCTGGGCCTGGGCTCCACCTTCTACCTGACGCTGCCGACGGACCAGCCCGGTTCGGCGTGAACGTCCCGCCCTTGCCTGGAATCCCGGCCCGGCGCCTCAGCCCGCCATCGGCTTGTGGAGGTGGCAGGCGACGAAATGGTTGGGCTCGGCTTCGATGAGCGGCGGCTCCTGCTTGGTGCAGATCTCCATGCACTTGTTGCAGCGCGCGGCGAACCGGCAGACGGGTTCGGGGTTGATGGGGGAGGTGAGCTCGCCCTTGAGCATGATTCTCTCGTGGCGGTTGTGGATGCGCGCCACCGGAATGGCCGAAAGCAGCGCCTCGGTGTAGGGGTGCAGCGGCTTCTCGAAAAGGTCTTCCGAGGGAGCCTTTTCCACCAGCTGCCCCAGGTACATCACGGCGATGTCGTCGGAGAAGTGGTTCACCACCGAGAGGTCGTGGGTGATGAAGAGGTAGGTGATCCCCGTGTCCCGCTGGATGGTCTTCATCAGGTTGAGGATCTGGGCCTGGATGGACACGTCCAGGGAGGACACCGGCTCGTCGCAAACGATGAACTTGGGGTTCATGGCCAGGGCCCGGGCGATGCCGACCCGCTGGCGGCGGCCGCCGTCCAGCTCGTGGGGGTAGGTGTTGATGAGACGCTGGGCCAGGCCCACCGTGTCCATCAGTTCCAACACCCGCATGAAACGCTTGTCGCTGTCCGGGATGAGCCCGGCCAGGAGGATGGGCTCCTCGATGGTCTCGGCGATGGTCTTGCGGGGGTTGAGCGAGGAATAGGGGTCCTGGAAGATGATCTGCATCTCCCGGCGCATGTAGCGCATCTCGCTCGCGCTCAATTTACGGAGGTCCTTGCCGCTGAAGATGATCTCGCCGCTGGTGGGCTCGATCAGCCGCAGGATGGTGCGCCCCATGGTGGTCTTGCCGCAGCCCGACTCGCCCACGATGCCCAGGGTGCGCCCCGCCTCGATGGTGAAGCTCACGTCGTCCACGGCATGGAGCGTGCCGGCTGCCACGTTGAAGTATTTTTTGAGGTTCTTTACCTCTAGCAGTATCTCGCCCAAAGAATCCACCTCGTCTGTTAGAGCATTTTCGCCCAAGGCCTGCCGGGACCGCGCCTGGCCGTCCGGTCAGGACAGCATGTTCTGGTCCGTTTCGTCGTACAGGTGGCAGGAGACATAGTGCGTGTCGCTCAGCCACTTCACCTGGGGGAGGTTGAGCGAACATTCCGGTTTCGCGTAGGAGCAGCGGGGATGGAAAGCGCATCCCGGCGGCAGGTTCATCGGATCGGGAATCAGGCCCGGGATCGGCTTGAGTTCCGCGCGCCGGTTCTCGATGTCCGGCAGGGAGTCGAACAGGCCCCGGGTGTAGGGGTGGCGCAGGTTGTCGAAGATGTCGGCCAGGGTGCCGCATTCCACGATGCGCCCGCCGTACATGATGCCCACGAAGTCGCACACCTCGGCCACGATCCCCAGGGCGTGGGTGATCATGAGCATCGCCATCTGGGAATTGTCCTTGAGCTCCTTGAGGAGCTTGAGCACCTGGGCCTGGATGGTGACGTCCAGGGCCGTGGTGGGCTCGTCGGCGATCAGCAGGTCCGGGTTGCAGGCCAGGGCGATGGCGATGATCACGCGCTGCTTCATGCCGCCCGAGAACTGGTGCGGGTACTCGGCCACGCGGTCGCCCTGGATGCCCACCATCTTCAGCATGCTGGTGGCCTGGACCAGGGCTTCCTTGTCGCTCACCCCGCGGTGGATCTTCATGCCCTCGGCGATCTGCTCGCCCACGGTCTTGATGGGGTTGAGGGAGGACATGGGGTCCTGGAAGACCATGGCCACCTGGCTGCCGCGCATGGTGCGCAACTGCTTGGGGGACATCTTGAAGACTTCCTGCCCGTTCACCGTGATCTCGCCGGAAACGATCCGGCCCGCCGGGAAGGGGAGCAGGTTGAGGATGGACAGGGCGGTGGTGGTCTTTCCGGCCCCGGTTTCCCCCACCAGGCCGAACGTCTTGCCGGCGGGGATGGTGATGTTCACCTCGGTGACGGCGTGCACGATCTCTTCGTCGACCACGTATTCCACCGTGAGGTTCTTGATTTCCAGAGTGTTCTGTTGTGCTTCCATCGTGGTCGCCCCGCAGTCGTGTCAGTGTTTGAGCCTGGGATCAAGGGTGTCCCGTAATCCGTCGCCCAGGAGGTTGAGCGCCAGGATGGTGAAGAAGATGGCCAGGCCGGGGGCCACGACGATATGCGGGTAGTCGCGCATGAAGGTGCGGCCCGAGGCGAGCATGTTGCCCCATTCCGGGGTGGGGGGCTGGATGCCCAGCCCGATGAAGCTCAGGGCGGCAATGGTCAGGATGGCGTTGGCGACGTACAGGGTGACCTGCACGATGATGGGGCCGATGCAGTTGGGCAGCACGTGGCGGGCGATGATGTGCAGGTCCAGCGCGCCGATGGAGCGCGCCGCTTCGATGTACTCGTTGTCGCGCACGCCCATGACCGCCGAGCGCACCACGCGCGAGAACTTGGGCGCGAAGGCCAGGCCGATGGCGATGGTCAGGTTCAGCTTGGTGTTGCCGAAGGCGGCGATGATGGCCAGGGCCAGGAGCACGTCGGGCAGGCTGAGGAAGACGTCCATGGCGCGCATGATCAGGCTGTCGATCCTGCCGCCGTAGAATCCGGCGATGCCGCCCAGCACCAGGCCCACGACGAGGGACACGAAGATCGCCGAGAAGCCGATGAGCAGGGAGATCCGTGCGCCGTACACGATGCGGGCCAGGATGTCGCGGCCCAGTTCGTCGGTGCCGAACAGGTGGGCCATGCTGGGATGCTGGAGGCGGTCGGCGATGTTCATCTTGACCACCACGTTGTCGTAGCTGGTGAGCCAGGGCGCGGTGATCGCGACCGCCACGATGAGGCAGAAGATGACCAGGCCGAGCACGGCGGTCTTGTTCTTGAGGAAGCGCAGCCACAGCTCCTGCGCGATGCTCTTCTTCTTGAACTGCGCGTAGAATTCCTTCTTGGTGGTGATCGGCCCGGCCGTGGAGGTGGCTTGCATCAGGCTTTCCTCGCTTTCGCGCCGTACTGCGCACGGATTCTGGGGTCCATATAAGCGTAGATGAGATCGACGATCAGGTTGGATACCGCCACGCAGATGGCCATGACCACCAGGGTCCCCAGCACGCACGGGGTGTCGCGCTGGTTGATGGCCTCCACCAGCAGGCGGCCCATGCCCGGGATGGAGAATACGGTCTCGGTGAGCACCACGCCGCCCAGCAGGGTTCCCACGTTCATCCCGATGATGGTGATGGTGGGCATCAGGGCGTTGCCCAGGGCATGGTCGTAGATCACGTCATGTTCGCTGACGCCCTTGGCCCGGGCCGTGCGTATGAAATCCTGGCGGATGGCTTCCATCATGGAGGACCGGGTGGTCCGCATGATGTTGGCCATGTAGTTGAACCCCAGGGTGACGGCGGGCAGGATCAGGCTCTTGATTCCGTGGTCCATGCCGCTGGAGGGCAGCCAGCCCAGGTTCACCGAGAAGAACAGGATGAGCAGGAGGCCCAGCCAGAAGATCGGCATGGAAACGCCCATCAGGCCGAACACCATGGCGCACTGGGAGAAGAACGAGTTGGGCTTGGTGGCCGAACGGATGCCGATGGGGATGCCCAGGGACACGCAGAGGAACATGGCGGCGGCGACGATCCAGGCCGTGTTGGCCAGCCGGGGACGCAACTGGTCGAGCACCGGGGCGCGGGTGACGTAGGACATGCCGAAGTTGCCGTGGATCAGGTTCCAGATGTAGTGAAAGTACTGAACGATGAGGGACCGGTCGAGGCCCAGGTCCACCCTGAGCTTGGCGCCCAGTTCAGGGGTGTAGTCGCTGCCGAGAATGATGGTCGTCGCATCGCCCGGGGTCATGGACAAAATGGCGAAGACGATGAACGTCAGCACCAGGATCACCGGTATCAACTCGAACAACCGTCTGATGATGTAACGGATCATGCAGTCTCTCCTCTCCTCTCCTCGTGAACGAGGCCGTCAGACCCGTTTCCGCGTTCCTTCCACCTTCCGGGGGAGTCCCGCGGAAACGGGGTATGGCCCTGAAACCGGCACCGCCCGTGGCCGGGCGTCGACTAGTAGTGCAGCTTGTAGTAGTTGTAGGGCTTCTCGACGGTCATTTCCACGCCCTTGAGCTGGTTGTTGCTCAGCGCGTACACCTTGGTCACGTAGAGATCCACCTCGGGGGACTCTTCCGCCAGGAACTCCTGCGCCCGCTTGTAGACGGCCACGCGCTTGGCCTCGTCGAAGGTGCCGCGGCCTTCGGTGATCATCTGGTCGAGCTTGGGGTTCTGATACCAGACGCGGTTGACGCCGCCGATGCCTTCCTTGCTGAAGCGGCGGGACAGGAACATGTCGGGATCCCAGTAGCAGCCCCAGCTGGTGACGAACATGGGGGCCTTGTGGCCGGCGATGTAGGCCGGGAAGACCGCGTTCTCGATGCGCACGATCTCGACCTTGATGTTGATCTGGGACAGGTAGGCCTGGACCGCGGTGGCGATGCGCTCGGCCTCGTCGCGGAACACCACCAGCTGGGTGGTGAAGCCCGGGCAGTTGGCCTGCTTCATGAGGGCCTTCGCCTTGGCCGGGTTGTAGGAATACATGTTCAGCGGGTTCTGGATGGCGCCGAGCACGGTGGGGGCGGGAGAGAAGGTGGCGCTGTTGTACAGGATCACGCCGCGGCCATCGTGGCCGACCTTCATGCAGCCCTCGTGGTCCACGGCGTAGCCCACGGCCTGGCGCACCCGCCGGTCCCTGAACCAGCCATTGGTGTTGTCCATGCCCAGGTGCCAGACCAGCGCGGAGGGCTGATCCCACAGCTTGAGCCGGGTGTTCTTGATCACGCGTCCGTAGTCGGTGGGCGCGAATTCGGCGTTCAGGTCGGCGGCCCCGGTCTCGATGGCGATGGTCCGGTTGGTGCCTTCGGGGATCACCTTGATGGTCAGGTTCTTGTTCTGGGCCAGCTCGTTCCGGTTGAAGTAGCCGTCGAAGCGCTCGAACTTCACCGAGTCGCCGACCATGCGGCTGACGAACTTGTAGCGGCCGCTGCCGACGGGATGGGACCAGTCCTTGGTCTTCTCGGCCCGCTCGGCGTACGCCTTGGGCACGATGCTGGTGGCGGCGTGGGTCAGGGCGGAGGTCATGGCCGGGTAGGGGCCGTCGGTGGTGATGGAAAGGGTGTGGTTGTCGATCTTCTTGATTTCCCGCACCGGCTTGAACAGGGCGCCCAGGGCCGTGCCGGCCTTGGCCCGGTTCAGGGAATACACCACGTCGTCCACCGTCAGGGTGCTGCCGTCATGGTACTTGACGTTGTCCCAGATGGTGAAGTGCCACTCCGTGTTGCTCACCCGCTTGAAGTCCTTGCACAGCTCCTTGACGTCGCCGGCGAGCCTGTTCTTGGGGTAGGTGAACAGGCGGCTGTAGATGTTGTAGAGCACGTACTGGTTGTTGAGGTCGGACGTCGCGATGGGATCGAAGCTGATCATGTCCAGGGCCTGGACGACCTTGATGTCGCCGTCGTGCCCTGACTTTTGAGCAGCGGCGAAAGCGCCGCCCGAGAATGGAGCGAGGGCCAATAGTGAAAATACCGCTACGGCGAGGGAACGTCTCATGACTTCCTCCTGGAACTGGATACTGCCAGTTGTTGCCTATTCGATCTGGGTGTGAATTCCTCATCATAACCATTTCCCAGGGAAAAAAAGAGGTTCCGGAGGCCTGGTTCGGGAGTTATGCACTGGGTCACAAAGGGGAGGGGAAGGGGGGTTCACCGGGACGCCACCCTGCTCCGAACGGTGCAGCCGGCCCTGGACATGGCGATGCCCGTCAACCGTTCGGGTTGACGGGCCTGCAGTTTGGACATTTGGTCCGGTCCAATCATTCCCTGCCGGTGGCTCCGGAATCGTTCGTTCCGGTCCCCCGGGTTCGCGCCGACCCATTTCGAGTCCCCCGGCCAGGCGCCGACCCACGCTTACGCTTCGGACTTTC
>JARLGP010000203.1 GCA_031292735.1 Holophaga sp.
CGAAAACTTCATCCAGTTCCTGTTGCTGTTCGGCGGTGAGCGGTTTCTGCGTTTCGGATGCCATGTGAATCACTCCTTGAATTGTTATTGAACAGCCATGACCTGCCGGCCCGGCGCCCCTTCCAGGGCGCGCCAGGCGACAACAGCCAATGATCCAGGCCATGGCATGGACGGTAAGGCGGGGTCTGTCAGCCTGAACTGTTTTGGAGGCAGCAAAACATGATCCAAGCCCAAACGGCTATCAGCCTACAACTGAGCCCAACACCCAGGGAATACTGTTTGAGTATGCGCGATATACCAAACTGGTATATTGACTTAAAAATCAGGCAAGAAGGCAGGGCAAGAGAATGACCGAGTCATGGACCGGGTCATCGCCAATCAGCGGACATTGCCGGTTGCGCGCACGGTCTCCAGGACCGCGCGCAGCTCTTCGATGGGGATCTGCCCTGGCGCCGAACTGGACACGCCAACGGCAAACGTCAGCGCGGAGCCGAAGAAGCCGCTTGCCATGCGGGATACGGCGCCAAGGGCGCCCATGGACATCCCGATCAAGGGAATGCCAACGGACTCGCTTGCCCGCCAAGTGGATCCCATGAGCGTCAGAACGTCCTCAGGGTTCCGGGGCATGACGGCCACCTTGGCGATGTCGGCGCCGTAGCGCTCCGCATCGGAAAATTTCGCCAGGAGGGCCGCGGCGTCGGGCGTTTCCTTGAAATTATGATATGAGAGTATCATCGCCACGCCATTGTCCCGGGAGGTCTTCCGGAGCCGTTCGCGCCGCTCGGGCGCCTTGCTCAATTCGTAGTCGATGATGTCCGCCAGCTTGCATTCGCATAAGGCCGAGTAGAGCCGCACCACTTCTCCCTCATCGAGCGGCGTGCTCTCTCCGCCTTCATTCTCCGAGCGGCAGACGCAGATGATCGGAATCGTGCCGGCAGCCTCTTTGATGGACCTGGCGACCGCGAGGACTTCCGGAAGGTTCCCGATATTCCTGAAGTAGTCCATGCGCCACTCGATGACATCTGGCTGTTTGAGCAGGATGACCGCCAGTTCGCGGAGCACCTCTGCCCTGGAGCTCCCCACCAGAGGTGTGCAGATCAAGGGGCATCTGCCTCCGGCAACCGGGTGACCATGGAGGTGTATCGTTTTCATCAACGAGCCTTAAGAGATGCTTCTACTGACGGTCCTTGGGGCCATGATATGAGCAGGAACGATGGGTAGGCAGGCCTCGCCAAATTCTGGAGGAACCAATACCCGATTCAAGAGGTAAAGCATACCAGAATGCAGGTTCGCCCAAAACCCTTAAAGATCTGCCCCTCGAGGCGAGCGGGAACGGGCCGAAGCGATGGAGGGTGACCCGCGCCTTCAGGATGGCAGCGTTCCCGGCACCCGACTACAGGAGGTTCCCGGCGGATGGGTTTCCCGTCCAGGGCTTCCGGGGTGTCCCCGATGCCCCGGCCACCCAGACCCGGCAGACGCCACAACCCGGGACCCGGAGGGCGTCCGTTCGATCATATCGGCCTGGTATGCCACGCATACATAAACGGTATTTTATTCACCTAGGGCTCAGTGATAATTATTTAACATTCCTTTCTTCTTGAGTCCTGGATCCAGTGTTGCTGCCTCCGGGATTGTCATACCATCCCACCCAGCTTTGCCGGCTAGGCCATGCCCTGCATGACCAAACCTGGACGCACTACGCCATCAATTGCAACAATCAGGAGGCCGTTCCGCTCCGTACCGATCCCAGATTACAGCAGAACGACAGGAGGTCTGCCAGGACTGCGTGGGAAGGGTTTGTGCCGTCAAATCAAGGATGTTGGTAGATACAACGAAGCAACAGGCAGGTTGCCTATATACAAACCCCGTTCAGACCGAGTTTTCGGTCCACCTACAGGAAAAGGAGCCAAAATGAATCGTTACAAAACGATACCGGCCATGCTCATGGCCACAGCCGTGCTGCTGGTCGCTCAGCCGCTGAGTGCGCAGGCCTCCCAGATCGATGACCTGAAGGCCGCCATCGACAAACTGAATGCCCAGGTCGAGCTGTTGCAGAAGCAGCAGGCCGCAGCCGCCGCCGCCCAGCCCGGCGCGCCCGCGAAATTCGCCCCCCAGCCCGTCTGGAGGCCCTGGACCCCGCCCAGCTATTCCGCCCCGGGGGCGCCCGTCAATAACGGTCCCCTCAGCCTCACGATCAAGGGTGCCACCTTCACGCTCTACGGCGACATGGATGTCTACGCCAACCACATGACCAGCGATTCGGGTCACACCATCAACGCGCTGGAAGACGGCGCCATCCTGCGCAGCCGCTGGGGCCTCAAGGGCGACAAGCCCCTCGCCCCCGGCTATGACATGAAGTTCACCCTCGAGAGCGGCTTCAACGTGCTCAACGGCAAGAGCGCCGATACGGCCGGGACTCCGGCTCCTGCCGGCTCTGGCAGTACCTACAGCGGTCGCCTGTTTGATCGCCAGGCTTGGTTTGGCCTCCTGACGCCGATCGGCGAATTCCGGGTTGGCCGTCAGAACACCACCATCCAGCAGATGGGCGGCGACATCGACTATGCCGGGCGCAACCTCGGCGGCGTCATCAACCTCTTCGGCGTGCCCTCGCGCTATGATTCCGACCTCTCCTTCCTTTCCAACCGCTTCTACGGGTTCACCTTCCAGGGGCACATCTCCCTGGCTGGAACGGCGCAAACCAACTCCGTCAACGGGAACATCTCGAACGTCGGCAACCAGCGCGTCTACCAGCTCATGGTGGACTACAAGAAGGGCCCCTGGAC
The DNA here is from genome assembly GCA_031292735.1 of Holophaga sp. The sequence continues at coordinate 2,784 of JARLGP010000203.1, forward strand.
TGCCGGCTACATGGAAATCGTCGGCGAGCCGCCGGCGGGCGGCACCAACGCCGCGCCTCCCAAATCCGGGACCAATGTGGTGTACCTCAACCCCTACGTGAACTACGATTACGGCAAGGGCAAGATCTGGCTGGCTGGCGTGCATTCGAACAACAACGGTGCCACCTACAACTCCAGCAACGCTGTCGTGCTGTTCAATGGCGGCTCGCCCCTGGGCAACGTGGGGCAGAACGCGAACAGCAATACCGGAACGTTGAATAACGGCAGCGTGGCCGGCAGCACCACCGATCTCAATACCTACTACAACATCTACCAGGGATCGGCCTCCTACATCATCACCGACAAGCTGGTGATCGGCGGACTGTACGGCGTGATCCGGGACATCACCTACCACGTGAAGAACGCCCACGGCTACAACCTCGGCGTATTCTACGATGTGTTCAAGGACACCCACACCTATCTCATGTATGATGTCATCAAGAACGACAAGGGCGCCGGCTTCACCCAGGCCGCTTCCGCCGGCCTCTCTCCGAACTTCACGGCCGCCAACGATGTGAACGGGCGGAAGATCACCGGTGTGCAGCTCGGCGTGATGTACGCCTTCTAGACCTGCCGGGCCGGACCGGGCGCAAGCCAGGTCCAGTAGCCCGTTCTTCGTTGAAAGCGTTCAGTTCCTTTCGGGGGACTGAACGCTTTTGCTGTGGCCATCCAGCGGATGCCCGGCAGTGACCAGGTCCGGCCCCATCCCATCATTCAGGTTGTAGCTTCTGGGGAAACCGAATTGCTGGATGGTGAGCACCTCGGTGACCGAAGGCAGATCCGGCTGCTGGCCGGCATCGCCCTGGCCGCCCAGGCGCTCCTGCATGCGCCGGAGATGGTTCAGGATTTCCTTGTGGATGGAATCAAGCGGGTTGGACAGGGGACGGTGGATCATGGCTGCTCCGGGAATGGGTCGCCGCCGCCTGGAAATGGGAGGGTCCATGCAAAAACCCGTCCCCAGGATGCGGCGGACGGGTTTGAGGAAAATCCTTCGGGCTATGCTTAGCTTCGTGCCCTCCCCATGACCAGTCCACCGTGGCTAAACCAGCGGTAGGCGTAAGCATAGGTAAAGGTGAGGGTGAGCATGGTGCCTCTTGGTTTTGGAGAATAGCTCGGCACGGGCTGGTTGTCAAACCATAATGCCGCTTCAGTACTTGATCTGGGCCACCGCACGGAGTTCATCCGGCGTGGACGTTCCCAGGCCGAAGAATTCCAGGTAGGCGGGAATCATCTCGAACAGCATGTCCGTGCCCACCGAGAACCGGCAGCCGCGTTCCCGGGCGCCCCGGAGCATCGGGGTGATTTCGTTCTTCAGCACCACCTCGCCCACATAGCAGGTGGGCTCCAGCCTGGCGACGTCGAAGGGAAGCGGGTCGTCCGGATTCATGCCCATGGGGGTCGCGTTCACCACCAGGTCGTAGCCCGCAGGGTCCGAGGACGCGAGCTTCACTTCAAGCTCGGGGTAGTGCTTCTTCAACCGGTCGGCGAGGCCGGTGGCGGAGGGCACATGGGTGTCGCACAGCGAGAGGGACCCGACATGTTCAGCGGCGAGCGAAGCGGCGATGGCGCTGCCGACGCCGCCCGAGCCGACCACCAGGCACTTCGAGCCCGGCAGGGTGAAGCCGCGCCGTTTGACCCCGCGGGTGAAGCCCTCGCCATCGAACATGTCAGCCAGCAGCGTGCCATCAGGGCGCTTGATCACTGCGTTGGCCGCCCCGGCGATCTTGGCGGTGACGGTGCACTCGTCGACCAGGCCCACCGTGGTCACCTTGTGCGGCATCGTGATGAGCGCGCCCAGCACATTGGTGAACTTGAAAATGGTTTTCAACGCGTTGGGGTAGTCCTCGGCCTTCACGCCCATCGGCATGACGACTGCATCCACCTCGTGCTTCTCGAACCAGGGATTGTAGATCATCGGGGCCTTGAAGGTGGTCGTCGGATAGCCGATGTGCGCGATCAGGGTGGTCTTGCCGCTTATCATTGGATCCTCCTGCAATTTGGGTTTGTGGTTATTCCATCACGACGGCTTAGGATCGGGAGCCGGCCAGATGACGACCGGCCACCTTCGCCTTCACGTATTCCTTGGTCGTTTCCAGGCAGCGGAAGGCGTGTTCCGCGTACCCTTTTTCCCGGACCTGGGCCAGATTCGGCAGTTCGATCGAGTAGACCATCTCCGGCATGTGGTTCAGGATGTTCGCCACATCGATTCCGCCTTCGCCGAGGTAGAGCCGTGCTTCCCTCATGATGCGGGTCATTTCGGCCCGATCGCTGGGAATCTCCGCGGGTGCATCGCACAAGTGGGCAAAGTGGAACCAATCCCGCGGCAGTTTGTCGAGGTCCTCGACCCGATCGCCCGCACGTTGGAAATGGTGGGTGTCGACCATCAGTCCCGCATTGTCACGTTTCACGGCTTTGAGCACCTCGACCGCATCCGCAAGGGAGCGAACCCCGGCGATGGGCACGTACTCCAGATCGACGGTCAGGCCGAAGGGCTTGGCCAGGTCGCACACCTGCCCGAACTTCTCGATGGCGTAATCCCGGTCCTCCGTCCAGATGCTTGAGAGCACCGCGCGGCCGCCCAGTTCCGCGGCGACTTCCATGGCCGGCAGGTACTTGGACGGGTGCATATGGTCGTAGATCCGCGCCAGTTCGATGTCGTGCAGCTTGACCCCGGTTTCGGCAAGTGCCCGCTTGGTCTGCTTCAGCATCGTAGGATTGTCAGCCAGCGCGTAATCCGGCTCGCCAACCAGTCCCATCAGGATGGGGCGAATGCTGATGAAGTCGTAGCCGGCTCGGGACGCGATGTAGGCCATCTCTGGCGGAGGGCAGCCGAGGACTGTCAGATGGGCAAGTGAATACTGGGTAGCCATAGCCATACCCTCCCAAAGATGAGTTGTGATCCACCATTTGAAGGCCCGGCTCATGCTGGGCCTTATCGATTGCAAATAATCGTCTTATTGATCAATCTGTCGCCACGTGATGGACCTTCGTTCCGGGCGAGTAGATGTCCATGATGTTCCAGTGGCCGGCCGTGGGGGTCGGGGTGTTCTTCATATGCACATCGATCACCACCGGGCGGTTCGACTGAATGGCCCGCTCGATGGCCGGCCTCAACTCCCCGGCCGATTCGATGCGGATCCCTTCCACCCCATAGGCCCTGGCGATGGCTGCGAAATCAGGAGAGCAGCTCTCGCCGGCCTTTTCGAACACGGTCCCGAAGGTCGTCCCGAAGTGGGCGAGCTCCAGGCCCGCGATGGTGCCGAAGGCATGGTTGTTCATGATCACCCAGACGACCGGGATGTCCTCCACGAAAGCCGTGGCCAGGGCCGCCGGGTTCTGACCGAAACCGCCGTCCCCCACCAGGGCCACCACCACCCGGTCCGGCATGGCCAGTTTGGCGCCCAGCGCGGCCGGCGAGCCGAAGCCCATGGTCGCGAATCCGCCCGGCGTGAAGACCGTGCCAGGCTCGTAGACCGGATACTGCAGGGCGAGCCCGTTCTTGTTCCAGCCCACATCGGTGCAGACGATCGAATTGCGCGGCAGCGCCAGACGCAGGTCGGCCAGGATCCGCTCGGGGTTCATCGGCCAGGCGGAACTCTCCCGGGCCGCCCTGCCCTCCTCGGCGACGACCGCGCGGTGGGCGGCCATCTCGGCCAAAAGCTCGGGCCGCTTGACCCCGTTCGGGGCCATCCGGCGCGCGACTTTCAGCAAGGCGCCCAGCGCCGACTTCAGGTCGGCCACGGCGCCGAAGGCCACCGGGTAGTTCCTTCCGATCTCGGTGGGATCGATGTCGATGTGGATCAGCTGGGTCGGCGGGAAGTTGAAGTTGTATTCCGGCTCCCAGGAACTGCAGTCGGTCTCGGAAAAACGGGTCCCGAGCGCCAGGATCCAGTCGGCCCCCTTGCACTTGTCATTGGTGAACTTGGTGCCCCAGAAACCGGTCATGCCGAGGATCAGCGGATGGTCGTCCGCCAGCGCGCCCTTCCCCATCAGCGTGTGCGCGATCGGGAGCTGCAGCTGCTCGGCGAACTCACGCAGTTCGGTCATGGCGTCGGCCAGCATGATCCCGCCGCCCACGTAGAGGAGCGGCGTCTTGGCCTCCAGCAGTGTCTTGACGATCCGCTCCGCGGTGGCCTCGTCCAGGGACGGCTTGGCCACCTGACGCTGGTTCGCCAGCACCCGGTCGAACAAGGCGGAATCGATCCGCTTGGAAAAGATGTCCATGGGCACATCGACCAGCACCGGGCCGGGGCGCCCGCTTTCTGCCATGACGAAGGCCTTTTCCAGAACCTCAGGGAGCAGATGGGCCGAGTCCACGCGCCAGGCGCGCTTGACGAACGGCCGGTAGATCTCGTACTGCGAGCCGTCCGCGTGCAGGTTGACCTCCTGATGCGGGTGCTTGCCGAAGTAATGCGACGGCACGTCGCCCGCGATCACCACCATGGGAATGGAGTCCAGCGAGGCATTGGCCACGCCGGTGGCGGCGTTGGTCAGGCCGGGGCCCAGATGGGTCAGCAGCACCGAGGCCTTGCGGGTGGCGCGGGCGTACCCATCGGCGGCGTGGGCCGCGATCTGCTCGTGCCGCGTGTTGATGAACTTGATCTTCTTGCTCTTCTCGAGCGCCGCGAGCACCGCGATGTTGGTATGCCCGCACAGCCCGAACACGTGCTCGATTCCACGCTTCTCAAGGTATTTCACCAACTGGTTGGAAACAAGATCTTCCATTTCGTCACTCCTGCGATCGTTGGACCCTGGGGTTGCAGTGCAAGGTGGTTCGTTACGCTTCCATGGCGGGATCGTAGAAGGCGCCGAACAGGTCCTGGTCCGACGGCTTGTCCTCCTTGATCGGCACCGAAACCCAGGTGTTGTTCATGTAGTGTTTGAGCGAGACGTTCTCGGAGATGATGTTCCCGCCCCA
>JARLGP010000204.1 GCA_031292735.1 Holophaga sp.
GGCCGCCTGCCCCGGCCGGGCGGTGCTGCTGCCGGGCGACCTGGGCCGGCGGGAGGACTGCGCCCGCCTGGCCCTGGATGCGGCCGCCGGCCTGGGCGGCCTGGACCTGCTGGTGTGCAACGCCGCACCGGCCGCCCTGGCCATGCCGTTCCTGGCCCAGACCCCGGAGGAGTGCCTGGCCTTCGTGCGGGACTCCCTGGCCCTGCTGGTGGGCCCGCTGCAGGCCCTGCTTCCGGGGCTGCGGCCCGGGGCCACGGTGGTCTATGTCTCGTCGACCTACCTGCGCGCCCCCCGGGCCCAGTTCAGCCACTACCTGGCCGCCAAGGGCGCGGCGGAGGCCCTGGTGCGGGGCCTGGCCGAGGAATTCAGCCATCTGCGCTTCATCCTCTTCCGGCCCCCGCGGATGCTCACCGACCAGACCAGCGCGCCGTTCGACCCGGAGCCCGGGGTTTCCGCCGTCGCCGTGGCCCGGGACCTGCTGGAGGCCCTGAACCAGCCCCAGGCGCCCGGGCTGCGCGAGATCGGCTAGCTTGACGGTCCCCGCCGGTTTGGGGACCATCGCATTATGCATAGAGGAGAGTCCATGGATCTGGTCGCTCGACGGCTTGTTCAGCTCATGCTCGCTGGGGGCCTGGCCGTCTCCGGAGCGGCCCAGAGCCTGGGGGAGGCCTGCAGGCTGCTCCCGCCGGACACGGAAGCCGTGGAAGTGCGCCAGAGCCCGGGAGCCGCCCAGCAGCGCTGGAACCGGGCCATAGGGCGGGTTTCAGGCCTCCCCTGGGCGGGCAAGGACGAGGCGGATTTGATCAGCCAGGCTTTCCCGGGAACCGCCGGGCTGCCCAGGAAGGCCTTCCTGGTGGTGGCCAGCCTCCCCGTCCCCGGGCGTGAATCCGGAGTCGACGCGTTCCTGGTGCCGGTGGCCGACTTCAAGGCCTTCACCCGGGCCCTGAAGGCCAGGAAGGCGCATGGAGGGCTCACCGGAACGCTCGCTTCGAAGGCCTACTTCATCGCCCGGCACGGCAGGTTCGCCGTACTGGCTTCGGAATCCGGAACCCTGGGCCGGTTCGAAGGCAAGGGCGGCAACCTGGGCCAGGAGATGGAGCCCCTGCTGCCGTGGATCCAGAGCCACGACCTGTGCTGCGTCCTGCCTGCGGCCACCACCCGCGCGTGGTTCGGCCAATTCACCCAGACCCTGGCCGCGGCCAAGGGCCCGCGTTCCCAGGCCCTGGGCGCCCTGGCCCCGGTCCTGGCGGGTCTCCAGGCCTCGGTGGCCCAGGTGGCGGCGGCGGCCGACCTGCCGGAAGATGGCGGGGTGTGTTTCCACGGCCGGGCCTGGCTGGCCGCGGGCGGCACCTTGAGCGGGGATCTGGCCCCGGCCGCCGGCCAGGGACACCCCCTGGCGGGGATCTCCCCCGAGCACTTCGTGCTGGCCTTTGGCGGCAGCACCCCCCCGGCCCTCACCCGGTTCTTCCACCAGCTCCTGCCGGCCGTCCTGGCCAGGTCCGGAAAGCCCGCCGACGCCACCATGAAGGAGTTCCTTTCGGTGCAGGCTGACCTGGCCAAGGCCCTCCGCTTCCAGGCCGCCAGGCTGGCCCTGCCCCGGCATCCGGGAGCGCCCCTGCTGGGCAATTTCCAGACGCGGATGGAGGTGGACGATCCGGCCGCCTATCTGGATCTGCTGGGCCGCATGACGGACCTCCAGGAACGATCCGGGCTCATGCCCTGGGGCCATCTGCGGTCCGAACCCGACGTGCTGCCGGGCATCCCGTCCCGGAGCCAGACGGTCACCATCAGCCCGTGGAAGACCATGGACCCGGCCCCGTTCAAGCTGATCCTCACCCTCTTGTTCGGGTATCCGGACCGGGTGGTGCTCACCTACGGCCAGACCGGGGAGCACACCCTGCTGGCGGTCCTGGGCGGCGCGGAGGAGTGGACGGCCGCCTCGACCGCCAAGGCCCCTCCGTTCGGGGCCGACCCGGCGGTGGCCGCCGCGGACGCCCATCTGCCCGCGGGATCGTTCTTCCGGTTCTACCTGGACGTGAAGGGCCTGGCGGACCTGTTCGGCGCTTTCATGGAATTCGCGCCGGCCATGGGCCAAAGGCCGTTTCTGAACGTGCCCGCCGCGCCTCCGCTGGTCCTGTCCTTGGCCGCCGACGGGACGGGGGTGGAACTGAGCGCCGTGGCCACAGGGACGACCCTGGACGCCCTGAACGCCTTGATGAAAGCCCTGCCCACGCCCAAGCCGAAGCCGCCGGCGCCCACCATCTGAGCCCAAGGCCCGTCCTCAAGCGGGATTCACCCGCGGCGCGTCACTTGCTGTCCAGGTAGGTGGGCAGGCTGCGCTGCTGGGTGAGCAGCGCCTTCAGGGCGTCGGAGGCATCGCTCTGGGCGTTCTGCCGGCGCTTGCTGGGGCCCTCCACCAGTTCGTTGGGATCGTAGTGCACGCTCTTCAGCACGTCGTCCATGTTCTCGCCGGGGATGATCTGCTGCACCTTGAAGTCCTCGTCGTCGTTGACCACCACGTGGGCCTCGGTGGGCGCGCCGAACAGGTTGTGGCGCATGCCCAGGATGTCCTGGTAGGCGCCGGTGAGGAAGAAGGCCAGGTAGTAGGGCTCTCCGGACTTCGGCTCATGCAGCGGGATCTCGTCCTTCACGTCCTTGAGGTCGATGAACTTCTCCATCTTGCCGTCGCTGTCGCAGGTGATGTCGCACAGGGTGGCGGACAGGGTCGGGCGCTCCTTGAGCCGGTGGATGGGCATCACCGGGAACAGCTGGTCGATGGCCCAGTGGTCGGGCATGCTCTGGAACAGGCTGAAGTTGGCGATGAGCTTGTCCGCCAGCGACTTGCTCAGATCCTGGAACTCCTCGGGGATGTACTTCAGGCTCTTGTAGCTGAAGATCCGGGACAGCTTGCGGCACACCTCCCAGAACAGGATCTCGCCCTTGGCCCGGTCGTCCAGGGACAGGTAGCCGAGGTTGAACAGGGTGATCAGCTCGTCCTTCTGGGTGATGGCGTCGTGGTACATCTCGGCGAAGTTCTTCACCGAGATGTTGTCCCGGGTGTAGGCCAGCTCCTTGAGCACCTGGGCCTCGGCGCCGGTGAGCTCCACCCGGTACTTGGTGTGGGTGGTGTCGATCAGCCCGATGATGTCCACCACCACCACCTCGTGGAACGCGGTGATGGCCCGGCCGGACTCGCTGAGCAGGGTGGGCACCGGCACCTGCTCCTGGGTGCAGACATCCTTGGTGGTGTAGACCACGTCGGAGGCGTACTCGTCGATGGTGTAGTTCATGGAGGAGGTGAAGGTGGTGCGGGAGCCGTCGTAGTCCACCCCCAGCCCGCCGCCCACGTTGAGATACTTCAAGGGCACGCCGCGCTTCACCAGCTTGGCGTACATCCGGGTGGCCTCCTTCATGGCGGTCTTCACCCGGCGGATGTCGGTGATCTGGCTGCCGATGTGGAAGTGGAGCTCCTGCAAGGAATCCAGCAGGCCGCGGCGTTCCAGGGTCTCCACTGCCTCCAGCAGCTCCTGGGTGTTGAGGCCGAACTTGGAATGGTCGCCGGCGGAGCTCTCCCACTTGCCGCTGCCCACGGCGTTCAGCTTGAAGCGCAGCCCCAGCAGGGGCTCCACCTTCAGCTCCTTGGCCACCTTGAGGATGAGCGGCAGTTCGGTCATCTTTTCCACGGTGATCAGCACGTGCCGGCCGGCCTTGCGCGCCAGCAGCGCCATCTTGATGAAGGCCTCGTCCTTGTAGCCGTTGCAGGTGACCAGCGCGTCCGGATGCAGGTTCATGGACAATGCGATCATTAGCTCCGGTTTGGAACCGGCTTCCAGCCCGTATCGGTACTTGTAGCCGGATTTCACGATCTGATCGACCACTTCCTTCATCTGGTTGCACTTGACCGGGTAGACACCCTGGTATGCGCCCTCGTATTCGTACTCCTGGATGGCTTTGTGGAAGGCCTCGTTCAGCTCCGTGACCCGGGCCGTGAGGATCTGGGGAAAGCGCAGGATCAGCGGGGTGTCGGCGCCCTTCTTGCGCAGGTGCTGGACGATTTCGAACACATCGCAGCTGAGGTTCTCGTCCCGGGTGGGATGCACTTCCAAATGGCCTTTACTGTTCACTCCGAAGAAGCCATAGCCCCATTCTTTGACGCCGTACATCGACATGGCATCCTGGACGGTGAAATTCTTGATGGCCATAGATGTTCTCTCCAGATGCAACCCACAGAAGCCACGGTATAGGAAATAGTGCAGGGTTTACCCACAAAACTTTGATGTTGCCCGCAACGGAGCTCAAACGGAACCCTGAATTCGTCCCACGGTGGCCAGCCAGTGCCGGTGCCGCACCCGGCGCAGGGCGGTGCCGCGGGTGAGGCTCTGCCAGCGGGCCACGCCCATGACGGCCTCGGCCGCGGGCTGGGTGTGCAGCGGACGGGTGCCGCCCCAGAGGGCCGGATCGCCCCAGAGCGGGGCTTGGTTCCAGGGGCAGACTTCCTGGCAGCGGTCGCAGCCCGCCGCCCAGCGGGTTTCCGCCAGGGCGCGGAGCACGGCGGCCGGGGGTTCCGCTTCGCTTTCCACGGTGTAGCTGGTGAGGCAGAGGTTGGGATCCAGCCGGAACGGGGCCAGGGCCCCGGTGGGGCAGGCCTCCAGGCAGCGGGTGCAGTTGCCGCAGTGGTGGCCGGTGAAGGGCGGGTCCGCGGGCAGCGGCAGCGCCAGCAGGAGCACCCCCAGGAAGCCCCAGGAGCCGCCCTTTCCGGCGATCAGGAGGGTGTGCCGGCCCTGCCAGCCCAGGCCGGCCCGGGCGGCCAGCTGGCGCTCCAGGAGCGGGGCGGTGTCCACGCAGACCCGGCCGGCCAGCCCCGGAAGGCGCTCCTGGGCCAGGGCCAGCACGGCCTTCAGCCGGGCCTTGAGGATCTGGTGGTAGTCGGGTCCCCACAGGTAGCGGCTGAGCTTGAGCGATCCCGGCGCGGCGCCGGGAACGGCCTGGGGCCGGGCGTAGGGGAAGAAGCCCACCAGCGCGGTGGCCGCTCCGGGCAGCACCTGGGCCGGATCCAGCATGGCTTCCGGCCTCAGGTAGGGCAGCAGCGTGCCGCGCCCCTCCGCGAACCACGCCTCCAGCCGGGGCCGTTCGCCGGTGAACGGCTCGCAGGAGGCGAACCCGACCCGGGCGAAGCCCCGGGCCAGGGCGGCCTGGGCCAATTCGTGCTTGAAGCTTTCCGCGGCCGCAGGATCCAAAGGTCTTAAACTCCAATCATGGATATCCTGACGCTGGAGCTGTTCGATGTCACGGTCTCGGAGGCCCTGAGGGAGATCAACCGGGTCCTGGAGGCCCATTCCCCCATGCCCCTGCGGATCCTCCTGGGGAACGACCCGATGCTCCGGCACAACGTCCAGCGGTTTCTCGAACGCCTGGGGCGGCCGGCGCACCTGGACCAGGACGGATCCAACTGGCGCTTCGAGGTGGCCGGGATCCCGGTGCCGCGCCCCGCCCCCGTCCCGGCCCTGCCCGCTCCAGCTCCCCCGCCCTCCCTGCCGATCCACCCGCCCCCCTCGAAACCGCTCCTGCTCACCCGCGCCCACCTGGGCCAGGGCAGCCAGGACATCGGCCGGCGGCTGCTGCTGGGGGTGCTGCGCCAGCTGGACTCCACGGTGCCCTGGCTGGGGCTGGCCCTGGACGCCCTGGAGCTGCTGGACGACCCCCAGGCCAGGTCCGTGCTGGAGCTGCTCCAGGCCCGGGGCATCCCGGTGCGGATCTCCCGGGAAAGCCAGCTGTTCCCCCTGGAACCGGCCGCCTTCGAGGTCATGGAGGACTCCCAATGGCAGCGCCTGGCGGGCCGGGGGGAGATCACGATCCTGTAGGCC
>JARLGP010000205.1 GCA_031292735.1 Holophaga sp.
AGGCGGGTCATCCCCGCCTGCGCGGGGAACGGCCCCTTGGCCAGGGCCTCAACCGAGATCAGGACGGGTCATCCCCGCCTGCGCGGGGAACGGTCGCTGAATTGGTCGGGGCCGTCCACCCTGGCCGGGTCATCCCCGCCTGCGCGGGGAACGGTGGTCACAGATCGCCTGCATGACCCAGGACCACGGGTCATCCCCGCCTGCGCGGGGAACGGGCTCTCGGGATCATTGATCAGGTTCTCTCGCACGGGTCATCCCCGCCTGCGCGGGGAACGGACTTCCATCCAAGTAAAATTATTCAAGCCTTTATATTATTGTCAATGAACCTACCAGATTTTGGATGCACCTTCACCTGGGGCTCGGGCTCAGAACCACCGGCGTTATCCTCGGGATCAATGGGAGGGCGGAAAGCACAGAGCTTGAGCCCGTCCAGTAGAACCGGAACCCTTCGGTTGGTTCCACAGGTCTCGAAATCGAACCCTGCATCATTGGGGGCTGTCCAGGCGAGAACGGCGTTGCCCTCGCCAACTCCCTTCTCCACGACTGCCCAAACGCGCTCGCGCACCCGCGTGGAGTAGTTGCCGACGAAAACGCCTGCCCGTATTTCCAGGAAGAGGCGGGAAAGATAGCCGCGGAGGCGGGAAGGAACATTTTCAAGCACGATGACCAGCATCGCCGGTTTGCTCCTTATTGGGAATGGCGATCGGCATTGCCTCCTCATGGGGCTGAGGGCGCTGGATTCCGCCTGCCGCTAGGACCTGCTCAATGGTTGGTATGATCCGTTCAAGGAGGTTGTGCTTCCGGAAACTATTGCGGCAGTAGAGCCTTGTCTCTCGCACGGGATCTCCGCGATTGGAGGCTACCACCTTGAAGGCGATGGGCACGGCCGTCTCGAATTTGAAAAGGTCAGCGATATCGTAGACGAACGACAATGGCTTGCCGGTATGAAGAAATCCTATGGCTGGCGCGTATCCGGCGGCGAGAATCGCTGCCTCGCACAAACCGTACAAGCAATGGGTTGCCACGCTCAAACAACGGTTAATCGGGTCCTGGTTGTCGAAATCATCAGGGTCATAATCGCGTCTGTCCCAGACGATGCCGTGTTGCTGTGCCAGGAACTTGTAGATGGTCCGGACCCGGACTCCTTCGATGCCGCGCAGTTGCTCGATGCTGCGCCGTGCTGGGGGCTCGTCCTGGAACCGGAATTTGTACATGGCTCGTATGACTCTGAGCCGCAGGTCTGCATCGAGGGCAAGCTTGGCCTGGTAAAGGAGGCGGTCCGAGCGGGCCCCGCCTGGCTGGCCAGCCGAATAGAGGCGCACGCCTGCTTCCCCTACCCAGAGAATCAAACAGCCCACTTCCGCTGCCAAGGCCACCGCCGCGTGGGTAATGCGGGTGCCCGGCTCCAGCATCATGCATCCCAGGCCGCCCACCGGAATCTGGGTCCTGACCCCATCCTTGTCGATGAGGACCATGGCTCCATCCTGGACGTCGAGGTTGCCGTATTGGAGCCAGACTGTGGTTGTCCTTTCCTTCATCGGGATGGGGTTGGATTCAAGTCTCATGGCATTGGAACTACCGATAGAAGCCCGAGCCCCAGCGCCTTGCCATGGCCGATGCCCAGCGCCAAGGCCGAGCGGAACCGGTCGGGGTCGGTCAGGGATAAAACGCCATCAAAGAGAACTGAAAAGACCTTGATGGTGTTGCCGGAATGCTGGTGACAGCGCAGCCATTGTTCCTGGGAAACCCGGACATCCACCCGCGGCATCGCCAAATCGGCGAAATCGAAAGAGGCCAGTTCCGGGAGAATGAAACCATGCTGCTCAGCCCCCTTGCGCTTGATCCAGGCTTCCTGGTCCACCAGATCCAGCAGGCCGGTACGCTTGCCATCGTGCATCGCACTGGGGTTGGCGCGGAGCCGGAACCGGTACCGTTGGCCTGGCCTCAAGGAGTCCAGCTTGAGGCGTTCCCTGAGGTCTACCGGAGGATCGGGCTCCCTGGCGAGCCAGGAGGGGATTCCAATGCGTGACCAGTCCGGCATCGACCTGCTTTGCACCAGCAGTTTCGGAATGTCGGAAGGGCCGAAGGCGGTTTCCAGCCTCCAGAGGAACTCGCCTTCCGGACATTTGGTGTCCGGGGGGCTGAACGCCCGGGCCAAGGAGGCATGCATCTGGTATGCATCGGCGAGATCGCGACGGGCTTCCCGGCACTGTGAATTGAGATGTATCCTATGCAGGAACATTGGCCACCTCGGGATTTGGGATCCATTCGGTTTGGATGAAGCGTGCCCCGAATCGGCGTTCGGCAAATGAAGCGAGGGGTTGGTCCATCTTGAGCAGGCCGGTCCCGTCCTTGGCCTCCCGGGACAGCAGGAGGGAAAGAGGACGGGTTTCTCCACGTCTGGGGGTTCCAAGCCAAGGCCTGGTCCTTAGCGCGTCCAGGCAGGACGTCTCCTGGAGGCCATCTGCCAGCCATATGGGCGCAGAAGGCACATAGGACTTGCGTCCGAGGGCCAGCGGCCAGGCAGGGTTCCGCAGGGCGGCCTGTGCCCTGACCAGAAGATCTCCATCCGAGCCTTCAAGGCCCACCAGGAAGGCTGCGTCGGCAAGGTAGAACCGTTCGGAGACCACGCCGCCATCCCTGGCCTGGGAACCGTCAGCGCGAATGATGGTGGCATCCTTGGCACAGCCTGCGGTCTGATAATCCCGCCTGGGAATTCCCGGCCGGTCATGACGGACGCCCATGGCGAGGGCGGCCAGGGGTGCCAGATCAGTCCAATTGTCCCGGTCGATTCCCAGCGCGGCCGCCAGGAGGCCGACCACCCCCGACTTGCTGGGCTCCCTGCCCGTATCCCGCTGATCGAACCGGCTGGTGGTTCCCCAGGATTGCATGGGCCCTTCCAGTCTCACCAACAAGGTGGCCATGTTCACTCCTCCACGGCCGCCATGGTTGCCTGCAGGAGGTCTTTCAACGAATCAGCTTTCTTCCCGAATCCATCGACACCTGCGTCCAGGAGGTCCAGGACGGACGTCTGGCCGTCACCCCCGAACGCAGTCTGGAGGGCTTTTGCTTTCTCTATCAACTTGACAGCTGAAAGTCGAGTGAGGGATTCGTCCTTTCTGGGGCGGACGGCCGTTTCAAATGCGTTGGCGAAACTTCGGGGGGCCGTGTTCCGACGCACACACACCGCCACGAACTCCGGGGGATTGTGGGCCGCGAAAGTGTTCTGCTTGCCCGAAGGCTCCGCCACCACGAAGCCTTCCAGGAAGGCATGGAGCCCTTTGGCTGCCAGGGCCTGATCGCCCTGAAGGTTTTCCACCAGCTTGGCCCAATCCACCACGGCATAACGATAGAAACAAGCTGAGTTGAACTCGACCGTACCCATCATGTCCGCCCCAGCGGTGTCTTCGGGCTTCAGGTCATCCACGGCTGTGTAGAAATCGAACTCCCGTTCCACGGCGTGGGTGGAGATGGCGTGGGCCACTTGGCAGGAGGCATCCTGGTTTTTTTGAGGCATGTCCGCGAGCATCCGCCCGAATAGCGCCACGTCCAAAGCTTTCCCGCCGTTGAAGATGGCGTCCAGCGCCTTTCTTAATTCCGGGTCGGCGTTCTTGGCCGCCTGCTTCTTGGCTTTGCCTGCCTTCTTCTCGGGATCAGCGGTGGTGTCGGGCGGGGTGAGGGCTTCCCATTTTTCATGGATGATCTCGGCCAGGCTCACGATCTCCCGTTGCCCCAGGAACAGCAGGTATTCGCTTTTGCCGTCCTCCTTGACAGGTAGTTCCACCGCGGAGAGGGCAAGGCGCACCTTGGCGGCCGCCTCGCTGGCGTTCCTCCCCTTGGCCTCCAGCAGGGTGGTGAGGGCTTCCAGGACCCTTTTGGTGCGGGAGGCAATGTCTTCCGGGGCCAGGTCGTGGCTTTGGACCAGGGAAACGAAATGTTGCCTGACGGCTCGCTTGATGCACTGGCTGGAGATCCGGGCCCGCCTCGTTCCGCCAAAGATGGCGTCCTTGGGGGATCCGGTGTCGTCACGGTTAAGGTTCGAGGGCGCGAAGTTCTGGATGGCGTGGATTTCGATCAGGGTTTTCATTTCGCCGTCTCCTTGGTTGCGGTGTCTTGGGACTCTGGATGACTGTCTAGGTTTCGATAAAAATCGCGGGCCCATTGGTTCTGGGTACGCTTCTGGTCATCGTTCCAGTACAAGAGCCCGGTCAGCAGGCCCTCGAAATCGAGCGGGAAGTTCTTTAGTAACGCCACCATCTGGCGCAGGCGATGGGGCAGTTGGTCGGGGTCGGCGTCAAGCAGGGCGATGAAGCGGCGTTCCGTGCTTGCGGCACCGCTGGCGGCTTGATGAGCGGCGCAGGCTTTCCCGAGGGGCAACCGGGGCCCGGTTCTCCCCTCTGCCCAGTGGAATGCCCAAAGCCCGGCCACCAGGTAATGCATTTCCCGCCGCCAGGAAGACGCCTCGTCCTTTACGAAAGGCTCCACGTAAGGGTAGGCCTCGACGAATTTCCCCGGTTCGAAGGCGAGGCTTCGGCGCAGGACGGCCCGTACTTTGTTATCCTCCGCACCCTTGGTTTCCAGCCAGTCCAAGAATCCGTTCACGATACCTCCTTGGGATGGAACGATTTGATCTGTTCGCTCATGTCGTTCAGCTTGCGTTGCACGGGGCCCTCGGCCATGACCGTGGCGCGGATTGCCCAAGCGTCCCCTGCGCCCACGGACGCGTAATGCTGATCCCATGCGTTCTTGAGGGCGGCGCGCAGGTGGATCCGCCAGTCCAGCTCGATCTCATCCGGATCTTTCCCCAATGTGTAGCCTTGCAGCACGTTGTGGAACTTGCCCTCAACCGCGGTCCAGTAGTGTGGGATCGGTACCATCTGCGCGACAAAGCCTCTGATGTCCTTGGCCTCGGGTGTCCGCTCGCCGCGGCCGAGAATATGCCCAGCGTACGAACTGCAGCTAGACCACAGAGCCTTTTCCGTCTCCTCCGCCAGACCCAGGAGCCTCCGGATATCGGAACGGATGGATCTTTCGCCCGCCAAAGCGCCGGGCAGCGCGAAGCGTTCCATTCTCCAGTATTCGATTTTGGCTTTGTTGTTGCTCTGGCCCAGGACCATCATGGCTCGGGGGAACCGGGCCGAATCCTGGCGGGCCAGGTTGATGGCGTGCTGGATGGAGGCAGGGGCAAGGTTTGAGTCGTCCGGCATGAAAGAATCAAAATCCCGCCACAGCCCACGTTCCCGGAACTGGATTGGGAGCAACCCCTTCGTCTCGTCGATCCGGTACCCGACCATAGGGTCCAACTGCCCATCATGGGCACAGCTCACTCCGGAGGCGAAGGCGAGGCTCGTGATCCCGCCTGCCGGGGCGGATGGCCCGAACAGAATGGATCGGGTCCTCCATGTGAAACGATCCGCAAGGCCCGAAGGAACCCGCTCCACCCCCGCGCGCAGGGATGGCAAAGTCTCCGGCATCCTTTCCCATAAAGGCAGATCCTGGCCAAGCACGTCCCTGGATTGAGGGACGAGGGCGAACAGGAGGGTATCGCTAAGGTTTCGGCCCAAGGGGAGGGCCATCGCCACTGTGGCGGAAGGAGCCGTGCCGGTATGGGACAGCTCGCTTTTCCCGCAACTCACGGAAAAGGTCTGGGCGGCGAGAAGCCACCGGGTGGCGGCGGCCTCGGTGATCATGCCGGGGGCCTCCACGGCAATATGGTCGAACAGAACTTTGGCGTTGTCCGCGTTGTGTTCAGCGGCCAATACTGTCCACGCTCTCCATTGTTTCGGAATGAAAGCAGGGATTTGGCCGAATGGAAAGTGCTCATCAAAGAGCCAGAAGCGCTGCCGCCAATGGTCCAGGTAGGCCGTGACTTTGCCCGCCGGAATCCCGCCACGGAATAGAGCCCTGGCCTGGTTGATGTCGGCCGGGCCCTCCAGGGCGCGATAAAGCACCGCCAGGAGAAACCGGTGCAGGGCAGCTACCACCAGGGGAGAAGTATCTTCGATTGCCAGGATGTCTCCAGCCTGAAGCAGCGTTTCCTTGATCCCCAATTCGCGCGTTCCGTCCGGGAACCTGACCGGAATCCAGGGCTCATCAATCAGGTTGAATCTGCTCACGTCAGCTCCTTCTGCTCAAAGACCAGTCCCAAGTCATCCCTGAGACGCACCTTCGGATCCCCCTCCCAGCGTCCTTGGACATCCAGCAACAGGGGAAAGGCGTTGCGCAGCAGCGGCGACTTGGCCCACCCCGAGGGCACACCCGCAGTTTGGAGCTTTCGCACCACCTGGACCCGGGAAAGGCTCATGGATTGCATGGACCAACGCTTGGCGAGGGCCCGATCAGGCACCGATCCTGGGTCAAAACCCTCGCTTTGAATGGGGATGGCTACCACCGACGGTTCCCCGAGCCGAGTCTGGGCGATGAGGGTGGGATGCAGGCCGGGTTCGTCTTCGTCGGCTTTGGTGTAGCGCGCTGGATCGTTCCAGGATGCATCATCGGGCCGCCCGATGACGGCCTGGTTGGCCAGGCCAAGCTGGGCGAAGGTTTCGCCCTCTCCTTCCATCATCGACTTCTCCATCCGGTCCTTCAATGCTTCCGGAATTTCCACTTGATCTTCATAAACCGCCTGGACCAAGGGGTCGATCTCATCCGGGAGGGTGAGGTCCTGGCGGCCATGCAGAAGGCACCAGGTGCGCATAAGAAGGTCCTCTTGGTACACCGCCCCCCACCAGAGCGGCTGGCCAAAGGGGGGCGGCTCTTCCCCGGCCAGTCCCGCCACCAGGAGACACGGATCCGGCACAGGACGGTGGGGGCGATCGTGCCGCCACAGCCGCCCCGCCCGCTGGAGGACAAGATCGATGGGCGCCAAATCGGTCGCCATGACGTCGAAATCAAGATCAAGGCTTTGTTCCGCAACCTGAGTTGCGATCAGCACTTTTCGGCCCTCCCGGGCCCCGGTCTTGCCAAAGGTTGCCAGAGTCGAATCCTCCCGAAGTTGTCGCCGGTCAGCAGGGTACCGGGCATGAAAGAGAAAGACCTCCGTGCCATCCAGGAGGCGTTTGCCAATTCTTTCCCCGCCATGGGAAAGCGGCTCGCCTTCCGGGTAGAGGCAATACAAGTCTTGGGCCCGGGCCACCGTGTTCACCAGCACCAGCCCCATGCCTCCTGCTGCGAGTCGACGGTCCATCGCTGCTTTCATCGCGGGCAAATCGTGTGGGATGCCTTCGAGGTGAACAGTCACCCGCCGGGATTCGTCCGGAGCAAAGGGCCTCTGCTTCACGGTGCCCGGCTGGAAGATGGTAAGCCGAGGGTACGGGGCATCGTCCTCAGGAGGAGCGGCGCCCACCACCTCCGCGAGGCGCCTCCGGATGGACGGCGGTAACGTCGCCGACAGGAGAATTACCGAAGACCCCAGCGAGAGCAGCCACCGGAGCAGGTGGACCAGCAAGGTTCCCGTGTAGGCATCGTATGCATGGATCTCATCGAAAACCACCACGCGGTTGGCCAGCCCCCACAACCTGACGAACGGGTGCCGCACCGGAAGGATGGCCAACAGGGCCTGGTCCACGGTTCCCACGCCGTATTCCGAAAGCAGGGCCCGCTTCTTGTGGGTGAACCATTCCCCCGCTCGGATGGTGCCTTCGCCTTCCGGGGTATGGATAGCCGCGAGCTGGAGATCCTGGAACGCATCATTGAGTCTGGCGGCCCCGTGCAGCAGTTGCAAGTCGAGGTTCCGCTCAGGGGCCATGCCCCGCAGGAACGTCAGGGTCCTTTCGAACATGGCATTGCCGGTGGCCTTGGTGGGCAGGGCCACGTACAAACCCCGGTGCCCGAATCGGCGTTGCAATTCCAGGTGGGCATAGAAGGCGGCCTCGGTCTTGCCTTCTCCCATGGGCGCTTCCACCAGGAGGATGGCCGGTCCAGTCACATCGCCCACCGCCCGTTCCACCGCCAACTGCAGCGGGCGGGGCGGCATTTGGAAGATCGTTGCGAATCTGGTTTCGGCGCCCAGCAATGGGGTGCGCTGGCCCCAGCCGATGGCATCCAGGGCCAGATGGGCCTGGCGTTCTCTTCGGGAGCGCCAGGCTTTCAGGTCGTTGCAGTCCTGCGGGGTGCCGAAAGGGAACCACGCCTCATTGGAACCGATCCAGTCTGCGAAGCTGGTGAGCCCAGCGAGGAGCATGAATCCAGGCCCCGTCAACTCATCCCGGGTTGGCGGCCCCAAAGGCTGGAACACCTCTCCCAAGGCCTCGAACAGTTCTCGCCTGACCTGGTTCCAGGCCTCATTCCCCAAAGCCTTCCGGTTCCCTTCCAGGAGGTCGAGGGTCAGGGGCGCCGCCCGCTCGCCATGGTGGCAGCCAACGGCATCCGCGGCCAGGAATGCGAGTTCCCTTGGCCAGTCCCGTTCGAACAGGAACGGGCCAAGGGCTACCTGACTGACGAACGCATGGTTGATCCGGGTGTCGACCCCAGGCGGGATGGCCAGCTCGGCTCGCTCCAGGAGGGGTTTGGCTCCCGGCCATTTGGCCTGGAAGCCCGGACTAGCCTTGCCGAGATCATGGCACGCGATCACCAAAAGCAGCCACGGGCGGGCTTCCTCCCAGGACAGCCCCAACAGCTCTCCCATCCGGCTTCGGGTGGTGGGGGGCTCCCGGGCGAGGATGGCGTCGGCACTGCAGGCCACATCCAGAAGGTGGAGGGGCAGGGGGTGGTAGGTGGAGGTTCCGCTTTGCCCCGTCTTGGCCCAGAGCTGGGCACTCACAGGGGGCGGTTGGTCCAACCCGGAGACGTCGGGAAAAGGTTTGCCCGCATGGAGTCCTGGTGCATCGGTCGTCATGGCAGTCGTCCTCGCGTCTGGGACTATGGCAGGGCCCTTTGGACAATCCCTGTCCATTCCCACTACCGGCCCGGCCGATTCAAGGCGGATTCCAATTGCTCCCGGATGCGGCTGTTCAACCAGCTCGGTTCCAGCACTTCCACCGCCGCCCCGAACTGGAGAATCCACCTCATTGCGCCCTTCTCATGGTTGGCCATGAACGAAACAAGCATGGCTTGGCCGCCCGGGTCGAGATATCCCTGGAATCGGGGTAGCGCCGGTGGCGCTTCCTTGAGGGCCTGGACCCAGTGAAGCCCATGGATTCGCAACTGGACTTGGAAGGGCTCCTGGTCGCTGATCCAGCCGCCGATCTGGTAGTTGGCGGCCAGTGCCATGCGCCGGGTGTCCGGGATGAACCCGGGGCGGGAGCTGACCTGGACCCCCTGGATTCGGTTGAGCCGGAAGTGCCGGGGCGCCTGTTTCGGGATATCCCACGCCAGGAGGAAGGTCCCTCCTGAAAACAGGTCGTGGGTGAGGGCGTAAGGCACTATCCTGCGCAACGCGCCCAGGAACGCTCCCGGCGGCAGATAATCGAGTTCCATCTCCCACGGCCCCTCCAGCGCCTGAAGCAGGGGCCCCAGGATGTCCGGGGTCTCGATGGGGTCCTCCGTGCCGCCGTGCACCTGGACGGCCTTCTGCATCTGCTCGAACAGCCGCTGGTCCCGGGGGGACATGTGGCCGCTGGCCAGCCTCTCCACCGCTGCCAGCTTTTCTTGCCACTGGTGGGTGCCGAACTGGGACAGGGCCAGGGAAGCGAGTCTCAGAGCGAGGCGGGCATCAGGGTCCACATGCTCATCCCAGGGAGGGGGGACCTCCAGCACGAGGCGGATCCGGTGGGGATGGTCTTCCCAACGCCGCTGGATCCGAGCGCCCTGGTCCCGAAGGAGGCTGACAGTCCGGTCTGCGGTCCGGGGGGTGACGTTCAGGGCCTCGCCCAGCGCGAGCCGGGTCATCCCCCGCGGCCCGGCCTCCTGAAGTATCGCCACGGCTCGGCGCAACGTGTCCGGGCCGACGGGGCCTGTCGAACGGGTGGAGGTGGTCCAGTCATGAGGCATCTTCCCCCCAGATGTTGGTGTGGTTAGATGAAGTGTCCGTTCCTGCCAAGAGGAGTTCGGGGCCTCGGGCATAGTCGTATGGGCGACAAGAGAACCGGCAGACGGCGTCTTGACCAACTAGATCCTCCCAATCCTTCCATAGACGAAACTCATTGACGGTTTGCCATCAAGGCTACGCCCAAAGTCCGGACCGGAACTGCCTAATTCCCCGGTTTCAGGCCAGCGCCGCCATCACCCGGCCGATCCCTTCCCGGAACCGTTCCGGCTCCGGCAGCAGGCTGAGCACCAGGTAGCCGTCCCCGGGCAGGTCGAAGAAATGCCCGGGGTGCACGTAGACGCCGGCCTCCCGCAGCAGGCGCAGGGCGCAGTCCTCCACCGGGTCCACCGCCGGGCGCCGCAGCAGCACCGACCAGCCGCCCTCCACCGGCAGCCGGGCCAGGTGCGGATGGGGGACCAGGGCCTGGTCCAGGGCCGCCAGGTTGCCGCGCATGCGGGCCAGGATCCCGCCGCGGATGCCGGGGGCCAGGCGCAGCAGCTCCGGGGCCGCCGCCTGGGCGGAAGCGGAAACGGAAAGGTACTGGTCGGCCAGGAAGGCGAGGGGCTCCAGCAGGGCCCTGGCCTGGGCGCCCCGGGCGGCGATCCAGCCCAGCTTCACCTGGGGCAGGGCGGCGATCTTGCTGAGGCCGGACAGGACGAACAGCGGGCAGGGCGGGGCGCCGGTCTCCAGGGCGGTGGGCAGATGCTCCGGCCCCGGCTCCAGCGGGTAGTCGGCGAACACTTCGTCCACCAGCAGGGCCAGGCCGCGCCTGGCGCACAGCTCCTGCAGGCCCGCCCACTCCCGGCGGGTGAGGAAGTGGCCGGTGGGGTTGTTGGGGTTCACCACCACCACGGCCCGGGTGCGCGGCCCGCAGGCCGCTTCCAGCCCGGCCAGGTCCAGGTTCCAGCGCTCGTGGCGCAGGGCCGGGACGGTCCGGGCCTCCACCCCTTCCAGGGTGGCCAGCCAATGGAACAGGGGATAGCTGGGCGACGGCACCAGCACCTGGTCGCCCGGGTCGCACAGGAGCTTGAACAGCCACGAATAGGCTTCGGAGGTGGAGGCGGTGAGCACCAGGTCGTCGGCGCCGAGGCCTTGGCCGTGGTAGGCGGCGATGGCGGCCCGGGCCTCGGCGCGGCCCAGGGGGTCGGGCCGGTAGCTGAGCACTTCCGGCCGGGCCAGGGCCGCGAGGATCTCCCGGTCCGGGTAGGGGAAACCGCAGCGGGTCGGGTTCGAAACCGTCAAATCCAGAAAAGGCAGTCCTTGGCTTCTACGGTCGGCCAGTTCCGCCGACAGCGCGTTGGGTTCCAGGGAGGCGGGGAGGCGTTTAGAGGGCATGGAATCAGGATAGGCTGGTATATCTCATGCTGGAGGTGCTCATGGCACGCAGCGTCAAGGTTGCGGTGGTTCTGGCCGGATGCGGCCATGTGGATGGGGCGGAAACCCGGGAGGCGGTGCTCGCCCTGCTGGCCCTGGACCAGCACGGGGCGAACTACCAGTGCATGGCCCCCAACGCCGCCCAGGCCGAGGTGGTGAACCACGCCACCGGCCAGGTGACCGGAGGCGGGCGCAACATCCTGGAGGAGGCCAGCCGGATTTCCCGGGTGGGCCTGTGCCTGGACCTGGCCAAGGCCGATCCGGCCCGGTACGACGCCCTGATCCTGCCCGGCGGCAACGGGGTGGCCAAGAACCTGTGCTCCTTCGCCCGGGACGGCGCCAAGGCTGGGGTGCGGCCCGACGTGGCGGCCCTGGTGCGCGCCTTCTTCGAGGCCGGGAAGCCGGTGGGCGCCATCTGCATCGCCCCGGCCCTGGTGGCCCTGGTGCTGCACGGCCTGGGCCGCAGCGGCACCCTCACCCTGGGCGACGGCAGCGGCACGGCCGAGGCCATGGCACAACTGGGCATCAGCCACCAGGCGGTGCCCTCTTCCCGGGAGATCGTCATCGACGAGGCCCTGAAGCTGGTGACCACCCCCGCCTACATGTTCGGCGATGCCCGGCTGAGCGATGTGTGGGTGGGCATCGAACGCTGCGTGGCGGAAGTGCTCAAGCGGGTGGGCTGATCCGCCGGTTGTGTCCCGGGTCAAAGGCTCCCCTTCCAGGGGGGGATAAAGTAGAACAAGAGGCTTATGCCCACGCCCCGTTCCAGGGCGTATTCCCAGGAGTACAACCCACCTTGAGTCACGTGATCCGCTGGAATCCCGGAACTTCATGTCATCCTGCCCTGCTGGGGGCCGTCCTGGTCCTCGGGCTGGCCGTGCCGGCCTCCGCCCAGGAGAACATCGCCAGCTATCCGACCCAGCCTCCCGGGGTCACCTCCATCACCGTGCTGGACCACCAGGGGCGCTTCGTCGGCCGGATCATGCCGCAGCGGCGCTACTGGGTCTCCATCGACCGCATCCCCGCCTTCCTGCAGCAGGCCCTGCTGGCGGTGGAGGACACCCGGTTCTACGAGCACGGCGGCATCGATCTGCGCGGCATCGCCCGGGCCGCGCTGAAGGACGCGGTGCACGGCAAGATGGTGGAGGGCGGTTCCACCATCACCCAGCAGCTGATCAAGAACAAGTTCCTGAGCAGCGAGGTCTCCATCGACCGGAAGGTCAAGGAGGCCCGCATGGCCATCGAGTTCGAGAAGAAGTACAGCAAGCGCCAGATCCTGGAGATGTACTTCAACGAGATCTACTACGGCAACGGGGCCATGGGCATCTCCCAGGCGGCCCGGATCTATTTCAACAAGAGCGCGGAGGAGCTGAACCCGGCCGAATGCGTCATGCTGGCCGGCGTGCCCAAGAACCCCGGCCGCTACAACCCGCTGGGCAAGCCGGCCGACGTGGCCGCCCGGCGCGACGTGGTGCTCAAGCGGCTCACCGACCTCAACATCCTTTCGGCCAAGCAGGCCCAGGCCATGCGCGCCCACCCCGCCCCGGTGGCGGGCCCCGGCCAGGCTCCCTACTACCTGGCCCAGATCCGGGCCAAGCTGATCGAACATTACGGCGCCGAGGTGGTGGAGCAGGGCGGCCTGGAGGTGGTCGCCGCGCTCGACCTGAACCTGCAGAAGCAGGCGGAGCAGGCGCTGCGCGACGGGGTCAGGCGGATCGCCCCCGACCTGCAGGGCGCCATGATCTGCATGGATCCCTTCACCGGCGACGTGCTGGCGGCGGTGGGCGGGGTGGACGGCGGCCAGAACAGCCTCAACCGCGCCTTCGCCTCCAAGCGCCAGCCCGGTTCCTCCATCAAGCCGCTGATCTACGCCGCGGCCCTGGAAAAGGGCATCACCGCAAGCAGCATGTGGAACGACACCCCGGTGGCCTACCATTGGGGCAACGGCCAGGTGTGGAAGCCGCACAACTACGGCAACGAGCGGTTCGGCGACATGTCGATGCGCCAGGCCCTGGCCCACTCGGACAACGTGGTCACCGTGAAGCTGCTGGACACCATCGGGGTTCCCTACTTCGTGGACTTCGCCGGCAAGCTGGGCCTGCCGCTGCGCACCCAGAGCGGCCTTTCCCTGGCCCTGGGCACCGAGGAAGTCACCCTGAACGATCTGGTCCAGGCCTACACGCCCCTGGCCACCGGGGGCGGGCGGGCCCAGACCCGGACCATCCTGAAGGTCTGGGACAACCGCAGCCGGAGCTGGCTGGAGAACCCGCCGGTGGTCACCCCGGGCTTCTCCCCCGCGGCCGCCTTCGTCACCACCCAGATGATGAAGGACGTCCTCACCTACGGCACCGCCAAGGGCCTCAAGAAGTTCAGTCAGAGCCGCCCCGCTGCCGGCAAGACCGGCACCACCGACAATTTCCGCGACGCCTGGTTCATCGGCTTCACCCCGCAGCTGCTCACCGGCGTCTGGGTGGGCTACGACAGGCCCAGGCCGGGCGGACGCAGCTTCACCGGCGGCGTGGTGGCCGCCCCCATCTGGGAGCGGTTCATGAGCCGGGCCCTGTCCGGCAGGCCGCCGGTGGATTTCCCCAAACCGGATACCGTGGTCTCCGTGGCCATCAACCCCACCACCGGGAAGCTGGCGGCCGAGGATGACCCCATCAAGCGGCAGGAATTCTACATCTCCGGCACGGAGCCCAAGGCGGACGGCGCCAGCCCGGTTCCGGAACCCGCCGCTCTGGACCAGGTGCAGCCGCCCGCTTCGGACAGCGAGGAAACGCCGGCCCACTGAACCCTTGGGACCTGAAAACCGTCGTTATTATGAAATGACCAGCAAAACGCTGGTCATTTCATTTTGCGGAACCTAGACCAGCGTGCCCAGCGCCTCGCGGGTGAACGGGGTCAGTTCGTCGAACCGTCCGTCCACCACCTTCCGGGCCCAGTCCGGATCGACGATCAGCGCACGGCCCACCGCCACCAGGTCGAACTCGTCCCGCTCCAGGCGCTCCAGCACCCGGTCCAGGGGGGCCGGCTGGGAACTCTGGCCCTTGAAGGCGCCCAGGAACTCCCCGGTCAGGCCCACCGAGCCCACGGTGATGGTGGGCTGGCCGGTGATCTTCTTGGCCCAGCCGGCGAAGTTCAGCTCGGAACCGGGGAATTCCGGCTCCCAGAAGCGGCGCTGGGAGCAGTGCAGGATATCGGCTCCGGCGGCCACCAGCGGGGTCAGCCAGGCCTCCATCTCCTTGGGGTCCTGGGCCATCCTGGCCGTGTAGTCCTGGCCCTTCCATTGGGACAGCCGGAGGATGATGGGGAACGCCTCGCCCACCGCGGCGCGCACCGCCTTGACCACCTCGACCGCGAACCGGGTCCGCGCCCCCAGGGTGGCTCCGCCGAACCGGTCGGTGCGCCGGTTGGTGGCCTCCCAGAAGAACTGGTCGATGAGGTAGCCGTGGGCGCCGTGCAGCTCCACCGCGTCGAAGCCCAGCCGCTTGGCATCGGCGGCGGCGCTGGCGAAGGCGGCGATGGTGTCGGCGATGGCCGATTCGGACATGGGCTCGCCCACCGGCTTGCCCGGGGCAAGCAGGCCGGACGGGCTATCCACCGCACCGGGCCCCTTGCCGCCGGACGGGCTGGGCACCGCCCCCACGTGCCATAACTGGGGCGCCATCACGCCGCCGGCGGCATGCACCCGCTCGATCACCCGCTGCCATCCCGCCAGTTCCGCCGCGCCGTGGAAGCGGGGCGCGTCCGGCTCGTTCAGCGCGGCGCTCCGGTCGATCCCGGTGCCTTCGGAAACGATCAGCCCGACATTGCCGGAAGCCCGGCGCTCGTAGTAGTCGGCCACCTTTCCGGTGACCACGCCGCCCGGCGAGAAGGTGCGGGTCATGGGGGCCATGACGATCCGGTTCTTCAGCTTCAGCGACTTGAATTGGAACGGACGGAAAAGGGCATTCACGGCCATGGGCGCCTCCTTCAAGGATCCTTGTGCACCACTTCTGTAGTGACCGCTACAATCTATCTTGTGAGTGGAAGGAATACAAGAGTGATCGCTACAAAAAAAATCCAGTGCGCAGCCCGGGGCCGGGGCCGTCCCCGGAGCTTCGACAAGGATCAGGCCCTGGACATCGCTCTGGAGCTGTTCTGGCGGCTCGGCTACGAAGGCGCCTCCATTGCGGACCTCTGCCAGGCCATGGGCCTGTCGCCCACCAGCCTCTACGCGGCGTTCGGTTCCAAGGCCGGGCTGTACCGGGAAGCGCTGGAACGCTACGGCACCGGCAAGGGCTCCTTCAGCGCGGCCCTGCTGGGCCATGACGGCACCGCCAGGGAGGCCGTGGCCTGTGTGCTGCGGGAATGCGCCTGCCGCTTCGCGGATCCGGCCCATCCCCCGGGGTGCATGATCGCCACCGGCGTGCTGGCCTGCGCGGAGGAGAACGATGCGGTGGCCGATCACCTGGCCAGCCTGCGCCGGCGCACCTCCGCGGCCTTCGTGGCGCGCCTGGAGGCCGGCATCGCCGCGGGCGAACTGCCTTCCGGCACCGACAGCCGGGCCGTGGCCCGGTTCTACGGCTCGATCATCCAGGGCATGTCGGTACAGGCCACCGACGGCGCCGATGCCCAGGCCCTCCGGCTCATCGCCGACATGGCCATGGACGCCTGGGACGACGTGGTGGCCCGCGCAGCCTCCTAGCCCGCGATCAGGCTCACGTCGTCCAGGGTGAAGCAGGTGTTCACTCCGTACGGATTGTCCTCGGCGACGAAGGACAGCTGCACGGTCTGGCCGCGGTAGGCGGCCAGGTCGAGGCTGTGCCGGCGGTAGCCGGAACGGTAGTCCAGGTTGCTGTAGCTGGCCAGCACGACCTCCTTGCCGCTGGTGCCGCGGGCCTTGACCTGGAGGCAGTCCAGCGGCCGGGGATCATCGCCGTAGATGTCGATGCGCAGCCAGAAGTCGAGCCGGGCCGAGGCCGCCTGGGCCGGGATCCGCACGGTCTGCTGGAGCACCTCGGGCAGGCCGTTCTGCCATCCGGAAAAATAGGCGTCGCCCTGGCCGGAGCGGGCGGGGGTGGAGGGCTCGTTGTTGCCGATGACCACGTTCTGGACCCGCCAGCCCAGCTCGCCGCCCTCGAACCCGCC
This sequence comes from Holophaga sp., assembly GCA_031292735.1. The sequence goes on from JARLGP010000205.1 coordinate 16,472, forward strand.
GTTGAGGATCTGTTCCCCCGGAGCGGTGGGCGGCAGCACGGAAATGGTGCGGGTGTCCGAACCCTGGGCGCCGGTGCCGTCGGTGGCGGTGAAGCTGACCACCCGGTTGGCCAGGTCCGGGCCGGCATTGTGGAAGGCATGGCTGCTGGCGGCGCCCTTGGCGCTGCCGCCGTCGCCGAAGTCCCAGGTGTAGCTGAGGGCCGCGCCGGGGTTGCTTTCCTGGCCGGCGCCCAGGAAGGCCACTTCGCCGCCGTTGGCGATGGTCAGGGCGCCGGCGGGCTTGCGGATGACCGCCTCCACGTTGTTGCCCAGCCCGCCGTTCCAGGCGCTCACCAGGGCCTCGGCGTCCACGCTGCCCAGGCCGGTGGCGAGGTCATAGCCCCTGGCGCAGGCGTAGCCCTGGGTGCCCGGCACGGTGGTGTCGCCGGCGGTGATGTCGTGGAACACCTGGGGCCCCTTGCCATGGAACTGGGCGTTGCCCAGGGCGTACAGGGCGGGGCAGGGGTTGCCCTGGCGCTCTCCGGTCTTCTGCACCACCAGCGCCAACAGCCCGGCGAAGGCCGGCGCGGAGCAGGAGGTTCCGCCCACGGTGGTGCGCATGCCGCCGGTTTCCACCACGTAGCCGTCGTGGCCGCCGGCGGCGGCCAAGGCCACGTCGGGGATGGAGCGGTACTTGGCGTCTTCCGGCACCCCCAGGCCGATCTGCCAGCAGGGCTTCAGGTAGAAGCCGGAGGGCCCGCCGCCGCTGGCCCAGAGCCCGGTGCCGCCGGCGCTGCCGCTTTCGTTCCAGGCCTGCTCCGGGATGTAGCCGATGGCCGAGGACTGGTCCGGGTTCTTCCTGGACTGCCAGTAGGTGCCGGACCCTTCGTGGAACTGGGTGCCGCCCACCGCCAGGTTGAACGGGGTGGAGGCCAGGCCGGAGACCTCCGGGCCGGAACCGGAGTCCTCGCTGCCCTGGTTGCAGCCGGCCGGGCCGCTGTCGCCGGAGGAGACCACCGAGCTGATGCCCTGCACCGCGGCCTGGGCCCACAGGTTGCGGAAGAAGGCCCGTTCGGTGGAGCCCATCAGGCTTTCGCACTGCCCGAAGCTGGTGCTCATCACCGGGGCGAGGTTGTGGTCGACGATGTAGCGCGCGGAGAGGTCGACGCCGTCGGTGCTGGCGGTGCTGGCCGAGGCCACGAACCGGATGGTGGCGTTGCGGGCCACGGCCCCCGACCATTCCACGTCCAGATCCGCCTCGCCGTCCTCCTGCGGGTCCGGGTTGCCCGGGTCGGTGCCGTTGATGATGATTTCGGGAATCCGGTCCGGCAGCCCGAACTCCTTGCGGAAGGTGGCGATGTCCTTCAGCGGGATGTGGGTCCGGCCGACGATGGCGACGCTCACCCCGCTGCCGTCGAGATCCCGCTGGTAGAGCGGCTTCAGGTTGTAGATGGCGGCGAAATCCCCCGGGGTGAGTTCGTGCTCCTTGCTGCCCTCCACGGCAGGGGTGAAGCCGCGGTTCATGGCCGGACGGGGGACGTTGTGCAGGGACACCACCCCCTCCACCACGTGGGCCAGGGCGCGCGGGATGGAGGGATCCCGGGTGTTCCCCTGGCGCAGCTTGCCGGCCAGCTCGAACCGGCGGATGGGGGTGCGGAACGCCCGCTCCACCTGCTCCACCGAGCCGGAGAAGGTGACCGAAAGCCGGCCCGCGGCCACTTCGCCCAGCTGGAACCCGTTGTCCTGGAGCCAGCCGGTGACCTGGTCCAGGGCCTCCTGGCTGGGACCGAACTCCGCCCCGAACTGCTCCGGGGTCAGCCATTGATGGAAGCTGGGCGAGCCGCTGTCCTGCATCTCGGCCAGCCGCCGGGCCAGCCGGGCCTCGGCCCCCGGGGCCAGCTTGAGCGCGAGGATCATGTTGTCCATGGGCTCCTGGGCCTCCGCCGGGCCCAGTTGCCGGGCCGAGGCGAACGCCGGCGGCACGTTGCCGCGCAGCTCCAGGTAATCCGAGTCAACCACCGCCGGCGCGCTGGCCGGCTGGACGGCGATCGGCTCGGTGGGTTGGACCTTGCCGGCGAAGGCCGGCAGTACCGCCAAAAGGGTCCAAAAGGAAAGGTGGCCAGGTCGGCTCATGGGGGACTCCTGTAAAAATGGCTGAAAAGGAAGGCTGAAAAAGCAGAAGCCGGCCGGCACCGGCCAGCCGAATGGCAGAAAGGGGACGGCCGGGGAGGAGCCGGGCTATGGGGCGATCAGGCTGACGTCGTCCAGGGCGAAGCCGGTGGTTCGGCCCGGGGAGCGGTCGGAAGCGACGAACGAGAGCTGGAGCTCCTGGCCCCGGTAGCGGCCCAGGTCGATGGCGACCTGCTGGTAGCCCAGGCCGGCGTCGAGGTTGGAATAGCTGGCCAGGATCGCCAGCTGACCGCTGGTTCCGCGCGCCTTGACCTGGAAGCAGTCCAGGGCCCGGCTGGCGGTTTCCCGGGTGTCGACGTGCAGCCAGAAGGTGAGCCGGGCGGAGGCGGCGGTGGCGGGGATGCTCAAGGTCTGCTGCAGCAGCGCGGCGCGGGAGCCGGCCGGGAACCAGGCGTTGTTGCGGCCCTGGTGGCCCGGCGCCAGGGGGCCGTTGTCGCCGATGGACACGCCCCGCCCGCTCCATCCCTGGGCGTCCAGCTCGAACCCGCCGTTGAGGATCCGCTGCCCCGGGACGGGCGGCGGCAGCACGGTGATGGCGCGGGTGTCGCTGCCCTGGGCGCCGGTGCCGTCGCGGGCGGTGAAGGTGACCAGGTTGGTGATGGGCAGAGTGCCGGGGTTGGCGAAGCTGTGGCTGCAGGCCGCGCCCTGGGCGGAGCTGCCGTCGCCGAAATCCCAGGCGTAGCCCAGGGCGGAATCGGCGCTGCTGTCCGCCGCCGTGCCCTGGAAGGCCACGGTGGTGCCGGCGGCGATGGTGCGGTCGGTGGCCGGCTGCCGGATGACCGCCTCCACGTTGTTGCCGGTGCCGCTGGTCCAGGCCTGCACCAGGTTCCAGGCGTCCAGGCTGCCCAGGCCGGTGGCGAGATCGTAGCCGGTCCGGCAGTCGTAGCCCTGGGTGCCGGGAACGCAGCTGGCGCCGGCGGTGATGTCGTGGAACACCTCCAGGCCGGAGCCCCGGTACTGGCGGTTGCCCAGGGCATAGAGCGCGGGGCTGGCGTTGCCCTGCCTGCCGTGCTTCTGCACCACCAGGGCCATGAGGCCGGCGAAGGCCGGAGCGGAGCAGGAGGTGCCCCCGGTGACCTGCTGGCTGCCGCCGGTCTCGATCAGGTAGCCGTCGTGGCTCAGCGCCGCGGCCAGGGCCACGTCGGGCAGGCAGCGGTACTGGTATTGCGGGGTGTTGGCGGGCACCCCCGGCGCGGTCTGCCAGTCGGGTTTCGGGTAGAGCACCGAGGTGCCGCCGCCGGAGGCCCACAGCCCCGCACCGCCGGGCGTGGCGGCGCTTTCGTTCCAGGCCCGCTCCGGGATGTAGCCCAGGGCCGAGGAGCCGTCCGCGCGCAGCGTGTCCTGCCAGTAGCTGCCCGACCCTTCGTCGAACTGGGTGCCGCCCACCGCCACGTTGTAGGGGGTGGAGGCCAGCCCGGACACCGCCCGGCCGGATCCCGAACTCGCCTGGCCGGGGTCGCATCCGGCCGGGCCGCTGTCGCCGGAGGCCACCACCACGGTGATGCCCTGGGCCGCGGCCTGGGCCCACAGGTTCTTGTAGAAGGTCTGCTCCGCCGCGCCCATGCGCGGTTCGCACTGGCCGAAGCTGGTGGTCAGGATGGGGGCCAGGTTGTGGTCCACGATGCACTGGGCCGACAGGTCCACCCCGTCGGTGGCGGCGGTGCTGGCCGAGGCCACGAAGCGGAGGTCGGCGTTGCGGGCCACCGCGCCCGCCCACTCCACATCCAGGTCGGCCTCGCCGTCCTCGCTGCCGCCCAGATCACCCGGGTCCGGCCCGTTGACGATCAGCTCGAACGGCTTGGGCGGCAGGCCGAAGGTCTGGCGGAACCGGGCCGGGTCGGCGGCGGGGATCCGGGTGCGGCCCACGATGGCGATGGCGACCCCGGTGCCGTCGATGCCGGCCTGGTAGAGCGGGTCCGCCCGGTAGATGGCGGCGAAGTCCCCCGGGGTCAGGTGGTGACCGGCCGGGAGGGCCGGGCTGAAGCCCCTGTTCTGGGCCGTGCGCGGGAGGTTGTGCAGGGAGACCACCCCCGCCACCACGTCGGCCAGGGCGCCGGGGATGGCGGGGTCCAGGAGGTTGCCCTGGCGCGGCTGGCCGGCCACCAGGAAGCGCCGGATCGGCGTGCGGAAGGCCCGCTCCACCTGCGCCACCGTGCCGGAAAAGGTGATGCTGAGGCGCCCGGCGGCCACCTGGTCGATGCTGAAACCGCCCGCCCGGAGCCAGCCGCAGGTGCGGTCCAGGGCTTCCCGGCCAGGGCCGAACTCCGCCCCGAACTGCTCCGGGGTGAGCCACCGGTGGTAGTCCGGGGAACCCGGATCCTGCAACCGGGCCAGGCGCCGGTGCAACCGGGCGGCGCTGCCCGGGGGCGGCTTGAGCGCCAGCAGCATGCGCGCCATGGGCCCTTCGGCCGGGCCCAGGGGCCGGGCCGAGGCCAGCAGCGCGGGCACGTTGCCCGGAGGATGCGGATCGTCCGCCCGGGCTGCCCCTGGCAGGAGCGCCAGGAGCATCGGCGCCAGCAGGAATCGGGTCATGCAACTCAAGGCTGGCTCCCGAAAGAGATTGGAAAAGAGATCTGAAAAGGGCTGCCCCTGACCGGGCGGCCACGGGACGGGAAAGCTGGACACGGCAAACCGGAACAGAGATTCTGAGTCACAGTATCGGTCGGCCTGCCTGGTCCGCTTAACAAAATTTCTGTATGTTAATTTAATATAATAATTAGCTAAAAATTAACCGTGACGAAGGGCCCACCGGAAGGGCGGGGTTGCGTATCTCATTAAATAATTTATACTCTCGGCCTGGACTCCGAAAGACCCCCATGCACCTGCTCCTGGATGCCCCGAACCTCACCATGGGTCTGTTCCTGCTGCTGGCGGTGGGGCTCGCCCTGGCGTTCGAGTTCATCAACGGCTTTCACGATACCGCCAACGCGGTGGCCACCGTGATCTACACCAACTCCCTGCCGGCCACCCTGGCGGTGGTGTGGTCCGGCCTGTGGAACCTGGCGGGGGTGCTCTGCTCCAGCGGCGCGGTGGCTTTCGCCGTGGTCGCCCTGCTGCCGGTGGACCTGGTGCTCAATGCGGGTTCCGGGGCGGGGCTGGCCATGGTGTTCTCCCTGCTCATCTCGGCCATCATCTGGAACCTCGGCACCTGGTGGGTCGGGTTGCCCGCCTCCAGTTCCCACTCCCTGGTGGGCGCCATCCTGGGCGTGGGGCTGGGCCATTCGGTCATGCAGACCGGACGGGTGCTGGGCTCCGGGGTGAACTGGGGGAAGGCGGCGGAGGTGGGCATCTCCCTGATGGTCTCCCCGCTGGTGGGCTTCCTGGGGGGCGCGCTGACGCTGCTGCTGCTCAAGGCCCTGGTGCGCAAGCCGGAACTCTACCGGGCGCCCGGGAAGCAGCCGCCGCCGGCGTGGATCCGCGGCCTGCTGGTGCTCACCTGCACCGGGGTCAGCTTCGCCCACGGCTCCAACGATGGCCAGAAGGGCATGGGGCTGGTCATGCTGATCCTGGTGGGCATCCTGCCCGGCAGCTATGCCCTCCGGATGAACACCAACCCGGCCGTCATCCGCCAGGTGGCGGAGGACGCGGGGCCCGCGGTGCGGATCCTGGAACGGCACGCCGGCGGCCGGGAGCTGGCGCCGGAAGCGGCTTCCCGGGAACTGTCCCGCTTCCTCAACTACGAAAGCCGGGCCGGCAGCCTCACCGGGCCGGCCCTGGCGGCCAAGGGACGGAGCCTGGAACGGCGCCTGGCCGGGATCCAGGGGTTCGCCCAACTGGACGCCAAGGACCGCGCCGGGCTGCGCGAGGACGCCTTCCTGCTGGTGGATTCGCTGCGCAAGCTGGAACGGACCGGGGCCTTTCCGGACCCGGGGGAACGGGCCGCCCTGAAGACCTTCGAAGGCCACCTGGTGCGCGCCACCCAGTTCATCCCGTTCTGGGTGAAGCTCTCCGTGGCCCTGGCGCTGGGCCTGGGCACCATGGTGGGCTGGAAGCGGATCGTGGTCACCGTGGGCGAAAAGATCGGCAAGGACCACCTGAGCTACGCCCAGGGCGCCTCGGCGGAAATGGTGGCCATGGTCACCATCGGCGCCGCGGACCTGCTGGGCTTTCCGGTGAGCACCACCCATGTCCTGTCCTCGGGGGTGGCCGGCACCATGGCCGCCAACCACTCTGGGATCCAGGGGGGCACCGTGCGCAGCATGCTGCTGGCCTGGATCCTGACGGTGCCGGTGTGCGTGTTCCTGGGCGCCAGCACCTTCGCCCTCGGTCTATACCTCGCCTTGCATGTGTTCGGCTTGCAGTGAGAATCCACTAGAATGGAAAAAGCAAGCGGACAACGGAAGGACGGCCATGGCCAAACTCAGCGTCAACGTCAACAAGATCGCGACCCTGCGCAATTCCAGGGGCGGCGGTACCCCTGACCTCATGACCTTCGTCGGCCACATCCTCGGCTTCGGCGCCCAGGGCATCACCGTCCACCCGCGGGCAGACTGCCGGCACATCACGCCAGAGGACGCCCGCGCGGTGGCCCGGGGGGTGAAGACCGTGGAGACCAACTTCGAAGGGGACGTGCGCGAGTCCTTCCTGGACCTGGTGCTGGAGTGCAAGCCCACCCAGTGCACCCTGGTGCCGGTGCAGCCGGGGGAGGTCACCAGCAACCACGGCTGGGCCGTGAGCCACTGGGCCTACCTGCTGGCCCCGGTGGTGGCGCGGCTCAAGGAGGAAGGCATCCGGATCAGCCTGTTCGTGGAGCCGGGCGACGTGGGCAGCGTGCGGGCCGCCGCGAGCATCGGCGCCGACCGGATCGAGATCTACACCGAGCCCTACGCCACGGCGTTCGACCGGGACGACCCGGAGGCGGAGCTGGACCGGGTGCTGCGCAGCGCCGAGGCGGCGGAGCAGTGCGGGCTGCAGGTGAACGCCGGACACGACCTGACCCACCTGAACCTGCCCCTGCTGGTGCGCCGGGTGCCGAACCTGGCCGAGGTCTCCATCGGCCACCACCTGATCAGCCATGCCCTGCTGGTGGGCATGGAACAGTCGGTGCACGACTACCTCACCGCCGCCCAGGGGTAGCCATGTGCGGCCGCTATGCCCTGAATTCCCCGGTGGATGCCTGCGATGCCTAGCCCGGCGCAGTGGGCCTTCCTGGCGGCGCTGGTGGCCATGCTCGCGCTGCTGCACGGGTCGCGCCGGCACTTCTGGCTGTTTTCCATCCTGGTGCTGCCGGGGACCTTCGCCCACGAGGGCTGCCACCTGCTGCTGGGCCTGCTGCTGGGCGGCCGGCCGGCCGGGTTCAACCTCCTGCCCCGGCGGGAGGGCCGGGGCTGGGAGATGGGTTCGGTGAGCTTCAGCCACATCACCTGGTACAACGCCTTCTTCATCGGCATGGCCCCGCTGCTGCTGCTGCCCGCCGCCTACGGGCTGGCGCGCTGGCGGCTGGGCGGAGGGCCGGTGCTGGATTGGCCGGAGGTGCTGGCCATCTACGTGATCGCCAACCTGGCGTACGCCGCGCTGCCCTCCTGGCAGGACTGCAGGATCGCGGCGCGGTCGCCCATCGGCTGGCTGCTCCTGGCCGGGGGGATCGCCTGGGGCTGGCACAGCTATCGCAAATCCCCTCGGGTACCCCATGATTCGGTCATACTGACCTTCGCTTACCCAGCCTGGGAGTGAAACCGGTATGAAAAAAAACAGAATACTCTTGGCCGTGCTGGGTCTGGTGCTGGTCGGGGTGGTCATCCAGTTCATTCCCGTCAGCCGCACCAATCCGCCGGTGGAAGGCGACATCCCGACTCCGCCGGAGGTGAAGGCGATCCTGCGGGCGTCCTGCTACGACTGCCACTCCAACGAGACCGTCTGGCCCTGGTACAGCCGCGTGGCGCCGGTCTCCTGGCTGGTGTCCAGCGATGCCTCCGAGGGCCGGGGCCGGTTCAACTTCTCCACCTGGAACCGCTACGATCCCCAGCGGCAGGCCGCCCTCCGCGCCCGGATCATCCGGGAAGTGCGCGGCGGCGACATGCCCCCCTGGTACTACACGATCAAGCACACCGGGGCGAAGCTGGACGCCGGCCAGCGGGCGCTGCTGGAGGCCTGGGCCGCCCAGCCCCAGTAGAACTAGTGCTCCGCGGGCAGCGGCCCGCGCCCCGCGTGGGTCTTGCGCATGAAGAAGATCAGCGGCAGCAGGGCCATGCAGATCACCCCCATCACCCAGAAGGTGTCGGCGAAGCCCATCATGTTGGCCTGCCGGAGCAGCAGGCCGTAGGCCATGCCCTGGGCCTCCCGGGCGGCGTCGGGCGCCGAGGAGCCGTGCCGCACCAGCGCCTGGGCCGAGTGGGCCACGAAGCCCTGGTAGGCCAGGCTGGCCGGATGCAGGTTGGCCACCAGGTTGGCCTGGTGCAGCTGGGAGCGGCGGGCCAGGATGGTGCTCACCATGGCGATGCCGGTGGAGCCGCCGATGTTGCGCACCAGGTTGAGCATGCCCGACGCGTAGCTGGTCTTGTCCGGGGTGATGTTCTGGAAGGCGGTGACGTTCATGGGCACGAACAGGAACGCCAGCCCCAGGCTCTGCACCATGCGCGACAGCATGGCGGTCTGGAAGTCCACCTGGAGGTTGAATTTCGACATCCAGAGCAGGCCCAGGCCGCAGGTGATGAAGCCGGTGGCGATCAGGAAGCGGGTGTCCAGGTGCCGCAGCAGCAGGGCCACCACCGGCATCATCACCAGGATCATCACCCCGCCGGGGCTGAGGATCCAGCCGCTGAGGAAGGCGGTGTAGCCCAGCAGGGTCTGCAGGAAGATGGGCAGCAGCGCCATGCTGCCGTAGAGCACGAAGCCCATGGCGAACAGCAGGACGGTGGACATGGCGAAGTTGCGGTCCTTGAGCAGGCGCAGGTCGATGATCGGGTTGTCCTTCTTCAGCAGGTAGAACACCACGCCCACCAGGCAGACCACGGCGGTGATGCCGAAGAAGATGATGAGGTTGGAGCCGAGCCAGTCCCGGCGCTGGCCTTCGTCCAGCACGATCTCCAGCGCGGCCAGGCCCAGGGTGAGGATGCCGATGCCCAGGTAGTCGATCCGGAAGCCCTCCTTGAGCGACACCCGCTTGAGGGTGGGCGGATCGAACACCAGCCGGGAGGTGAGCACCAGGGACAGGATGCCCACCGGGATGTTGATCAGGAAGATCCAGTGCCAGCTGTAGTTGTCGGTGATCCAGCCGCCCAGCACCGGGCCCACGATGGGGGCCAGCACCACGCCCATGCCGTACAGGGCCATGGCGGCGCCCCGCTTGTGCGGCGGGAAGGTCTCCACCAGGATGGCCTGGGAGGTGGGCTGCAGCGCTCCGCCGCCGATGCCCTGCATGACCCGGAAGAAGATCAGCCAGGGCAGGCTCGGGGCCAGCCCGCAAAGCATGCTGGAGACGGTGAAGATGCCCACGCAGGTCATGTAGAAGCGCTTGCGTCCGAACAGGGCCGAGACGTAGCCGCCCAGTGGCAGCACCACGGCGTTGGCCACCAGGTACGAGGTGAGCACCCAGGTGGCTTCGTCCACGGTGGCCGAGAGGTTGCCGGCGATGTGCGGCAGGGCCACGTTGGCCACGCTGGTGTCCAGCACCTCCATGAAGGTGGCCAGCATGACCACCATGGCGATGAGCCACGGGTTGATGACCCGGTGCGGGGCCTTGGGTTGCATGAGAGGCCTTTCCGGTTATTTGGTGAAGATGGTGGCGTCGACGTTCATGCCCGGGCGCAGCACCACCTTCTGGGCGTCGCCGGGGTCCAGCTTGATCTTCACGGGGATGCGCTGGACCACTTTGACGAAGTTGCCCACGGCGTTCTCCGGCGGCAGCAGGCTCAGCCGGGAGCCGGTGGAGCCGGCCACGGAATCCACCGTGCCCTTCAGGGACTGGCCGTTCATGTCGATCCCCACTTCGGCCCGCTGGCCGGGATGGACCTTGGTGAGCTGGGTCTCCTTGAAGTTGGCGGTCACCCAGGTGTCGCCCAGCGGCACCAGGGTCAGCAGGCCCTGGCCCGGCTGGATGATCTCGCCCAGCTCCACCATCTTGCGGGTGACCACGCCGTCCACCGGGGCGACGATGCGGGTGTAGCTCAGCTGCAGTTTCAGGGCCTCCAGATTGGCCCGGGCGGCCTCCACCTCGGCGCCGGCCTGGGTGACCTTGGCCACCTGGGAACCGACGTTGGCCTTGCGGATGTCGGCCTCCTGGCGCACCCCGGCCATCCGGCGCTGGGCGGCCTTCCACTCGCTTTCGGCCACTTCGGCCTGGGTGCGGTAGTGGTCGAACTCCTGGGCCGAGATCTCCTGGCGGTCGGCCAGCGGCCTGGCCCGCTTGAGGTCGGCCGCGGCCTTGTCCAGGGTGGATTTGCGGGCATCCAGGTTGGCCTGGGCCACCTGCAGGTCGGAACTCTTGGCCTGCTCCAGGGAGACCGAGGCCTTGTCGCCTTCGGCCTGGGCGCCCTTCACCTGGGCCAGGGCCTGGTCCAGGGATGCCACGGCCTGGTCCACCTTGCTCTGCAGGTCCCGGGGGTCCAGCTGCACCAGCAGGTCGCCGGCCTTCACCGGCTGGTTGTCCTCCACCATGATCTTCTCGACGCTGCCGTACACCTTGCAGGAGACCGGCACCAGGTGGCCGTCCACCTGGGCGTCGTCGGTGGTGACCCGGTCCCGGTAGTGGTAGTACATCGCCCCGCCGCCCACCACCAGGGCGGCCAGCAGGGTGATCAGGGCGATCCGGCCACGGCTGCGGGGTGCCGCTTCGGGGGCCTGGGTCTCGGTGGTTTCTTGGGTTTCGGTCATCGCGGGCTCCATCAGCGTGCGAACAGGGGTTCCAACTGGCCCATGGCCCGGGCCAGGTCCGCGCGGGACTGGTTGAGGCGGTAGAGGGCATTGATCTTGTTGTCAGTGGCCCGGGCCAGTCCGTCCTGGGCCTGGACCACTTCGATGTTGTTGCTGATACCGGCCTCGAACCGGTGCCGGGCCTGCTGCAGGGCCTCGGAGGCCAGGGCCACGGCCTCGGTGGCGACCTCCACTTCATTGTGCTCGGCGCTCAGCTCCGCCTGGGCCACCTGGATCTCCTGGCCCACCTGGGCCTTGAGACCGCGCCGCTGCTCCTGGATGCCGGCGATCTCCTCCTGGGCCCGGGCCGTCTGCGCGGAGATCCGGCCGGCGGTGAACAGCGGCACCCGCACCCCCAGATTGATGCTGTAGGTGGAGACCCAGGTGCTGCCCTCCAGGCCGGTGGTGCCGTAGCTGGCGCTGGCCACCACGGACGGCAGGCGCAGGCTGCGGGCGGCATCCTTGAGGCTCTCCTGGGTGCGCTCGCGGGCGTCCAGGGAGGCCAGTTCCGGCCTCTGGCTGAGCCCGGTCTGGTAGGCCTCCTGGAAGGTGAACTGGGGCAGGATGGGGGCGGCCAGGCTGTCGGCCACCTCCACCCGGGTGGCGGGATCCAGGTTGAGCAGCCGCACCAGCCCGAACCGGGCGGTCTGCAGCTGGGTGTTGGTCTGGATGAGGTTCTGCTGCTCGTTGCGCAGCTCCACCTGGGCCCGGAGGGTGTCCAGTTTGGTGCCCAGGCCGTTCTTCTGCTGGTCTTCGGCCAGTTGTTCCAGGGCCTGGGCCAGGTCCACCCGGGACTGGGCGGCCTTGACCGCTTCGGTGGCGCGCTGGGCCCGCAGATACTGCCCCACCACCAGCGCGGCGATCTGTTCCCGCGCCTCCCGGGCCTTGGCCTTGGCCGTCTGCTCCCCGCTCTTGGCCGCCTTCCAGCGCTCCCAGAGCGACAGGTCGAACAGCGGCATGCTGGCCTGGACGTCGACGATGCCCCAGTTGTAGGGCGGAATGTGCAGGTAGGCGGGGTTGGGCGAACCGAAGGAGGTGTCCAGGTTGGGCTTGAGCCGCTGGCCGTTGGCGTCGGCTTCCACCGAGGGCAGCAGCGAGGAGGCCGCGGTGCGGCGGTCTTCCTGGCTCTGGGCGATCTCCAGCAGGGAGCGGTGGATCTCGGGGTTCTGGGCCAGGGCGGTCTGCAGGGCCTGGTTGAGGGTGAGGGACAGGGGCGGGGCGGGGTCGGCGGTGGCCATGGTGGCCGCGGCCATGCCCAGGGCGACCATCCAGCACCAGCGCAGCAGGGCGGCCCCGGTCTCGCGGCCCTGGAGGATGGACTCCACCAGGGGCCCCACGTAGCAGCCGCTGCCCAGCAGGGCGCAGCCCTCCTTGTGCAGCTGCACCAGCAGCTCCCGTCCGGCTTCGTCCACGAACGAGACCAGGCGCAGGTCGATCACCGCGTCCCTGGGCTGGACCCGGCCCTGCCATTCGCTCCAGGCCTTGGCCAGCTCGGCAACCCAGGCCCCGGCCAGCTTGCCTTCCAGGGCGAGGGTCAGCTTCGCATCCTGTTCCTTGGGGGTGATCCGCAACATGAAATCCTCCGACGCAAAGTTCAAGCATTTCTCGTGCCTAAATGTAATTGATATAAATAATAAAGTTATAAAATATGTTCAAAGAAAGTGCCGAAAGGAACTGCCGATATTTAGGCTCGGTGCCGAAATGTGGGCAGCTATTCTGTCTGGACGTACCATCGGAACGGATGGCTCGGGCAGGACACCTATAGGGAAGGAGGGCCCAGGCCGGCAGGACCGGCCGCCCCATCCCTCCCGCCGTTCGCCCCTCCGCCAGCCGTGCCTGGTCATCCGCTCCGGACCCGCCCCATGCCAGCCCCACCCAACCTTGATCATGGGCTCATCGGCAATGGCAGCCTGCTGGCCCTGATCGCGCCCACGGGCGCCATGGAGTGGCTTTGCCTGCCGCGCTTCGACGGTCCGTCGGTGTTCGCCCGGTTGCTGGACGCACGCTCCGGAGGGGTGTTCCGGTTCCTGTTCCAGGGCGAGGAGATGGCCGGGGAGATGGCCTACCTGCCCAACACCAACATCCTCCGCACCGTGTTCCGGCAGGGGGAGGCCAGCTGGGAGCTCATCGACTTCGCCCCGCGGCTGCCCAGGGACTGGGGGGAGGAGGGCCCCATCCGCCTGACCCGGCTGCTGCGGCCCCTGGGCGGGCGGGTGCGCCTTTCGGTGGATTTCGATCCGCGCCTGGACTACGGGCGCGGCCCCACCCGCACCCTGGCCCGCCATGACGGGATCGAGGTGCAGGGCCCGGGCGGCCCCCTGGTGCTGCAGGCCAGCATGCCGCTGTGCTACATCCAGGGGGGGCGGGAGTTCACCCTGGACGGCCCGGTCTTCCTCAGCCTCTCCTACGGCCCCGCGCCGGCCACCACGCTGTGCCAGGTGCTGCAGGAACTGAAGCTCACCACCGACGGCTGGCAGCGCTGGTCCAAGACCTGCGGCCTGCCCCTGTTCCAGCCGGAGATGGTGCTGCGTTCGGCCCTGTGCCTGAAGCTGCACGCCTTCGAGGACACCGGCGGGATCATCGCCGCAGCCACCACCAGCATCCCCGAGGCCATGGGCACCGGGCGCACCTGGGACTACCGCTACTGCTGGCTGCGGGACGCCGCGTTCGTGGTGGAGGCCCTGCGCCGCATCGGCCACCTGCGCGAGGGGGAGCGGTTCCTGCGCTACCTGCGCAACGTGGCCGAGGCCGGCCCGCTGCAGCCGCTGTACGGCATCGACGGCGGGCTGGCCGCGCCGGAGCAGATCCTCGGCAATCTGGCCGGGTTCGGCGGCCAGGGCCCGGTGCGGGTGGGCAACGCCGCCATGATGCAGCGCCAGCACGACCTCACCGGGGAGCTGGTGCTGTGCCTGGAGACCATGCTGCGCGATCCGCGGCTGGTGCACGACGAGGGCAACCTGCGCTTCTTCCCGCTGGTGCGCCGGCTGGTGGAGGAGGCCATCGCCCTGGCGCCGCACCGCGACACCTCCATCTGGGAGTTCCGCAGCCTGCTGGGCCACTACACCTTCTCCCGGGCCATGTGCTGGGTGGCGATCCAGCGGGGCGCCGCCATTGCCCGGAGCTTCGGCGAGCTGTCCCTGGCCCGGGACTGGGAGGCCGCCGCGGAGCGCGAGCAGGCGCTGATCCTGGAGCGGGGCTTCAACGGCGCGCTGGGCTTCTTCACCCAGACCCTGGACGGCCTGTTTCCCGACGCCTCCCTGCTCCTGCTGCCCACCCTCGGCCTGATCGAGCCCAGGGACCCCCGCTTCCTGTCCACCCTGGACCGCTACGGCGACCTGCTCACCGAGAACGGGCTCATGCTGCGCTACCGCAACCCCGACGATTTCGGCGTCCCCACCAGCGCCTTCACCATCTGCTCGTTCTGGTGGGCGGAGGCCCTGGCCCTGGCCGGGCGGCTGGACCAGGCGGTGGAGGTGTTCGAGCGGGTCTGCGCCTTCGCCAACCCGGTGGGGCTGTTTTCCGAGGACATCGACCCGGCTTCCGGACGCCTGCTGGGCAATTTCCCCCAGGCCTACACCCACGTGGGGCTGATCAACGCCGCGGTGACCATCTCCGAGCTGCTGGAGGCCCGGGACGGCAAGGTGCGGGCCTGGTCCTCCCCAGGCACCTGCGGCTGGCCCATCGCCTCGGTGCTTAAGTGACGGGATATTCGTTAACAACGGCCTAGGTGAATGCTGCGAACAGATGCGGGTTGGGGTTGCCTCCAGATCGCCGTGCACAGGAAGAGCCGCCGCCCCTTGTGTGCCGTAAGCGGAAGTTTATATTAATTAATAATTGAGGCATCCCATGCCGTTCCTTCGACGCCTGCTTCCGATCCTGGGTACCCTCGTGGCTCTGGGGCTTTTGTTCCACATGGAGGAAAACTGGCGCGGCCGCAGGTCATGGGAAGCCTGGAAGGCATCCCCTGAAGCTGCCGGTCAGAGCTACGCTCCCCCAGCCCCGCAGGGTGGGGAGATAAGGGATTCGGACAATTTCGCATCCTTTTCGGTGCTTGAGGAAGGTCGGAACACCAGGGAACACTGGAGCGACCTTTTTGGGGTCCTCCCACAGCCGCGGGATGGGGACTGGGCCCAGGGCGTGGCAACCGATTTTTCCGCCCTGGAAAGTCGGAGCCAGGATCTGATCCAGGAATTGATGCCGTTCGGCGAAGTGCTGGATCGCATGGCCGAAGCGGCGTCCCGGCCCTCCTGCCGTTTTCCGGAGGGGATCCAACGCTACTCTTTCCTGTCCACCATGGCCCGGGTGCTGCACCTCCGGGCGGAGGTCCGAGTGCATGCGGGACTCTACCAGGGCGCGCTGGAAGACATCGTGACGCTCCTGCGGATCGGCAGGCACCTGCAGCGGGGGCCTGGGCTGCCGGCCGTGATTGGCCGGATGGTGGCTGAAACCGCCTTGCAGCCCCTGTGGGAAGGCCTGCAGACCCACGCCTGGACTCCGCAACAACTGGTCATGCTGCAAGAAGCGTTGGCGTCCATGGACCTGCCTGGCGGTTTGCGGGCCGACCAAAGCAGGCGCCGGGAGTATGCCCAGGCGGCCCAGGAACTGGACGCGCACCCGTGGACCTTGATGGGATGGACGGAGTTGACGCCGGCAGGTTTCTGGAACCGCTGTCTGTTCAGCCTCCTTCCCAGGGGATGGGCCTACCAGTGCCTGGCGGCCGAGGACCGGTCCGAGGCCCAGGTGATGGCGGCGGTTGGCCCCGGGCGCCGGATCGTCCCCCTCAGGGTCCAGGACTTCCCGCGGACCCCGTCTCCCTATCTCTGGGCAGGAGGACCCTATGGAGGAGGGTCGACTTTGAAAAAGCTTCGGACCGCCACATGGGTCCAGGCGAGCCTGGACCAGGCGCGGGTGGCCTGCGCCCTGGAACGTTTCCGGCTGGCCCGAGGCGTCTATCCAGGAGCGCTTGACGAGATGGTGCCAAACTACCTGGCCCAGGTCCCCAGCGATTGGCTCACCGGGGCGCCCCTGACCTATACCGCGAAGGAGGCCGGCTTCCGCCTGGGTGCGACCGGCTGGACGGATCCGGACGTACCGGAGTCGAAGGAGACGGCAAAGGCCTGGAAATGGGTTTCCGGCAGGTAGCGGGAAGGTCCTTCCGGCCGGCCGGCGCCCATGTCCTTCCACAACCGCGCCGCCAGGCCAGCCAATGACCCTGGATCAAATTCCCAGCTTGGCCATGCGGCTTTGCAGGGTGGTGCGCTTCAGCCCCAGCCGGGCCGCGGCGCCGGACTTGCCGCCCACCTTGCCGCCGGTGGCCCCCAGCGCCTTGAGGATGTGCTCCCGCTCGGCCTGCTCCAGGGTGGGCAGGGCTTCGGCCGGGGCGGAGCCGGCCGCGTCGCGCAGCTCGGCGACCGGAACCTGCAGCTCCCGGCCCTGGCTGAGCAGCACCGAGCGCTCGATGACGTTCTCCAGTTCGCGGATGTTGCCGGGCCAATGCCAGGCCTGGAGGGCTTCCATGGCCCGGGTGGGGATGCTCTCGATGGGCCGGTGCATGCTCTGGGCGAACTTCTGGGTGAAGTAGCGCACCAGCACCGGGATGTCCTCCTGGCGCTCGCGCAGGGCCGGGACGTGGATGGGGAACACGTTGAGGCGGTAGAACAGGTCGGCCCGGAAGCTGCGGTCCTGCACCATGGCGGCCAGGTCGCGGTTGGTGGCGGTGATGAGCCGGAGGTCCACCCGCTGGGTGCGGGTGCTGCCCAGCCGCTCGAACTGCCGCTCCTGGATCACCCGCAGCAGCTTGGGCTGCAGCTCCAGCGGCAGGTCGCCGATCTCGTCCAGGAACAGGGTGCCCTGGTTGGCCAGCTCCAGCCGGCCCATCTTCTGGTTCAGGGCCCCGGTGAAGGCGCCCTTCTCGAACCCGAACAGCTCGCTCTCCACCAGGCCGGCGGGGATGGAGGCGCAGTTGATCTGCACGAATCCCCGGTCCTTCCTGGGGCTGAGCTGGTGGATGGCCCGGGCGACGAGCTCCTTGCCGGTGCCGGTCTCGCCCATGATCAGCACGGTGGCGTCGGAGGGGGCCACGGTCTCCACCTGGCGCAGCACCCGCTGCAGGCTGGGGCTGCGCCCCACGATCTCCATGCCGAAGTCCCGCCCCATCTCCTCCTGCAGGTAGAGCTTCTCCTCGGCCAGCTTGTCCCTGAGCGTCTGGATCTCCTGGTAGGCGAAGGCGTTGTCCAGGGCGATGGCCACCTGGCCGGTGACGCTGGACAGCTGCGCCATGGTCTCGGCGGGGAAGGCGCCCTCCTGGCGGCTGCCGAAATTGAGGGTGCCCATGACCCGCGACCGGGAAATGAGCGGCAGGACGCAAAGGGACAGCAGGCCTTCCCCCTCGATGATCACCTGGGGGATGGGGGCCGGGAAGCTGTCCAGGTCGGCGCGGCTGAACACCAGCGCCTGCCGCAGGTCCATGGCCCGCTGGCTGGGGCCGTCCGGCACGGTGAAGAACTGGTTCTCCTGCATGGCGCCCCGGCCGCTGGGAAAGTCCAGGTACTGGATCCGGGCTTCGTAGGTCTCGTCCTGGGCCAGCACCAGCATCATCCCGTCGTACTGGAAATGCCGGCGCAGGGTGGAGGAGATGGCCTGGAACAGGGCCCTGGGCTCCCGGTGCTCCACCAGCTCGTTGTTGATCTCCAGCAGGACCCGCTGCTGGTCCCGTTCCTGGGTCAGCCGCAGGTTGAGCGCGTCCAGCTGCCGGTGCCGGAGGATGCGCAGGGCGAAGGAGGCCAGGAACCGGGCCAGGAACACCAGGTAGGTGGAGCCCGCGGCCTGGAACGCGCCTTTGCGGCGGCTGGCCATGCTGATGCCGCCCACCAGCCGGTCCGGGGTCCGCAGCGGCAGCAGCACCAGGGCGGGGTAGTCGCGCATGAGATCCTGGGTCACCGGGTGGGAGCAGGCCTTGGCGCCAGCCTCTTCCATGCTCCAGAGATCCTCCTGGAGGTTCCGGGTGTGGGTCACCAGGCCGGGCACCGGCTCCAGGGGCGTCAGCACGCCGTCCGGCCCCAACTGGGCGGCCCACTGGATCACCTCCAGGCCCTCGGAGGCGTCGCCGAACCAAAGGGCCAGGCGATCCACCGGAAGTTCCTCCCGCAGCAGCTTGAACAGGGTGGTGCCCAGGGAAGCCAGGTCGCGGCACGGGCCCAGCACCGAGGACGCGTCCAGCAGCCGGGCCAGCCGGGGAAGATCCATATCCTTGAAAGCCCGAGGCTTGGGATGGGGCAGAGCACGGGTCACAAAGACTCCTCTGCTGGCAGTTTACCCTAAGTAAAAAAAACGCCGATGGCCCCTGTGAGGGCCATCGGCGCGATTCCGGAAAGGGTCTCTCTATTCGGTGACCCAGGCGGCGGCGGAGCCCACGCTGTTGGCGCCGTACTTGATCCACATGAACCCGTCCACGCCCCAGGAGGGGCTCCAGGAATTCTTCAGCAGCCAGGCGCCCCGGCTGTCGTCCCAGCCCACCAGGAGAATGGCGTGGTTGATGGGGCTGTAGCTGTCGGTGTTGTTGAACACGCCGCCGGTGTAGCCCTCGAAGTAGCTGTCGGCGTAGACGCAGGCGGAGACGCCGCCGAACTTGTAGATGGCGTTCTTGATGGCGGTGACCGAAGGGGTGCCTTCGCTGCTGCCCACGTAGCCCCAGTGGCTGACCGGGGTGTAGGTGGCGCGGGCCGGCACCGCGCAGGCCACGGCGGTGGCCACGTAGGGGAAGCTGGCCGCGGGCACCGCGCCGGGGTAGTAGCCCTGGGAGCCGGCATTGGCGGGCACCAGCATGTCGAAGGCGAAGTTGCCGCCGTTGCAGCCCCAGCCCCAGGGGTTGCAGGACAGCACCTGCTGCTCGGAAAGGTACGGGGCGGACGGGCTGTGGTTGATGGCGCCGTTGGGGGCGATGGAGCCGTTGGCGGCGCCGTGGGCCTTCAGGTAGGCCCCTTCCAGGCTGCCGATGGTGGAGAACGCCCAGCAGCTGCCGCACTGGCCCTGGTCCTTGACGCTGCTGAACACGCCGACGTAGGAGGCGGGCAGCTTGACGGCGGCTTCCTGGATCTCGAAGTTGGCATACCCGCCCGGCTCGTGGGCCAGGAACTCGGCGGGCCTGAGGGTCGGGTTGAAGCCGCACAGGCGGCCGTGGCCATACTGCATGGCCGGGTTGACGCCCACCTGGAACTGCCAGCCTTTGGCGGCGATCTGGCTGCGCATCTGGTCGACGTCCTGGTAGAGCCTGGCGTCGAAGGTGTGGACGCCCGCGGCGGGCAGGGCCGGGGCGGCCGCCAGGGCCAGGAGCAGGAGGGGAAGTTGGAAGGAGGGCGCGAAGGATTTCATCTCGAATCTCCAGGAGATGGGTTGAAGAATGCCGCCCGTTCCCACCCCGGCCGTTGCCGGTGGTCACAGGTGCGGCAAACGCGGCGCCAGGCGGGCGCCGCATGAGCTTTTCGGGGCTGCATCAACGGGCTGGATGCTGCCCACACACCATGTTCGGCGATTGAGACTCTGGCGCAAGATCCATAACCTTTGACGTGACAAGCATCAACAGCCTGACCCTGGCGGCGGGGTTGGCCTGGGTACTGCTAAAGCGGCCGGGCCGGGAGCAGTGGTAGGATAGCCAGACCTTTTAATGGCCGTTACGGAATAACCAGACGAAAGGGATGACCATGCCACAGCGAATGCGAGCGGTCTATCACGAGACCACTGGACCGGTTGACGTGGTGCTCCGGTTCGGGGAATGGGACCTGCCGGAACCCGCTGCGGGCGAGGTGCTGGTGGAGATCCACGCGGTGGGCCTCAACCCCGTCGACGTGAAGCGGATCGCCGGCCTGGCTCCGGCTCCCGCCGGCCGCCGGCTGGTGCCCGGGGACGACGGCGCCGGGGTGATCCTCGCCGTGGGCCCCGGGGTGTCCGAAAAGCGGGTGGGCCAGCGGGTGTGGATCTACATGGCGCGGGTCGACCGCGACTGCGGCACCGCGGCCTCCCATGCGGTGGTGCCCTCGGAGCGGGCCGTGCTCCTGCCGGATGGGGTCTCCTTCGAAGCCGGCGCCTGCCTGGGTGTGCCGGCCATCACCGCCCACCATGCCCTGTTCTGCGACGGCCCCATCGAAGGCCAGACCGTGCTGATCCACGGCGGGGCCGGCGCGGTGGGCAGCACCGCCGTGCAGTTGGCCAAGTGGGGCGGCGCCACGGTCATCGCCACGGTCAGCGGTCCGGAGAAAGCGGCGGTGGCCAGCGCCTGCGGCGCCGACCAGGTCATCGACTACCGGCGGGAGAACGTGGTGGAGCGGATCCGCGCCATCACCTCCGGAGCGGGCGTGGACCGGGTGGTCGACGTGGCGTTCGGGGTGAACCTGGCCGGCAACCTGGAGGTGCTGAAGGCCAACGGCGTGCTCTCCACCTACAGCTCGGACGCCGACCAGGCCCCGGTCCTGCCTTTCCTGAAGCTGCTGCGCAAGAACATCACGGTGCACTTCATGATCATCTACCCGCTGACCCGGCTGGTGCTGCAGCGGGCCATCCGCGACATCACCGCCGCCCTGGCCACCCGGGCGCTGCTGCCGGTGGTGACCCGGATCCTGCCGCTGCGGGAGTTCGCCCAGGCGGACCGGATCGTCGGAAAGGTTTCCGGCACCGGCAACATCGTGCTGGTGCCGGAACCCTGACGGCGGAAGCCCGGGCGGGCGGCCCTCAGTCCCACCGGCCCGCCGGCCGGTCCTTCCAGGCCCAGATGATGAAGTCAACGTTCTGCGGCTTGCCGCCCAGGGCCTTGAGCCGGGTCATGAACTGGCCCCGGTGGTGCTGGGTGTGCATGGCCACCTGGGTGAGCGCGTCGGCCACGGTCACCCGGCAGGGCGGGCCGGGGAACCAGGGCACCAGCACGGTGCGAAAGATGTCTTCCGGCTCCATGACCTGGAACAGCTCGGCGAAGGCCTCGTGGTTGCTCCGGGTGAGCGCGCGCAGCCGGTGGAATTCGGGCACCGGCGGGTCGCCGGGGAACAGCACCTCCTGCTCGTGCAGCACCATCAGGAAGGCGCCCTGCACATCGGCGGTGTGCTGCATGCGCTGGAGCAGGTCGGGGTCTTCCTGGAAGCCGGATTTGGCCCAGAGGCGGAACCAGATGGCGTCCGCCCAGTCCATATGGGCGAACATGTCCTGGAGGTGGTCGAACAGCGGCTGCGAGGCGGGCATGGCGGACTCCCGGATAGGAGCATAGCTCAACCCAGGCGCTCCAAGGTCAGGAACGGGTTGGGATCCAGGTTCCAGTTGGCGGGCTCCTCATGGCCCAGCACCCCGTCCCAGGCGCCTTCGGGCCGGGACAGGTCCAGGTCGAACGGCTCCAGGGCCTGCTGGCGGTCGATGTCGTAGACCACCCGGACGATGGGGTGCAGCAGCCCGCCCGGGTTCTGCTCCATCACCACGGCCAGCCGGTTGCTGGCCAGCCGCACCAGGGAGCCCACCGGGTAGATGCCCAGGGCCTGGATGAAATGCTCCACCAGCTCCTCGTCGAAGAAGTCCGGGCAGTGGCGGTAGAGCCGCTCCAGGGCCGCGGCGGGCTCCAGCCCGGGGTGGTAGATGCGGTTGGAGGTCATGGCGTCGTAGACGTCGACGATGGTGGCCATCCGGCCCCACAGGGAGATCTCGCTGCCGCGCAGCTGCCGGGGGTAGCCCGAACCGTCGCAGTGCTCGTGGTGTTCGGCCGCCACCCGCATGGCCAGGTCGGGCACGCCCGGGGTCTGGCTCAGGGTCTCCACCCCCAGCCGCACGTGTTCGCGCATGATGGCGGCCTCTTCCTTGGTGAGCCGGCCCGGCTTGTTGAGGATGTGATCGGGCACCCGCATCTTGCCGATGTCGTGGAGCATGCCGCCCACCCCGGCCTCCTGCAGGGTGGCCCGGTCCAGGTTCAGGTGGTGGCCGAACATGATCAGCAGGGCGCAGGAGCTGACGGAGTGCTGGAAGGTGGCGGTGTCCGCCTCGCGGATCCGGCACAGGCTCACCAGGGTCCAGGGGTTGCGCAGGATGGATTCGGTGATCTGGGTGACCACCGGCTGCAGGTGCTCCACCTGGATCTGCCGGCCCATGCGCACATCGTTGAGCAGGGTGTGGATGAGCGCGGTGGCCTCCTGGTGCACCTGCTTGGCGTTGGCCAGCTCCTCCAGGTGGCTGGTGCGCTCCTGGCCGGGCTCCGGCGGGGCCGGCGCGAAGGCCTGCCCGGCCAGCTCCCGGCTGGAATCGGCCAGGGTGTCCAGGCCCTTGAGGGTGTCGATCTGCACCGAGCTGATGGCGCTGTCCAGGATCTGCTGCAGGTCGGCTTCCTTGCGCAGCATGAACCGGCTTCGGATGAATGAATGGGACATCCAAGCCCGATCCAGGCTATGGATGTACATGCCCAACCTTAGCTCGTTTTTACTGACCTTCTTGATCACGCCGGCACCCGGGTCGCTTCCTGTTGGTTATTATTAGATGGTTGAATTGACCCCGGGTTCAAGTCAATTCCATATGTTCTGGCGCAGGAAGTCCCAGATGGACTGGTGCATGGCCCAGGCATGCTGGGGCGCGCGGGGGCTGTGGCCGGAACCGGGCAGCAGGATCAGCGGAGCGGTGTGCCCGGCCTTCTGCAGGGCATCCAGGAACTGCACGGTGTTCTGCAGGTGCACGTTGCGGTCCAGGGCGCCGTGGATGAGCAGGACCTTGCCGGACAGCTGCTCCGCGGCCTTGAGGGGCGAAGCGGCCGCGTAGCCGTCCGGGTTGTCCTGGGGCAGGCCCAGGTAGCGCTCCGTGTAGATGCTGTCGTACAGCCGCCAGTCCACCACGGGCGCGCCCATGATCCCCAGCTTCCAGGCCTTGCTGTGGGTGAGCGCGTAGCCGGTGAAGAAGCCGCCGTAGCTGTAGCCGCACAGGGCGATCCGGTTCAGGTCGGCCCAGCCCTGGGCCTTGAGCCAGGCCAGGCCGTCCAGCTGGTCGCGCAGCTCCTGGGCCCCCAGGTTGCGGTAGACGCCCTGGGCGCTGGCCGCGCCCTTGGCGGAGGCGCTGCGGTTGTCGCAGATCCAGGTGACGATGCCCTGCTGGGCCAGGAACTGGTACCAGAGCAGCTCGGGCTGGAAGGCGTTGCGCACCAGCGGGGCGCCCGGCCCGCCGTAGACCGCCTGGAACACCGGGTACTTCCGGGCCGGGTCGAACCCGGGCGGGAACACAAGCATGGTCTCCATGGCGAAGCCGTCCCGGGTCAGCACCTGCTGGAACGCGACCCGGCCCCGGCGCAACGCCTTGAACTCCGGGCTGGTGCGGCTCGCGGCCTGCAGCAGCACCCGCCCTTCGGCGTTGAGCAGCAACAGCTGGGTCGGCGTTTCGATGTCGCTGAAGCGGTCCACGCAGGCGGAGAAATCGGCGTTGAACGCCACCTGGTGGGTGCCGGGCCGGTCGGTGAGGCGCGCCAGGTTCTGGTTGGGGGCCTGGCTGTCCAGGTCCACGGAATAGGCGTCCAGCCCGATGGGGTTGCGCTGGGTGGCGGAGAAGTAGACCCGGCCGGCCTTTTCGTCCACCCCATGGACCGCCCGCACGTCCCAGGAGCCCGTGGTGAGCGGGGCCCGGTAGCGGCCGTCGCCGTCGTAGCGGTAGAGGTGCTGGAAGCCGGAGCGGGCGGAACGCCACAGGAAGCCGCCGTCGGCCAGGAACACCGGCAGCGGGAGCCGGTCGGTCCACCCGCTGCTGCTCTCCCGCACCAGGCGCTGGCCCTTGGTCCCTTCGAAACGCAGGCACTCCAGCCAGGTCTGGGTGCGGTCCTGGTAGTTGGCCAGCAGCCGGCCTTTGGGGTCCCAGCCCACCTGGACGATGAGGGTCTCCTGGCTGGGGAAGGGGTCCTCCATCCAGGCCAGGCGCCCGTCCAGGTCGGCCACCCCCAGCCGGACCGCCGGGTTGGGCTGGCCGGGGTGGGGGTAGGGGTAGCTGATCTGTTTCCCGGGCTGGCGCTCGTCGGGGAGGGTGGTCCTGGGCACCTGGCTTTCGTCCAGGCTCAGGAAGGCGATCCGCTTGGAATCCGGCGACCACCAGAAGGCCCTGGGGCCGGCCCCGGTGAAGATCTCCTCCTGGTAGAGCCAGTCCAGGCGGCCGTTGAGATGGTCCTCATCACCGCCGGTGGTGAGCCGGAGCTCCCGGCCGGTGCTCAGTTCGGTCACATGGAGGTCGTTGTCGCGCAGGTAGGCCACCTGGCTGCCGTCTGGGCTGAAAACCATGGATTCCCTGGCTTCCGGGGGACCGGGAAGCCGGCGGGCGCTGATCCGGGCGGAGAGATCCACCAGGTAGCAATCCGGGCCGACCGCCACCAGGAAGGCGTCCCGGTTCGGGTTCCAGGTGAACGGGCGGCGCCACGCGGCGGCGGCGGCCTGGGCATCCTCCAGCCCGGCGCCGGCCAGGGCGGCCATGAACTGGGCGCGGTTCAGCAGCGGGCGGGTTTCCCAGGTGGGACCGGCCATCCGGCCGAGGCTGCCGGCGTCGTCCCGCTCCACCCGTTCCGCCAGCAGGGAACCGTCCGGCCGCCAGTGCCATTCCACGGCGGGCGGGTCCACGTAGGCCACGTTGCGGGTGGGATGGTACAGGCTCTCCACCGACAGATGGCCGCTCTCCTGGGCGGCCAGCACGGCCGGTGCCAGGAGAAGGAAGGCAAGGAAGCGGATGACCGGGAGCCCTGGCCGCATGAGTCCTCCATGAACGATGGGGAAGCCATCGAACAGTATCCATCGGCTCATCGGCCTTGCGTGGCCTGCCATGCAAGGAATTTTTTCATGTAGGGGGGCACCGCGTCCTCGGCGGCCAGACCAATGGCGTTCAGGTAGGCGGTGAGGTAGCCGCGCACGTTCACCGTGGCCAGGCGCAGCTGCTCGAAGCGCTCCTCCTCCAGGGCGCTCAGGTATTCGATCCGCACGTGGGTTTCCGCGGCCACCTGCTCCAGGGTGAGGCCGGCGGCGGCCCTGGCCTGCTGCAGGGCGCTGGTCCCGGTTTCCGGCCGGGCGCCGGGCGGGGCCGGCGGCGCCTCCGGGGCCAGGGCGCTCAGCAGGGCGTAGGCGGCGTCGATCTGCTGCAGGACCGCCTGCCTGGCTTCACCGGAGAATTCCTCCATGCCGGGCGCGGCGAACACCGCCCCATCCCGGCCGTGCAGCCGCCTGAGCAGGTGGTAGGCCCGGCGGATGTCCTCCTGGGAGGCGTTCGGGGGCAGTTCCAGGATGCGCAGGGCCTCCCGTTCATCCCGTTCGATCACGAAGCACCTCATCGCGGCCGGGCTGGCCGTCCAGGATGCGGCCGACCACGCCCTCCAGGGCGAAGCGCAGCGGGAACGAGGCCACGCCCTTGAAGGCCGGCCGGTCCGGGCCGAACTGCTGCCAGAGGTCCTTGTCGTGCCGCAGGTAGCCGACGAAGTCGCCCTGGATCTGGAAATACTTGCGCACCGAGCTGGTCACCGCCTGGCCCAGTTCCACCTGGCTGAACTCCCGCACCTGGTTGAGCACCACGTGCAGGAACAGCCGGGCCTGCTCCTGGTCCAGGCGCTCCCCGAAGCCGCTGGAAATGGAGCGCAGGTGCTGGACGAACTCCCGGTTGTCCTGGATCCCGGCCTCCTGCCGGTGCTGCCAGATCTCCCGGGCCTGTTCCTTGAGCCCGGTTTCCGACAGCAGGTTGCCCAGCTGCCGGTACTTGAGGTTCTTCAGGAACAGGTAGAAGTTTTCAATGGCCAGGGCGTCGGGCAGGATGACCCCCACCTTCTGGTCCGCCAGCAGGAAGCTGTCCAGGGTGTCGTACTGGCTGCCGGCCCCCAGGTCCAGCACCACGTGATCGGTCTGCAGCCGGCGCAGGTGGCGGAACAGCTTCTGCTTCTGGGCCCAGGTGATGCCGTCGGTGTTGGCGGCGTTGACATTGCCCGGGATCAGCCGGAGCCCGGCCACCGGCGTTTCCAGGGCCAGTTCCTCCAAGGACATGTGCTCCTCGAAGAACTGGGCCAGGTTGTGCGCCGGCTTGCGGATGCCGCAGTAGGTGTGCTGGTTGGGCCCGCCGTAATCGGCGTCCACCAGGATCACCTGGGCCCCCCGTTCCGCCAGGGTCAGGGCCAGACCGTTGGCGATCAGGCTTTTGCCTGTGCCGCCCTTGCCGCCCCCCACTGCCCAGATCTGCATGGTCAACCGTTATGTGTAAACCCATTAATGATGTATCCCAGCGGGCCGCTGTCAACCGGCGGTCCGCCTTTGTCCCAGGAAAGAATCATCCGGGCTCCCAGGCTCACGCCAGGTCGAAGCGATCCAGGTTCATCACCTTGTTCCAGGCCGCCACGAAGTCGCGCACGAAGGCCTGCTGCCCGTCGCTGCAGGCATAGACCTCCGCCAGGGCCCGGAGCTGGGCGTTGGAACCGAAGACAAGATCAACAACCGTCGCCGTCCACCTGAGCTGGCCGGTGGCCCGGTCGCGCCCTTCCAGCACGCCTTCGGCGCTGGCGGACTTCTGCCACCGGGTGCTCATGTCGAGGAGGTTCACGAAGAAGTCGTTGGTCAAGGTTTCCGGGCGCCGGGTGAAGACGCCGTGCCCGGACTGGCCGACGGTGGCGTTCAGGGCGCGCATGCCGCCGATCAGCACGGTCATTTCCGGGGCGCTCAGGGTCAGCAGCTGGGCCTTGTCCACCAGCAGCTCCGCCGCCGAGCCCTCGAGGCCCTTCCGGAGGTAGTTGCGGAAGCCGTCGGCGCTGGGCTCCAGCACCGCGAACGAGTCCACGTCGGTCTGTTCCTGCGCCGCGTCCATGCGTCCCGGCGAGAAGGGCACGTGCACCTCGTGGCCGGCCTTCCGGGCCGCGGCTTCGATGGCCGCGCAGCCGCCCAGGACGATCAGGTCGGCCAGCGACACCTGCTTGCCGCCGGTTTGCGCGCGGTTGAAGCCGTTGCGGACCGGTTCGAGCGCCTCGAGCACCTTGGCCAGTTCCGCCGGCTGGTTGACCTCCCAATCCTTCTGGGGCGCCAGGCGGATGCGCGCGCCGTTGGCGCCGCCCCGCTTGTCGCTGGCGCGGAAGGTGGCCGCGGCGGCCCAGGCGGTCAGGACCAGTCGGGAGATGGCCAGTCCGGAGGCGAGGATCCGGGCCTTCAGGGTGGCGATGTCCTGCTCGTCGATCAGCGGGTGGTCCACCGGGGGGATGGGATCCTGCCAGATCATGGCTTCCTTGGGCACCCGCGGGCCCAGGTAGCGGGCGATCGGGCCCATGTCGCGGTGGGTCAGCTTGAACCAGGCCCGGGCGAAGGCATCGGCGAACTGCTCGGGATGCTCCAGGAAGCGCCGGCCGATCGTTTCGTAGGCCGGGTCGAAGCGCAGGGCGAGGTCGGTGGTCAGCATCGCGGGCGCGCGGTGCCTGGCGGGGTCGTGGGCATCCGGAACGGTGCCGGCGCCCATGCCGTGCTTGGGGATCCACTGGTGCGCGCCGGCCGGGCTCGTGGTCAGTTCCCATTCGTAACCGAACAGGTTCCAGAGGAAGTTGCTGCTCCACTGGGTGGGGGTGGTGGTCCAGGTGACTTCCAGGCCGCTGGTGATCGTGTCGCCGCCTTTCCCGCTGCCGAAGCTGCTCTTCCAGCCCAGGCCCTGATCCTCGATGCCGGCGGCTTCCGGTTCGGGCCCCACCAGCTTGGCGTCGCCGGCGCCGTGGGTCTTGCCGAAGGTGTGGCCGCCCGCGATGAGCGCGACCGTCTCCTCGTCGTTCATCGCCATGCGGCCGAAGGTTTCCCGGATATCCCGCGCCGCGGCGAGCGGGTCGGGGTTCCCGTTGGGGCCTTCCGGGTTCACGTAGATCAGGCCCATCTGCACGGCCGCGAGCGGATTCTCCAGGTCCCGGTCGCCGGAGTAGCGCTGGTCGCCCAGCCAGGTCCTTTCCGGGCCCCAGTTGATGGCTTCCTCCTCCCAGATGTCCTCGCGCCCGCCTGCGAACCCGAAGGTCTTGAACCCCATGGATTCCAGCGCCACGTTGCCCGCCAGGATCATCAGGTCGGCCCAGGAGATCTTGCGTCCGTACTTCTGCTTGACCGGCCACAGGAGCCGGCGCGCCTTGTCCAGATTGGCGTTGTCCGGCCAGCTGTTGAGGGGGGCGAAGCGCTGGGAGCCGTTGCCCGCGCCGCCCCGGCCGTCGCTGATGCGGTAGGTGCCGGCGCTGTGCCAGGCCATGCGGATGAACAAGGGGCCGTAATGGCCGAAGTCCGCCGGCCACCAGTCCTGGGAATCGGTCATCAGGGCCTTGAGGTCCTGGATCACGGCGTCCAGGTCAAGGCTCTTGAATTCCTTGGCGTAGCTGAACTGCGGGCCCATGGGGTTGGACTGGGCTGAGTGCTGGTGCAGGACGTTCCGATTGAGGTGGTGCGGCCACCAGTCCGCGTTGGTGGGGGCTCCAGACCCCGGGCCGCTGTGCGTCTCACTGGAATATGGGCACTTGGATTCTTCCGTCATGATTCCCTCCTTGGAATATTTATAACCGAATCCAAAGTCAAAAGGAGTGGGTTGACTTTGGATCCTGGTTTTCTTCTTTAGCCGTCAACTGATTCCTCCTTCATCCGTCCGTCCCGGCCCATCACCCCCCGATCAGGGGTGATGGGCCGGGCGTGAGCGTGACGCTGCGTCGATGCGGTCTCTGAACGCTGCCCGCTGCCCGGCCTTCCACGGGCGCCCCCTCAGCAAAGCAAGGCGGGGCAGCTCAAGGCGCATAGCGCCGCAGCCGTGCCGGCGCGTAGCGCAGGCGAGGGCCCTGCAAGCCGGCCGGCGCACTCCAGGCCGCGGGCCGCCGCCGCTACGGCCCGACGCCCACCCAACCTGAACGGACGACCATAGGAGCCGAAAGCTCCCCGGCGACGGGAAACATAGTCTTTGGATTATGTTTAGGCAGGCGGCGGGAGTTTTATGAGTAGCTCGGGAGCGCAGCTCACGAGATGGTCATAAAACCATTTTAGACAAGGCGGCCTTATCGAAAATGCGCCGACGGCCGACCGGCGCGGAGGGCGGCGATGGCACTGCCACAGCGAACTGGAGGGACCCGGCGTTGGGCTCTCAGGATTGTCGCCGGAGGCAGCCACTGTCACTCAATCCGGGTGCATCGAGAACCATAGGCCATCTTGGTCGGGATCTCTTCCAGACTCTTCCCACTCTTTGATAACCCTGTCAGCAATTTCAGTCGCTAAAATTCCATATCGATCTTGCTTCTTCCAAAATTCATGCTCAGACTCTGCCGGCCGAACTGGCACAGCTCCTCGTTCAATCAAAGCAATAATGCTTCGTCGTATGAAGTCCTCCAATGCTGCGCCTGATAAATTAAAACTATCCCTTCCGGTAGGAATAATTTGCCATAGTCCTACGGCGTCCACTTCTAATTCGTTAGGAACTCGGGCAATCCACTCGCTCATGGGCGTGCCAGAATATTTATCAACTGGTTCTATAGTCATTGCTGATGCACCTTGAGCCCTTTCGGGAGACCAGGAATATCGATATCGAGAGTCAAGCCACTTTCTTTGGAAGATCGAACTCCGACGCGACCGCCATTTGGTAGGTTATACCAGGTCCCCTTCCCGCCAGCATATGTTCCAGATGGCTTAGCTCCAACTAAAAGCTCTTGTTGGAGAGTTGTAAACTCGGAAGAAGAGACTGTTCTGACTTCAGCTGTAGCCCCCTTTTGGATCGTTCCTATAAGCTCTCCCCCTGGTTTCAGGAGTTCTTGGACTGGCTTAGTTTGGGTTATTCCACTTCCCGAAGCAGCGGGCCCGGCCGGCAACCTCCCAGTCTGGCCGCGTGTAGCTGTAACCGCCGCCTTCCTGACGTCCTTAGCTATCTTGGCCCCGGTCACGATCGCCAGCGTCGTCGCGCTGTCGTCCTGGATGCCCCGCGCGTCCCGCACCTGCACCACCTCTCCGAACTTGTTGTAGTCAATGTAACGTTCGGGTGCCCGCAGATGGTCCGGCGCATCAGGGCCCCACCCCTCGACGGTGCGCACGGGCCGCACTCGCTCCGCATCCGCATCCTTGTTCCAGCCACCGCCGGTCCACCAATTCTTGAGGTGTTCAGCACTGATTTTGGAGTCTTCGACCCCTGGTTTCGCTGGTTGCTCCCCATCGGGGATCGGCCCCGCCAACTTTGGCCACCCCGGAACCGGTGGACCAGCCAGGGAATACGGATCCTGCTTGGCCGCTTCCCCCTTTTTCTCGGCCTTGGACTCACTTCGCCCAGAAGCGGGAGCATTTCTCTGGCGGTTCTCCCCCCCGACCTGGTCATGTGCTGGAGTTTGTTGCGGCTGAACAGTGGCATATTTTTGCGCTTCACCCAGTCGCTGCTTCTCCTCCTGGGATCGCCGCTGGATCTCGGCTTCCTTCTGACGCCTGGCAGCTTCTGCAGCCTGCCGCGCCCCCTCCGCGGCCAGACGCTGTTGCTCTTCCTGGGCTCGCCGCTGGGCCTCGGCTTCCTGCTGACGCCTGGCGGCCTCTGCGGCCTGCCGCGCCCTCTCCGCAGCCAGACGCTGTTGCTCTTCCTGGGCTCGGCGTTGGGCTTCGGTTTCCTGTTGACGCTTGGCCTCTGCCAGTGCCTGCGCCTCTTTGGCCAGTCGCTGAGCCTCGGCGGCGCGTTTCTGAACTTCCGCGACGTAGCGCAGCTTCTCTGCGGCCCGGCGTTGTCCTTCCTTGATTCGCTGAAGGGTGTTTTGGATGCCCTGCTGGGTCTCCTGGATACCCTGCTGGGTGCCTTGGATTCGCTGGTGGGTCTCCTGGATTCGGCGCTGGGCCTCAACCAGGGGCTGGAAATGTTCAGGCAGAGGAAGAACTGCTACCCCTGCCATGGGATATGGAGGGGCTTGGCTCCTTGCCTGTGCCAGTATGCTCTGTGCCAGGGCCCGCTCAGCCATTTGGTCCTGGATTGCCCCCATTCGAGTGTCGTGTGCTGCTTGGGTCAGGGCGTTTTGTTGATTGGCCAGCACCTGTCTTGCTTCGGCTGCTGCAAACGCCTGTTGGACGGTTTGCTGGATGTCCTGCTGGTTCCTGGTAACCCACTGGCCAAGCACGTTAGGGCTCTCGGCAGGGGGGAAAATAGGTGGAGGAGCCGCCGGACTGGGCGTCAAATGGCCACCGGCGATGGCCCCCATCGTCACTTCATTCCGGATGGGGTCAAACCGAATGGGCGTCATCTGAACGTTTTCGTTGGGGTTGCCGCTCGGATTGGCTTCACGGCTGCCCTCTCCTGGCGCGCCGCCCTTGAGCCCACCGGTTGCCGTCCTGTCCCGGTCGCCAGCTTGATGCAGGTCGGGTGCCGTGGCCATACCGGGTTCCCAGGTGAGTCGCCGCGTCATTTCTCCGGGTACAGCCACAAGGGTCCGTCTCTGGAAATCCCACTCAAACGTAGGGATATCCCCCTCCTTCTGGCAAGGAATGGAACCGCTGGCCTGGGGCGGCTCGGGATCTCGTTTCCCTTGGAGAACCCAGCGATCCCGGATGAAGGTTTTGCAGGAGCCACCTCTGCTGGAGGTGGGGGCAAAGGCGAAGTGCCGGGACTGACGAACCCAGGATGGGCCGCCAGCCGCTTCCTGTCCATCCGGATCCGCGAAGGAGGTGCTGGAAGCAGGTTGGGCAGCCCGGTGGTAGGTGGCCGCTCCCTGTTCGTGGATGGCCTTCACTCCGAAGGACCACCCGCCATCTTCCATTTGCCCTGGGGGGCACGGTCCTGGCTGAGGCTCCCAGTCCAATCGGAAGCTGCGAATCGGGAAGACGATCCCCTGCACCACGGTCGGCGGGTAATGCCGCATCTCCTCGGGGCCGGCAAGGTTCACGGCGTTCACGGCCGGGGCCTTGCCATAACTGAACTCGACCGCTTCCTCCGAGTCATCAACTTGAATCCTGACGACTTGGAGAGGTCCCGGATACGGCGGCGGAAGCGCTTCGGGCCTGGTGGCGGCATCCTGACGGCTGTCCGACGGGGGGATGGTGGGTGTGAGATCCTCCGCCCGCAGGAGGGTGCTCACCATGTAGTCCGGCACCGCTTTGGGGCCTTCATAGGCGATGCGCAGGTGAGCCGCCACATCATGGAAAGCCTCGCCAGGGGGCTTGGAGTCCAGCGCGGGGAAGCCGGCATCCAGGGCCGGCACGGGAGCGATTCCTTCTGCAGCTTCCATGGTCACCCGGACCCTGGCAGCCATCCAGGCGGCTTCGAAATCCACCCCATTCGGGCCATAGGTGAACGTCAGGTTCTCGCCGGAAGGCGCGCGGACGGCGGTCAACCGATAGTGGGCAGCCCAAGGGCTCTGGTCGGGTCGCGGCAAGGCCGCATAGCTGAATTCATAGGCGAGGTCGCCGCGAACCACCAGCAGGCGTGGGGGAAGGATCCACCCGTCTTCGGCTTGAACGTCCCTTCCCAGGACAGGGGGCATCGCTTCCGGAATCCCGTACCCCTCGGTCAGGGCCAGCAGGCACTCTCCAGCGGTGCCGGCAAGCGCAAGCGGAGCCGGGGGGGCGGAGGACCGATGAGGAAGATGGTCTTGCCTGGACGGTGGGGCATAGCTGAAACGGGCCAGGACCTCGTGCGGGATCATGTCTCTCTGACAGGGACCATCAGCGCACCCCCCGGTGCCATCGGGATAGGTCCATTGGACCCTTGGCGGAGACTCATCTGGACCACCGGGCGCCAGCGGCCAAACCAACGATCCAGGCGACAGCTCGAAGGAGGAGGGGGGCGCCGGCCCCACCAGGGGCGCAAACCGGCCCACCAGGGCAGGGAGATAACGAAGTCCCGGGCGACCGATGCCGGGCCCCAGAGGGAAGAACAGGCTGGCGGCTCCAGACTCCGGATCCACCTCAAGAATGCCCAGGATTCCAGGGGTGTTTCTCGGTGGGGCGGGAGAGGCGCCAAGGCCGAATCCAACCAAGCAGGCTACAAAAAGGCTATTGCAATGCATTTGAGTCGAAGCCCAAGAAGGGGAAAACCATTCCCAGTTAGTAACCCAGAGCCTCAGCCTGCCGCCTTAATTCCTCGGCCTGTTGCTCAAGCTCCCTCGCCTGTTGCTCAAATTTTTCTGATTGTCGCTTGAGTTCCTCCGTCCTCCGTTTAAGCTCCTTTTCCTTCCGTAGGAGCTCTTCTTCTTTTTGCTTGGCTTTATTCTCATATTGCTTAATAATTTCATTTATTTGTTTGTTGTAATCATCGACCATGGCGGCGGTTCTTTGGGCTTGTTGACGCGCCTGCTGCGCCTGAAGCTCTGCTTGCAGCCTTGCCTGGTGCCGAAATTCGCCTTGCATTCTTTGCGCCTGGATCTGCGCATCCATCCGATGAAAGGTCGCATCCCTTCTGGCTTCCTGTTCGGCCTGGATCCTGAGGCCCTGGGCGGTTGCTTGTGCGGCCATTTCCCTGAGCTTTCCCATGGCTGGGTTGCTTCCTGGGCCTCCCCCAACTGGCATTCCGCCCGCGAGGCCGCCCCGTGCGGTCCCGCCCCTGCTGTCCGTTTGATGCAGATCCGGTGGCCTGTTGGTTCCATGGTTCCAATCAAGCTTCCGCGTCATCTCGCCAGGCACGGGGACCAGGATCCGTTCTCGGGGATCCCATTCAAACGTGGGAATACCGGCATCGTCATCGCAGGCGAAGGAATGGCAAGCATGAAGAGGCTCGGAATCCGCCTTCCGCCCGGTTCCTTGAAACGCCCACCGGTCTCGGACGTGGGTTTGGCAGGTGCCGTTCGTCCAGGGGGTCGAGGCAAAAGCGAAGTGCCGGGACTGACGAACCCAGGATGGGCTGCCTGCCTCCGGGGCGTTCCCGTCAGAAGCAGAACCGGGAGCGCCTCGTCTATAGGTGGGCGCTCCCTTTTCGTAGACTGCCTTCACCCCGAGGACCCACTCGGGCTCTAAGTTCCGCCCCTCTGCCGATTGCCCCAAGGGGCGCGGTCCCGCCTGGGGCTCCCACTCTAGCCGGAGACTCCGATAGGGTGAATCGATGCCCTGCAATACGGTCGGCGCGTCCTTCCGGCCCCCCTCGGGGCCGGCAAGGCTTAGGGCCGGTGCCTTCCCATAGCTGAACTCGACCGTTTCCCCCGAGACATCCGCTTGAACCCGCGCGACTTGCATCTGACTTCGGAGTGCGGGCGGAGCCGCCTCGGATCCCATCGGGGCATCCTGTTTCTCCGCGCGCAGGAAAATGCCGATGGTGTAACCCGGAACAACCTTCTGGAGACCTTCGTAGCTGATCCGAAGCGAACTTTCGCTGGGGCTACGGTCCAGTGGGGGAGGGGCGGCGTCCAGGGCCACGCGAACCCTCGCATCCCGCCAGGTGGCTTGGAAATCCATCCCATTTGAGCCATAGGTGAACGTCAGGTTCTCGCCGGAAGGAGCGCGAACTGCGGTCAACCGATAATGGGCGGCTCCGGGGACCCGGCTGGGTCGCGGAAGGGATGCCTGGCGAAATTCATAGGCGAGATGATTGCGAACCACCAGGAGGCACGTGGGAAAAGCCCACGAGTCCTGGTATTGCACGTCTTCTTCCGGAGTTGCGTCAGTCACGGCGAACAGATATTCTCCGCGGGTACCTGCGAGTACAAGTGGCGTTGAGGGAGCGGAGCCTTGATAGGGGAGGTGGTCCTGTCTGGCTGGTGGGGCATAGCCGAATCGGGCCAGGACTGCCTCTGGGTCAAAGGCTCCAGGGAAGGGACCATCCGCACAGCCTCCGGTGCCATCGGGATAGCTCCAGCGAACGCTTGGTGGAGTTCCATTCGGACGATCGGAGACCAGCGGCCAATCCAGTGATCCGGGTGACAGTTCGAAGTTGAAGGACGCCAACCCAGGCTGAGGAGCGAACCGACCGGCCAGAGCGGGGATGTAGCGAAGCCCGGAACGGCCGATGCCGGGCCCCAGAGGGAAGAACAGGGAGGCGGTTCCAGAATCGGGATCCACTTCGAAAGTGCCCTGGATTCCACGGGTATCTTTCGCGGAGACACCAAGGCTGAGCCCAAGGATCAACTCTATAAATAAATATCTTATTTTGTGCTTTGACCTGGCTCTAAAAATAGATGTTGTAATTGAAGGAAATTTCATTGGATCACCTCGATCAAATTCGCCAAAATCAAAAAACCTTCGTCTGATTGCCACCGTTCTGGCAATCTGTTCTGGCTAAATAAATATGAGTGGCAGAAAAAAAGGCGCAAGCAAGCAGGCAATAGGTAACGTAGACTAGTTGCCATTTACCGCTGTGGCATTATTGTAAATATATACATAAAATGACCTTAGGATTGCGTCCTTTTTTAATCCTGTGCCGTCAAACTCAACCTGGCGGATGGCCTCACGCTCCCAACAAAGGTGGGCGGTTAACCTTCCATTCTGCCGCTCGGGTGCGGTATAGCCATTGATTTCGCATGCTTTATCTCATGAATCCTGATTGTCAGCGGCAATCTTTTCCATGGGATGATCGGGGTTCTTGCTGACCTAATTGGCACCCAACACGAAGAGGAAGCACGATATTCCCTTGGGGAACTCCCCGACTGATATGGAAAATTCTCGCTGGAACTGCATCCGGAGAAGACGCGCCTGGTCCGCTTTGGCCGATTCGCCAAGATGGATGGGATCCCCAGTCGGGTAACCGGGATCTCTACCGCGACTCACGACCCTATTCGCGGTGTCATCCCTTTGGCCCAATACGCCGAGTTGCCAACTCTCGCCGAGATCCCCGGAAAACAATTCGACTCGGTGTGCCGGCGCGAAATGGTTCCGATGATTCGATGGGCCTCCACGCGCAAAATCAGGAGAGACCCCCCGGTCCTGCCGGGGGGATGTTTCAGTTGGGTAGATGCTCCCGGGTGAGGTTGCGGCCGCCGGTGGCGGTGACCAGGAGGTTGTCCTCGATGCGGATGCCGCCCATGGGGCTGAGCTGGTCGATGAGCTTCCAGTTGAAGCGGTGGCTCTGGCTGCTTTCCCGGAACGGCTGCAGC
>JARLGP010000206.1 GCA_031292735.1 Holophaga sp.
AGCCGGTCCATCATGAACGCGGCCCGGGACATGTAGCCGGTGTCCTCCAGGAACGAGATGCAGCCCATGAGGATCATGATCACCGGCACGAACACCACCACCGCGCCCACCCCGGGGATCACCCCGTCCACCAGCAGACTGGTGAGCTCGCCGGTGGGCAGGTGCGCCGCGGCCAGGTCGTGGACCCAGGCGAAGCCGGCGGTGATCCAGTCCTGGGGGCGCTGGCCGAGGGTGAAGGTCAGGCTGTACATGGCCAGCATGATGGCGAGGAAGATGGGCAGGCCCAGCCACTTGTGGGTGAGCAGGCGATCCACCCGGGTGGTCCAGCCGTGCTTGGCCTCATGGGACTGGGCGAGCACCTCCTGCACCAGCCCGTGGGCGAAGCCGTAGCGGCGCTCGGCGATCAGGGTGGCCACGTCGGAACCCAGCCTTTGTTCCAGGAACCGCTGGCTGGCGGTGAGCTGGGCGGTGATGGCCTGCCGGGCGTGGCTGGCCTGGGCCAGGGCGATGGCGTCCGGCGTGCGTTCCAGAAGGCCCAGGGCCAGCCAGCGGGGGATGGTGCGCTGGGCCAGCAGCTCGTCCCGGTTGATCTCCGCTTCCAGCCTGGCGAGCTCCGCCTCGATCTCGGGGCCGTAGCTGGCGCGCACCGGCAGCACCCGCGGATCGTCGCCCCTGGCCACGCTGAGGATGGCCGCCTTCAGCTCCGGCACGCCGTCGCCGCGGTTGCCCACGGTGGGGATCACCGGGCCGCCCAGCAGGGTCTGCAGCCCCTGGAGGTCCAGGGCCACCCCCTGCCGCTCGGCGTCGTCCATCATGTTCAGCACGAACACCATGGGCTTCCTCAATTCCAGCACC
Source organism: Holophaga sp. (assembly GCA_031292735.1). The sequence goes on from JARLGP010000206.1 coordinate 856, forward strand.
TGGGTGGTGAGGTACAGGTTGCGCTCCAGGTTGGAGGCGTCCAGCACGTTGACGATCACGTCCACCGCCGGCTCGGCGATGAAGGCCGCGGCGATCCGCTCGTCCTCGCTCTGGGCTGACAGCGAGTAGGTGCCGGGCAGGTCCACCACCTGCACCTCCACCCCGTCCTGCAGGAAATGGCCGTAGCGCTTTTCCACGGTCACCCCGGGCCAGTTGGCCACGTGGTGCCGCGAGCCGGTCAGCGCGTTGAAGATGGAGGTCTTGCCGCAATTGGGATTGCCGGCGATGGCCACGGTGGGGGCCGCGCCGCCGGTTCCCGCCAGGGGAATGGGCTGGGTTGGATTCATGGATTGGACCTCGTGCTGGAAAAGGGGCAGCGGAACCCGGAGGGCATGGGCGACCATGCCTCGGAAGGGCCGAAAGACGAATGAATTGAAGATGGGTTGATCGTCTTCTCAGTGATTCGAGGTTAACTGAGATGAAGTCTCAAGATCCACAGAAATTGAATCCCAGTCGCAGGGACGTGACCGATGTCACCGGACGGTCGGCCTTCGACGCCCCACCACCAATAGAACTAGGACCGGTGCGACCCGACCCGCGATCCCCCGGTGCAGAGCCAGACCGCCAGGCCCAGGGCGCTCATGGTGGCGCCCACCGCCGACACGCCCAGCCACCCGGCCATGCTGTAGGCCGAGGCGGACAGCAGGGAGCCGGCCGCCCCGCCGCCGAAATAGCAGGCCATGTAGCCGCTGGTGAGGCGGTTGCGTGCCTCCGGACGGGTTCGGAGGATGGCGCTCTGGTTGCTGATGTGCATGCCCTGCACCGCCAGGTCCAGGAGCAGGATCCCGGCCACCAGGGCGGTCAGGGACCGGGAAGCGAAGGCCAGGACGCCCCAGGAGAGCAGCAGGATCACCAGGCCCAGGACGGTGACCCGCGCGCCTTGGCCCCGGTCGCCCATGCGCCCCGCGGCCGAGGCGGCCAGGGCGCCCGCCACCCCGGCCAGGCCGAACAGGCCGATGGTGCCGGCGGCATAGCCGTAGGGCGGCGCCGCGAGCAGGAAGCCCATGGAGGTCCAGAGGACGCTGAACGTGGCGAAGCAGCAGGCGCCCATGAGGGCCCGTTGCCGCAGCACTGGCTCTTCCCGGAACAGAGCGACGATGGACAGCAGCAGTTTCGGGTAGGACAGCTCCGCCGGCTGGCGGAACCGGGGAAGGGTCCGGTGCAGCACCGCCGCCGACAGGGTCATGGCCGCGGCCCCCACCCAGTAGACGGTGCGCCAGGAGCCGAGCGTGGCCAGGGCCCCGGCCGCGGTCCGGGCAAGCAGGACGCCCAGCAGCAGGCCGCTCATCACCGTGCCCACCACCTTGCCGCGCTGCTCCGGCGCCGTCAGGTTGGCGGCGAACGGCACCAGGGTATTGGCCACCACCGAGAACAGGCCGGTGAGCGCGGTGCCCGCCAGGACCCAGACGAAGGTGCGGGCGGTGGCCGTTATCAGCAGGCCCGCCGCGGACATCAAGGACATGGTCACCAGCAGCCTGCGCCCCTCCACCAGGTCGCCCAGGGGGACGATCAGCAGCAGGCCCAGGCCGAAGCCCAACTGGGCGGCGGTGACGATGGCGCCGGCGGCGGGGGAAGACACCCGGAACGCCGCCGCAAGGGTCGGCAGCAGCGGTTGCGCGTAGTAGTTGCTGGCCACCGAAACGCCGGAGGCCACGGCCATGATGAGAACCTTCACGGGAGAGAGTCGCGAATCCGTTTCCATGACTGACTTCGAAAGCCCCCGTCCGTTCGTTTGCATAGATCTTCATCATGCTCCCTTCGGGCAGGCAGCTCTAGGTTTTGGGAAGCGGGCCCGAGACCCAGACGCAGTACTCGGGCCGTTCCGGTCCAACCCATGAGGGATTGCGCCCAGAACAGCGGCTTCACCCACAGGGTCCATATGCATTAGCCTGATTTACCGGCTCACCCAACCGCATGCTTGGCTGGTTTCATCATACCGGCTCCGCTACCTGGGCGGAGGATCGTGCTCCAGAGGGATCCGGCACGGGCGCCGTCCCAGGGGCAGAGCCCCCGGCTTGGAGAGCCGGACGAATTCACTGGGATCCTCATCGCCATGGCGAATGGGCACAGGGCCCTATGCCGTTGTCTAGAATTAACCTGAACAGGTCGTTGCGGCACCAGCATAAGGAGCAGGAAGAAGCCTCGGTCAATGGTGGACCGAACAGAATTGAGGCTAGTCCACCCGGCCCCACGGGAAATAGGGCAGGAGGGCGCTGCCGTCCCAGCCGGGGTCCACTTCCACGAACCCTTCGGAAAGCGCCAACGGCCGCAGGTCCCCGGACCCGCCGGGGGGAACCGGGCGATGGCCCACCGGGGTGCGCTGGACCGGAATGAAATGGGTGAGGGCGCCGCCGGCGGGGCGCAGGTCCCGGACCGACAGGAGCCGCGGCTCCGAGGCCCGGCCTTCGAAGCGGAGCAGGGCCGGCAGCACGAAGCGCCGGAACGCCACCAGGCTCGCCACCGGGTTGCCGGGAAGGCTGAAGACCCGGACGCCGCCGGGCAGGATGCCGAACCAGAAGGGCTTGCCCGGCTTCTGGGCCACCCCGTGGAACTGCATGCGGGCGCCCAGCGCCTCCAGCGTCTTCGGCAACAGGTCGAACGCGCCCTGGCTGACCCCGCCGGTGAGCACCAGGGCGTCCCGGCCCGCGGCCAGGGCGGTGATGCCGGCCGCCAGCGCCGCGGCATCGTCCGGCAGGAGCCGCTCCGCCTGCGGCGCCTGGCCCCAGGCCTGGGCCTCGGCGCCGATCGCGGCGCCATTGGAGCGGCGAATCTGGTGCGGAAGCGGCGCCGCCTGGATCGCCACCAGTTCGTCGCCGGTGGCTGCAAGGGCCCAGGCGCAACGCCGGCGGACCCAGGCACCCGGCGCCCCGCAGGTGGCCAGCAGGTGGGCGTGGGGGCTGCGCAGGGCGGTGCCGGCGGAGATGAGCAGGTCTCCCGCGCGGTAATCCGCACCTTGCCCGTGGACGTTCTGCCGGGGGCGGACGGGCTCGCCCAGTTCAGCCCAGCCGTCGGTTCGCCGGAGCCGCTCGTAGGGGACCACGGCATCGCAGGCCGGCGATCCGCAATCGTCCCAGGTCCGCTTCCCGGCTGTCCAGGGCCATGCCGTCCATGGCCACCCGGTCGTAGGGGGGGCCATCGCGGTCGGCCCGCAAGTCCCGGGCCAGCACCCGCCCCGCCAGATCCGCCAGGTCCACCCACGTTTCGGCCGGAGCCGGGTCCCAGCGGCGGATGAGGACATCGGCTTCAGCGACGGAGATCACGCACGACCTCCTGGTAGCGCTCGGGGGTGTTCACATTGGCCAGGACCAGCCCGCGCAGCGGCACCCGGCGGGCCTCGAATTGGGTCCGGATGAAGGCTTCCACGCGGTCCAGGTCATCCCGGTGGAAGCGCGGCAGGTCCGGCGCCTGGGCCGGTACCACGCCCGCGTGCAGAAAGGCCAGGGGCGGGTGGGCCCGCAGGGCCGGATCCCGGAACAGCGCCCCGGCCGCATCCACCAGGGCGATCCTGGGCAGCGGCAGGTCCTTGTGCCCTTCCACCTGCAGCACGTCGGGTTCCAGCAGGTCCAGCGCGGGACCGGCCCCCGGCACGGCCGGCTTCAGGTAGCCGACCGAATGGCCCTGGGCCTGGAACCGTCCGGCCATGGCCTCGGCCAGGGTGGTCTTGCCGCTGGCGCGGTAGCCCACGAAGGCGATCTCGTACGGATTGAAGCGCCAGGAGACGGCCGGGTCGCGGGTCATGCCCGGTGTTTCCTGGGCCCCGGGCCGGCGCAGGCCGGGTTCTCGCCGGGGCGCACCCGCGGCACCAGCTTCAGCTCATGGAGCGCCTGATGGGCCATTTCCTTGATGGTCACCTGGGCCAGGTTCTCGTCCAGGGTGGCCTTGGCTTCGCACCAGGCTTCGTCCAGCGGGCAGGCCTTGAGCCGCCGGGGGCATTCGCTGAAGCCCATGACGCAGAGGTCGGCCGGTATGACGTTCAGGATGGTCACCACCTCGCCGATGGTGATGCTCTCGGCCGGCCGCGCCAGCCGGAAGCCCCCGTGGGGGCCCCGGGAGGACTCCAGGATGCCGGCGTGCGAGAGGTGCTGCAGCACCTTGGACAGGTAGGGGGCCGGCAGTTCGGTCTGCTCCGCCAGGTCCTTGGCCAGGGTGAACGGCCCCCCCGCCTGCAAGGCGGCCAGGGCGCGGATGGCATACCCGGTTCCAGTGCAGAAGATCATGGAAGGACTCCTAAGCCGTTGTTGGGGGCCGTAGCGGAATGGGGACGAACGGGAATGGTTATTCCGCAACGGCCCCTAAAGGAGATGGCAGGACTTGCAGTCGGCGCGGCCGGGGTGCGGATTCCGGCGCAGGCTCGGGTGGCGCTCCCGGCCGTGGCACGCCTGGCAGTTCTCGCGCATGAAGACCGGATGGGGAATGGTCGGTGGGGCGCCGGGGTAGGCCCGGGCGCCTCTCGGTTCACCCATGAAGGGCACCCCGCGGCGGCCCTTGGCGGGCGCATCCTGCATGTGGCAGGACTGGCACCAGCCGCGCACCTGGTGCGGAATGGCGGGGACGCCGCCCTGGCGCCGGTTCCCATGGCAGTCGGTGCAAGCTGCGTCCGGGTGTGGCGCGTGGGGGATCGGCGGCGGGGCGAACGGCTGCATGCGGCCGTCGCCAGCGAATGCCCCGGTGGCCCGGAACAGGATCAGGATGGTCAGCAGGATCCGGGCGTTCATGCCTTCTCCACCCGACAGGCGCATTTCTTGTAGTCCGGTTCCGCCGAGATCGGGCAGATGCTGTCCAGGGTCACCAGGTTGACCAGCTGGCTCTCGTCGAAGAAGGAGGTGTAGACGGTGCCCTTGGGCACCTTGCCGCGGGCCGCGAAGCTGCAGGGAAGCACCACGCTGCCGCGCCGGGAAACCACCTTCACCCGGTCGCCGTCGGCCACGCCGATGGCGGCCGCGTCCTCCGGATGGATCTCCAGGAAGCCGCCGGGCATGGCCCGGTTCAGCTGCGGCACCCGCCGGGTCATGGTGCCGGTATGCCAGTGCTCCAGCATGCGCCCGGTGCAGAACCAGAGCGGGAACTGCGCATCGGGCGACTCCGCCGGCGGTTCCCAGGGGCGCAGCCATATGACGGCGCGGCCCTCGTCCGCCTTGTTCTTGTAGAACTTGATGCCTTCGCCGGGCTTGACGAAGGGATCCTCCCCCTCCAGGTAGCGCCGGGCCGTCTCGCGCCCGTCCACCACCGGCCAGCGCAGGCCGTGGTGCGCCTTCAGCTGGTCCAGGGAGGCCAGGTCCTTGCCGGTGCCCAGGGTGAACTGCCGGTATTCCTCGTACAGCTCGCTCACATAGGTCTTGGGATCGGTCGGGAACAGCCCGCCCAGACCCATCCGGCGGGCCACCTCGATGATCTGCCAGTCGTCCGGCAGGCAGCCCTTGGGCGGATCGGCCATGCGTTCCCAGTGCTGGGTGCGGCGGTCGCTGTTGCCGAACTGGCCCTCCCGCTCCACCCACATGGCGCTGGGCAGCACCACGTCGGCCAAGGCCGTGGTCTGGGTCGGGTAGACATCCGAGACGACGATGAACCGGCCCTCTTTGCGCGCGGCCCGGCGGAACCGGCCGACATTGGGAAGGCTGACGAAGGGGTTGGTGACCTGGATCCACAGGCAGGTGACGTCGCCGCGGTCCAGCGCCCGGAACATCTCCACCGTGTGGTAGCCGGGCTTGGGGTTGAGCCGCGCCACCGGCACCTTCCAGATGCGGGCGGCGATGGCGCGGTGCTCCGGGTTGGCCACCAGCATGTCCGCAGGCAGCCGGTGGGCCAGGTCGCCCACTTCACGCACGGTGCCGCAGGCGCTGGGCTGGCCGGTGACCGAATAGGCGGTGGACCCGGGCCGGCACACCTTTCCGGTGAGCAGGTGCAGGTTGTAGATCAGATTGTTCATCCAGGTGCCGCGGCTGTGCTGATTGACCCCCATGCACCAGATGGAGGTGACCTTGAGCTTGGGGTTGGCGAAGTAGCCGGCCAGCCGCTCCAGGTCAGCCACCTTCAGGCCGCTGAGCTTGGCCACGTAGTCCGGAGTGTAGGTCTCCAGGTAGGCCGCGTACTCCTCGAAGGGCACCTTGACGGCGGCATCGGTGAAGCTGGACTTGTCGGCCAGTCCGTAACCGATCTGCTCCTTGCCGCGCTTGAAGACCACGTGCCTGGCGATGAACTCGCGGTCGATGGCGCCCTGCTTGAGCAGCAGGTTGGCAATGCCATTGGCGATGGCCAGATCGCTCTGGGGCGCCATGACCAGGCTCAGGTCGGCAAAGTCGGAGGTGGGGGTGTGGCGGGTGGCCAGGTCGATGATCTGCTTGCCGGAATTCCGTTCCTTGCTTTCCAGCACCCGCCCGAACAGGACCGGGTGCGCCTCGGCCATGTTGTTGCCCCACATCAGAAGCACATCGCAGATCTCCAGGTCCTCGAAGCAGCCGAACGGCTCGTCGCTGCCGAAGCTGCTCATGAAGCCGGTCACCGCGCTGGCCATGCAGAGCCGCGCGTTGGCTTCGACGTTGTTGCTGCCCATGCCGGCCCGGAACCACTTGGAGGCCACGTAGCCGTCGGTGATGGTCCACTGGCCGCTGCCGTAGATGGCCACCGCCTCGGGTCCCTTGGCCTCGAGCGTCTCCTTGTATTTCTTCGCGACCAGATCCAGGGCCTCGTCCCAGGAGGCCGGCACCAGCTTGCCGCCCTTGCGGATGAGCGGGGTGGTCAGGCGGTCCGGGCCGGTGAGGATGCCCGGCAGGCTGTAGCCTTTGGCGCACAGCATGCCGTGGCTGCCGGCGTGCTGCTCGTCGCCCTTGACCGCCGTCACCTTGCCATGGCGGGTGCCCACCAGTACCCCGCAGCCGGTCCCGCAGAACCGGCAGGGGGCCTTGCCCCATTGCACCCCTGGGGTCTTCGGAGCGGTGGCCGCGGCGGCGGCCAGCGGGTTGGCGGCCAGGGCCATGGCGGTGGCGCAGAGGCCGCCGCTGCGGATGAAGTCACGGCGTGACAAGGGTTGGGACATGGGTGGCTCCGGGACGGGTCTGGGTTCAGCTTTTAGCTTTTAGCTTTGGGCGCAGCCCCCGGCTTGGCTGCCGCGGCCACCCGCTTGGCGGCCGCCGGCATCGGCCTGGCGCCCGCCAGGATGTCGCGCAGCTGGATCTGGCCTTGGCGGCTGAAGTCGATGGCTTCGCCGAGCACCCGGGCGACTTCCTGGGGCGCGTGGAACCCCATGGAGTTCTCGGCGTTCATGCAGTCGAGCCGCCACTGGGCTTTGCGCTGCAGCTCGAGCACCGGGGCCAGCTTGTCCTCGGGCACGCCGTCCTTCTTCGCCTTCTCCAGGTCGCCGATCAGCGCCACCAGGGCATCCTCGGCCCGGTCCATGAGGGCGCGGGTGCGGTCCTGGATGGCTTCCACCCGGGCCTTCAGCTCGGCTTCGGGGAACCGGTGGCAGGTCTGGCAGGCGCGGCTTATGTTCATCAGCGGGCTGCGCACCTGGTGGTCGGTGATCTTCACCGCGCCCTCGCGCTGGTAGGGCATGTGGCAGTCGGCGCAGGAGACGCCGGAGCGGGCGTGGATGCCCTGGCTCCAGGTTTCGAACTCGGGGTGCTTGGCCTTGATCACTTCGGCGCCGGTGCGGGCGTGCTTCCAGTCGAAGAAGCGGTGGCCGTCGGCGAACTTGATGCCGTCGAAGGTGGCTTCCATCTGCTCGACCTTCAGGCCGTTGGCCCAGGGGAAGAACAGGGTGGTCTTGGGCCCGCAGTAGTAGGTCACGTGGCACTGGCCGCAGACCATGGAACGCAGCTCCTGGCGCGAAGCGTCCCGGTTGGGCTCGTAGGCTTCCTTGCGGTCGCCCTTGCGCCACTTCTCGATGGAAGGCAGGTGCGGCACCGGTTCGGTGCTCTGGGCCAGGGCCACGATTCCGTTCAGGAAGCCGGGCTTGGTGACCCGCAGCTGGTTGGTCTTGGGGTCGTGGCAATCGATGCAGGCCACCGGGTGCTTCGCCAACAGGGTGGCTTCCTTGTAGGGCATCTTGCCCACCGCCTGGAACCCGGCCATGAGCTGGGCGCGGGCCTCGGGGCTGTCGAACCCGGCCTTCATGCTGCCGGCGGCGCCGGCCTTCAGGCCGATTTCCCGGTAGAGCACGGTGCTGGAGGCGTGGCAGTGCAGGCAGGCGCCGCTCTGGGGCCGCTCGGTGACGCGCTTGGTGGCGCGCTGGTCATCGAGCATGTAGGCGTGGCCGCGCCGCTTGCGGAAGTCCAGGGCGAACGCGTAGCCGTCGAAGATGGTCTTCAGCCGCGGATCCTGGTCGAGCTTCTGGTCCGGCAGGGTCTCGCTGCTGCCGGCACCGCCGTACTTGGTTCCGTAGTTCTCGCTGGTGCGCTTGTAGCCGTCATACTCCTTGGGGAAGTTGCGGCCCCAGAGGGCCGGGTCGACGCTGGACTCGTCCAGGTCCACCAGCCGGAGGCTGGTCTGCAGGGCTTCGGCCTTGTGCTTGCTGATGCTGGCATTGAGCGCCAGCACCAGCACGGTGGCCATGGCCGCGGCGGCGGCCACCAGGCCCAGCTTGACCGCCGGGCGCGAGAACAGGGGGGTTTTGGGCGGGGTCATGGACGGTCTCCGGCGCGCGGCAGGCGCGGGCAGCAGGGTTGGAAGGGCAAAGGGGAGGACACGGATGATGGGTCCGGATTATTTCGCGGCATCAACTTAGTCGCGGGGCCCATGGCCGGCCTCCGGGTGGCAGCGCACGCAGCCATAAAGGTCGGCCTTGTGCGCGGGATCGGTGGGAACTCCCAGGGTGCCGTGGGCGGTGATCTCGCTGGTGAGATCGGCATGGCAGCGCACGCAGTTGGCTTCCAGCACCTGGGCATTGCCCGGCTTGATCTGGATCGGGTCCGGGAAATCGCCGGTGGTGAAGGCCTTGGAGTGGTGGTAGCCGTTGCTGGCCTTGATGAAAAGCTTATTTACGATGTTGTCGTGCGGCAGGTGGCAATCGTTGCAGGCCGCCACCGCGTGGTGCGGGCTGCGCTGCCAGCTGTCGAACGAGTCCCGCATCACGTGGCAGTTGACACACACCGCGGGGTCGTTGGAGAGATACGAGGTTCCGTGGGCCGACACGAAGGTGTAGGCCCCGGAACCGAACATGGCCCCCAGCAAAAGGGCCGCGGCCAGACTGACCATCAGGATGGAACGGGTGCCGTTCACCGGGGGGCTCCTTTTTCGCGCCTAGGCCAGCACGGTGGCCAGATCGGCCATGATGTCCTTGCCGCATGCACCGGAGCCGGTGCAGCCGGTTCCGCTCCCGGCCTGTTCACACTGGTTGCAAGACATCGAATCCTCCATGAGCTGTGGTACCTGTTCGGGTGGGGTCTGAATGAGCATCCCGCCCCTGGGCCGGGTGTCGCCTTGACCAAAATCAAGGAATCGGGGATTTCGAGGAAAAAAATCACGACTGGTTTCGGCTTCCATCGGTGACTTGCCACCAACGAGCCACGCCGCGTGGTTTTGCGCCGCCGCGGAAACCATGTCGATTCCTGAATTCAAGTGATGATAGGAAGAACCCAAACAGGAATGTGAAGTCTTTATTTAGTGTTCAAGCCGCGGTCGAACGACTCCAGGAACAGCTGGCCCCGCGGGGTGAGCACGCTGCCATGCCGCCCGGGGCCGGAATGGACAAGCCCTGCCTGCTTGAGCGCCTTGAGCGCGGCGCGCACCTCCGACTCGGTGCAACCCGTGCCACGGGCCGCCAGGTCGGCTTCCAGCCGTTTCCGGCCCGCGCCCCGGTCCTCCAGGGCAGCGTCCATGAGTGCGCCCAGGATGGACCGCGCCCGGCCGAGCCCGCATTGGGCCGCGAGAACCTCTTTTTCCCGGCTGAAATCGCCCTGGTCGTCCTGCAGGATATCGTGGGGCAGGTCCGTGAGGGTCACTTGGCCCTGCACCATGAAGGCCAGGAACTGGGCGACGTTCTTGAGTTCCCGGACGTTGCCCGGCCAGGAATAGCTCAGTAGCATCTCCCTGGCGTCCGGAGCGAAAGTCAGGTCCGCCCGGTTCTGTTCCACCAGGACGCTCTGGACCAGGGGGAAGATATCCTCCCTGCGCTCCCTCAGCGGGGGAACCATCAGGGTGACGGCGTTCAGACGGTAGTAGAGATCTTGGCGGAACTGCCCGTTCCGCACCCGTTGTTGCAGGTTCTGGTTGGTGGCGGCGAGGACCCGGAGATTGACGTTGATCACCCGCTGCGAACCCAGGCGAGTTATCTGGCGTTCCTGGAGGACCCTCAGCAGCTTCGCCTGGAGCACGACCGGCATGTCGGCCAGCTCGTCGAGGAAGACGGTGCCATTGTTGGCCTGCTCGAACAGCCCTACCTTGCCATCCCTCAAGGCGCCGGTGAAGCTTCCCCCCTCGTAGCCGAACAGTTCGCTCTCCAGGAGGCTCTCCGGCATCGCCGCGCAGTTGACCGCCACGAAGGGAAAGTGCTTCCGGGCGGAAGCGTTGTGGATGGACTGGGCGAGCAGTTCCTTGCCGGTGCCGCTTTCACCCATGATCAGGACAGTCAGGTCCGACTGGGCGATGCGCTTGGCCAGCTCCACGCACTTCTTCATCCGGGGCGAGCAGGCCAGGACCTCCGGGAAACGGTAGCGGGCGGTGAGGCCCTTCTCCAGCAGCTTCCGGTTCAGGTTCTGTTCCAATTGGCGGAGGTAGGAGACTTCCTGGAAATTGAAACAATAACCGGTGGTCTCGCCAAACTGCTCCATGGCTTGGCGTGTCACCACCAGGGACCGCCCCCGGTAGTCGAGGAGCCACTCCTGTCCGCTTTTCTGTCCCAGGACCGCCCGGATCTCTGGTGCCAGCACCTCTTCCGAGGCTCCGGTCACGTCGCGGGACAGGCCCAGCATGGTGGCCAGGGCCTGGTTGTAGTGCACGATCCGCCGCCGGGGGCTCATCACCAGGATGCCCTCCCTGGACAGGTTGAGGACCGAGTTCAGCTGCACGTTCTTCTGGAACAGGTCCCTGTACTGCGAGTCCACCCCGCGGTCCAATGCGATGATCTGGCTCGAGTAGCGCAGCAGGCGCTGGTCGAGGGCATGACCGGACAGATCGAGCCTGCGCATGATCTCGATGCAGGACGAGATGTCCAGGCATCGGTTTCCCACGTCGATGACGGTCTCGAGGGTCTTGGGCACACATTCGGGCCCGGCCAGGGTAATGGCGATCTTGAATCTGCTGCAGTCCATGCCGGGCTCGTACGCCACGAAATGGAGGTGGTTGATATCCAGCAGCATGAACAGACCCACCGAGTCCAAGGCGCTGACCAGGGAATCGTTGACGACCAGGACCTCCGCACCGGCAGGGATGGAGAAGATGGGCTGGATGGCCTGGCGGCGAAGGGTCCGGTTCAACACCATGATTTGCCGGGGTTCGGGCAGGTGGCTTCTCAGGCTTCCCACCCGACTCTGGCGCGTCTCGATGACAAGGTCGCATTGGATGGGCTCGCCGGGCTCCAGCCCGTCGTACGTATAGAAATTCACCTCCAGGGCGTCCCCGAAGACTTCTTCAAAGTCCCCCCGAATGGCCATTTCCCATCTCGGATGAGTTACGTCATTGACCAGCGCGACGGTTTTCATGATGAGTTGAGCCTACCCGGAAGAGATCCCTTTGGGAGGCCGCCCGGGCGCAAAACTGGTTTTATTGGGCCGAACATCCACCTGATTTCAATATCGCGCCGATATCCCGCTCCCAAACGATCAGGGTTCCGTACCATCCGTTTGTTATTGGATTGTGGTGATGGTCTTCACGAACCTGATCTGGCCGCCCTTGATCATCTCGATCACGCATGGCTTGTTGATGGGGTTGTGGGTGATGGGGTCCATGGACAGCTTGCCGGTGAGCACCGGGACGTTCCGGAGATGTTCAAGGGCGGCGATGATCCTGGCCGGATCGTCGCTGCCCGCCTTGGTGATGGCTGCCGCGACGGCGCGCATGGCATCCACGGCCAGGATGCAGTTGGGCAGGAGCGGTACGGCACCGTGCTTCCTGGTGTAGTCGGCGATCCAGCCCTTGGTGGCGGGATCCTGCTGGCTGCAGAGGCTGGTGTAGTAGAACCCCCCGGAGGCGTGCCCGGCCAGTGCGGCCAGGTCTGGGGTCCCGTCGCTGTCATCGCCGAAGAAGGTGCACTTGAGGCCCAGCGCCCGGCCCTGCTTCACGACCATGGCGGCCTGGGTCATGTCGGCGGACAAGTAGATGACATCCGGGTTGAAGCCCTTGATCTTGCGGAGAACGGCGCGGAAGTCCGTCTCGCCGGAGCGGAAACCTTCCCGGGCGACGATGGTGCCGCCGTGGCGAAGGAATGCCTCGCGGAAGTACTGGTCCAGACCCTGGGAGTAGTCCGAACCGACGTCGAAAAGGATGGCACAGGTCTTGGCCTTCAATTCTCCAGTGATGAAGTTGGCCGCGACCGTCCCCAGGAAAGGGTCGGTGAAGCAGGCGCGGAACGCCGTGTGGATGGCCATATGCTTGTCTTGGCTGAAGGTGACCTTGGGGTTGGTGGCGGTGGGTGAGATGAAGGGGATCCCGGCCGGTTCGGTCACCGCGCTCATGGCAATGCAGGGGCCACTGGAACTGGCCCCGATGATGGCGCAGACGCCGTCGCCGATCAGCCGCCTGGTGGCGTTGACGGCTTCCAGCTGGTCGCCCTTGCAGTCGTAGCCAATGAGCTTGATCTTGCGCCCCAGGATGCCTCCGGCGGCGTTGATGCGCGCCACCTCGTCCTTGAGGGCGTTGTTTTCGGGGATGCCCCGTGGGGCATTGCTTCCGGTGATCGTGACAACCTGCCCGATCTTGATCGGTGCCGCGGCCCTGCTGACGTTGGCGGCAAGGGCGAGCAAGGGGATGAGCGCAAGACTGAAAGCATTTTTCATGTTTCTCTTCTCATAGAAATGGGTGGGGGCGTCGCACCCCACACGAAGTGGAAAGGGTTGGTTGAGCTTCAACCAGGAGCCCCCTTTCGGCCGGTCATGGGGAGGGGATGAAGCGCCGTGCCAGGGTCGTGATGACAGCAAGATCATCACGACCTGCCAGGGCCACAGGATCTCCGGCTGGGATGTGAGCGCTGGCACGCTGGTCCCGCACGCTGTTGAAGTTGGGGTGAACCCACTGCGTGCTGGTACTACCTCCAGGAGCCAGATGCATGCCAAATCAAAACCCGCCCATGGCATAAGGTCACCGGGATTCATTATTTTTATGTAAAGGTTTGTATGGTTATACTTGTAATTTTAAAAGCAAGGCTGGCGCAATCCCGAACCCTCGATTCAGGTTCCGCCCCTCCCAGCCACCGCCAGAAACAGGTATGAAGTGCACCCGAAAAAACCTGTTTGAGCCAGGCGTTCCTCTGCGCCTGGTTCCAGCATCACGCAGCACGGGCTCCCAACTCGCGTCCGGAAATCCCACCTTCCACCGGCCACCGGTCCGGGCAAGGGCCCGGCGGATGGACCGCGGGAGGATCTTCCCCAGGTTCAGATTGCCGGGCCACAGAAAGGCCTATTGGACGATTGAGAAAAACCGCTCCAGATCCCAGTTGCCTCCGCTCAGAATGAAACAGACCTTTTCTTCCGGTTGAACTTTGATCCTGCCGGAGAGCACAGCTGCAATACCGACCGCGGCCGCTCCTTCGGCTAATATATGTGCCTGATCTGCCAGCAGGCGCAGGCTTTCAACAATATCCTGTTCATCTACCACAGCAATTTCATCAACATATTTTTGGAAGACGGAATGCGCAAAATCACACGCCATTTCGGCCTTCACCCCATCCGCAATCGAATCTCCTGCCGGTACATGAGTTGGCTTCCCTTTCTGACGACTCACATGATATTTGGGAGCCAATGCCGGCTCTACCCCGATAACTCTTACATGTGGAAGGCATTCTTTGATTCCAACCGAGATCCCGGACAGCAAACCTCCACCGCCAAGGGGAACCACCACGGTGTCCACATCGGGAAGATCTTCCAGGACTTCCAGTGCAATGGTTCCCTGCCCCGCCATGACGGCAGGATCGTCAAAGGCATGAACCAATGTAAAGCCATGCTTCTGGACCAATTCGTGCACATAAGCCCATCTGGGCTCCTGCTTTCCTTCAAAGATGAGGACATCCGCGCCCATGGCCCGGGTCCTCTCGATCTTGATCCTGGGTGCATCGGAGGGTATGACGATCATGGTTTTGACATGGAGCAACTTCCCGGCATACGCCAGGGCCTGCGCATGGTTTCCGGAGGAAGAAGAAATGATGCCCTTGGCCAATTCATCCGGTCCCAGCTGAAGGGTCTTGTTCAGTGCACCCCTTGCCTTGAAAGATCCTGTAATCTGAAACATTTCTGGCTTCAAATAGGCCTGGCAGCCCAGCTTGCTCTCCAGTTGGCGGGCCGCAAGCAGAGGCGTGTGAATGATCTTATCGCCGAGCCTCTCTCGGGCTTTTCCGATCGCAGCTAGGGTTAAGGGGTTTTCCATAGGTACCAGCCTTTCCGTTGATAGGGAATGGTATCTGGTGGTAGCGCTTGCCAAATCCGGAGACATCGCCCGTGGCGATTCTTCGGCGACTCCGGCGGCGCAATGCCGGAGCCTCAACCGCCTGGGATACGTATCGATGACGGCATGATGCATGCCCGATCATACAATCAGAGCTGCGTCCCCGCCGCCCCTCGGAAATTTCGGCGTGACCTGCTTCCCGTTGAAGCATGAGAATAATGGCGGTACATATAGGGCTTGGCATGAACTCGAAATTTCCTGCCGTTTTTACCCGCAACTACGGCAAAAAAGGTTCCCTCAGAGCCAGTAGATTGAAATGCATCCCTAGGTCGCTTCTTGGCCGGGTCCAATGGCCCCTGTCGTTGGCTTTCCAGTCCATGGAGTCATCGGGTGGGCAAGGCCTTCCCCATGGAAGCCACGCTGACGCTGGAAGCTGTCCTCCAGGCGCGGATGCAGATCCGGGCGATCACCGAGGTCCAGCCGATCGAAGCAGTCTGCGCCTGGGACGAGAATCCTGAGGCGTCGGCGAAGTTCAAGGCCGAGATCGAAGGCGAGTTCGGCCTGCGGGTGCGGGTGGCGGATTCCAAGCGGGAGGCCGTGGCGCAGGCCGACATCCTGATCACCACCACTTCATGCAGGATCTATCAGAACGCCATCAAGGACGGGCTGGGGACCCCCTTCGCCTTCTTCGAGTAGCTCTGAGGTCACCGGGCGGCTCGCCCCGCGTGGTACCACACAAGGGCTCCAATCATGACCATTCCGCCGAGCATGGCGAAGCCGGAAGGCCGCTCGCCCATGCCCAGGAATACCCATAAGGGGTTGAACACCGTCTCGAGCATGCAGGTGATGACTGCAGCAGTGGCCGAAAGGAATCGCATTCCAGCCGCAAACAGCATCCAGCTCAGCCCAAGCTGGAACACGCCCAGATAGACCATGGCCAGAAGCTGGTGCGGGGTCAAGGCCAGGTGAGGCAGGGCGAAGGGCAGGCAGATGAGGACCACCAGGGCGTTGCCCAGCACGACGATCCCGAATGTTTCCTGCTCCGGGTGGCGACGCTGGATGATTTTCAGGAGCAGGGAGAAAAGCGCCAGGGACAGTCCGGACGCCACCGCCAGCCCATTTCCCAGGGCGCCCCCACGCTCCATCCGCCCGGTGAAAAACAGCACCATCCCGGCCAGGCATGCCACGACCGTCACAAGATCCCGGCGCGCAAAGGGCAACCGGAACCACAATGGCTCCAGCACGAGCAGGAACACCGGGGATGTGTACTGGAGGAACACCGCATTGGCGGCCGTGGTGAATTTGGTGGCCGCCACGAACAGTATCATCACTCCTGCGTAGCACAGACCGCAGGCAAGGGTCTGCGCGGTGAGGTCCAGGTTCAGCGGCTGGCGACGATGCCATTGCACCAGGAGGATGGTTGGGGCGGCGATCAGCGAGCGGTAGAAGTTGATCTGGAAGGGGCCCAGGCTCAGCGCCTTGATGAATAGCCCGGCCGAGCTTAAAAGCAGGGCCGCAGCAATCGTATAGAAGACCCCCTTCCGATGATCTGAAATCCCTTGAAGCGTGACCGACAAAGGCACGCCTTAATTCTGGAGGAGAGACTGGTGGGCCTGGGCCATCTCCCCCAGGCTTTTGAACCTGAACGTGTATTCAGGCATCGATTCCGGGGGGAAGGTCGCACCGTGGCCGGGCTTGCCGGCGCGGCGGTGGATCCAGGCCGAAGCCAGGCCCATCTGGTTGGCTGGCAGGTGGTCATGGAACAGACTTTCGGCGGTGTGGAGGATGTCTTCCTTGCGGTAGCCGGCTGCTTCCATCTTCCGGAGCATGTATTTGAAGTTCCGGAGGTCCGGCTTGTACGAACCGATCTCCTCGGCCGTCAGGACCTGGTCGAAATCGACCCCCAATTTTGGATTGCTGGTCCTGAAACTGACCAGGTCAACATTGGAAAGGATCACCAGCTTGAAGTGTTTTTTCAGATACTGCAGGGCCTCGGCAGAATCCGGAAAGGCCGGCCAGTCTTTCACCGACTGCCCGTAGGCCCGCGATTCCACGGGGATGGGAGGTACGCCCCACTCCTGGGCGATGCGGTCGTGAACCTTCTCCAGCACCTCGGAGTACCGAAGGGTTGGCGTCTCCGCTTCCTGGGCCGCCTCGAACTTGGCGTGGGCCTCGCACTTCTGGTCCTTGGTCAGGATTTTTCCGGCCCGCTCAGCCAAGGGCGTCAAGGCATTGCTGATTCCGGTCTCCCAATCGATGAGGGTCCCATAGCAGTCGAAGGTCAGGATCTTGAAGTCTGTTAATTGCATTCGAATGCTCCCAGATGGATCCGATGCTTCGGATCACGGTGGTGGTTCTGCTGCCAGGGAACGGCGAGGCTGGATGGGCGCATCACCGGTCCTTCCTTCAGGATGTGGAACTCCCAGTCTGGGTTGGATCAAATTTCCAATCAAACGAATAGATTTAATGGTAACCATCAGCAATACTGATAGAACAATGCCCGCACCCCTCGACCTGGACCTGCTCAGAACCTTCGTTGCCGTTTGCGAAACCGGCAACTTCTCCCACGCAGCACCCCGGATCGGCCGCAGCCAATCCGCCATCAGCATGCAGATGCAGCGCCTGGAGCAGCTGGTCGACCGGCAGTTGCTGGTGCGTGGCTCGCGCACCGTGAAGCCCAATGCGCCCGGAGCGGATTTCCTGGTCTACGCGCGGCGGTTGCTGCGGCTTTCGGACGAAGCCTTGGCCAGCGTAAGTCGCCCCCAGGAGCGTGGCCGGGTGCGGTTGGGGGTGCCGGACGACTATGCCGCCGCTCTGCTTCCGCCGGCGCTCTCCCGCTTTGCTCGCGAGCATCCCCGGGTGACCGTCGAACTCGCCTGCGAGCCGTCCCGGAAGCTGGTCCCGGCCATCGAGCAGGGCCGGCTCGACCTGGCGATCATCACCCGGCTGCCGGACCAGCCGCTGGAGGTCCTGCGGCTGGAAAACCTGGTGTGGGTCACCGCTCCCGACCATGCCACCTGGGAAGAGGATCCCCTGCCCTTGGCCCTGTTCGAGGACTGTGCCGCCCGCAGGAACCTTCTCGAAGGCCTGAACCACGCCGGCCGGTCCTACCGCAGCGCCTACTCCAGCGAGAGCACCCTGGGCCTGATCGCGGCCGTGCAATCCGGGCTGGCGGTGGCCGGCCTGGCCCGCTGCAGCGTACCGCCGGCCCTCCGGATCATCGGCGAGGCCCAAGGTCTGCCCGCGCTCCGGGACCTGGAACTGGGCCTGCTGGGAGATTCCACGGAAAGCGCGCCGGCCATCAGGCGCCTGGCGCAATTCCTGCGGCAGGAACTGGCGAAGTGACCGCCATCCCCACCTTAGGGGAGTCCCGTCACCCGCCCCAAAAGGAAGGCCCCGCAAGCGGGGCCATCTTTGATCTGGGGCGGATGACGG
>JARLGP010000207.1 GCA_031292735.1 Holophaga sp.
CCCGGGTCGCCGGGCAGCAGCAGCCGCGCGCCGCGCTGGGCGGCCTGGTCCCGGTGCATGGGCAGCTCCCGCCCCAGGCGCTCCAGGTCGCGCCGGGCTTCCGGCCCCAGGCCGGGTTCCCGCCCGGCCTGGAGGCAGGCCCACAGGGCGGCCTTCTGGCGTTCGGGCCAGGGCAGCAGGGTGAAGGCCAAGGCCCAGAGGGCAGGATCCACGGAGGCACCGGAAAGAGCCCTCTACCATGGGCGCACCTGGGCCGGGACGCAAGCGCCGCGAATATGTCCTTGCCTTCGAGCCTGGATTTGCTAGACTGATTCTTCTTTGGCCCATGAGCCGATTCGAATGCGTGAGGTTCCCATGTCCCGTCAGTGCGAAATCTGCGGAAAGAAGCCCCAGTTTGGGCACAACGTTTCCCATGCCAACAACATCACCCTGCGCCGCTGGAATCCGAATCTTCAGCGGGTGCGGGCCCTGGTGAACGGCGCCCCCAAGCGCATGCGGGTATGCACCTCCTGCATCCAGGCCGGCAAGGTCACCAAGAACGTCTAGGGCCGGGCGATCCGCCGGCGCCAGCGGCCCCCGTTCCCGGGGGCCGCTTTTCTCTGTTCCGGTAAGCTTTTGAACCGAGAGGGGAACGCGTTTTGATCCTGGGACTGGACACCACCACCGAACGCCTCCACTTGGCCCTGGTCGGTCCGGGGCCCGGAGGCGCCGCCTGGACCCGCTGGGTGCCCGCGGCCCCCGGCCGGAGCCACAGCGCGGCCCTGCTGCCGGCCCTGCAGGGGCTCCTGGCCGAGGCCGGGGCCGCCCCCGCGGACCTGTCCGGCGTGGTGGCCTGCGTGGGGCCCGGCGGCTTCACCGCGCTGCGCATCGGGGTGGCCACGGCCGAGGGCCTGGCCCTCACCGGGCTGCCCACCTGGGGCTTCTCCGCCTTCGAACTGCGGGCCAAGGCCCTGCGCCAGGCGGGCTGCCAGGGGCCGGTGTGGATCATCCTGGACGGCCAGCGCCAGGAGGCTTTCCTGCAGTTGTGGCAGGACGGGCCGGTGACGCCGGCCATGAAGCAGCCCGTGACCGCCCTGGGCGCGGTGGTGGGGGACGGCGCCTGGTGGGCGCCCGAATCGTTCCGTGACCTGGTGGCCGGGCAACTGGCCCAGCCTCCCGTCCGGCTCCCGGCGGAGGGGGAGGCCACCCTGGCCGGGCTGGCGGCGCTCTGCCGCTCGCTGCCCCTGGGCCCGCCGGAAACGCCCCTGGTTCCGTTCTACCTGCGGGAGACCGACGCCGAGGTGAACTTCCCCGAGGCCTCCGCGCACCTGTCCGAAGCCCTCCGCCGAGGCCAGGCCCGGTGAGCGCCACCACCCACTTGGGGCCCGGTTCCCGGGTGCCGACCTGGGTGGAAACCATCGACCGGGCCTGCTTCGGCGAAGCGTGGGGCCCGCTGGACGAATTCGAGCACATCTGGGCCAGCGCCCCGTTCGGCTTCTCCCGCTGGCGGATCATTCCGGAGGTGGGGGAAGCCGAACTGCTGCGCATCGGGGTGGCGGCGGAGCACCGCCAAGCCGGGCACGGGCGCCGCCTGCTGCGGCACGCCCAGCACCAGCTGGCCCGCATGGGCGTCCAGGTGTTGCACCTGGAAGTGCGGGTCTCCAACGCTTCCGCCCGGGCCCTCTACGAGAGCGAGGGCTGGGTCTACCAGGGCCTGCGCAAGGGCTACTACCGGGACGGCGAGTCCGCGGCCCTGTATTCAAGGGTGGATCAGACCTTTCCGGCTTGAGGCGTCAGGACGGTAAGACCTGGTCCGTTCCGCAGGCACCCTCTTAGACCTGGTAGGACCCGGGGCCGCTGAGGATCACCTTGCCCAGGTTGGGGACGGCCAGGCTCTGGTTCTGGGTGAGGACGTAATCCTTGGGGTCGCCCTCGATGGTCACCCAGAGGGAGCCGCCGGTGCAGCGGATCTGGCGGCCGCCGATATTCTTGAGCACCTGGGTCCGGTTCCGGCCCACGAGGCCGGATTGCTGGGCGGCACTCTTTCGTCCCCGGATGCCAAAGGCGGTCTGCTTGATGGTGTCGGTAGTCATGGTGAACTCCTTGAACTTTCTGGGGGCTGGGGTCTGCCTCCAGTAACGAATATAGGATTCGACGGGTAGGCATAACAGTGGTAGTTAATCGAAATTATGACCGTAACAGTTTAAAAACAATTTGATTGTTACGGAGCATTCCTGCTCAACTGTACTGGTCCATCCCCGGTCATGGAGTAGATGATGCGAGACCCGCGGAAAGTTCCCCTGTATGAGAGGTTCGCCCAGGATCTGGAGGACCAGGTGCGCTCCGGCACCTTCCCGGTGGGGGCGCGGGTGCCTTCCATCCGCGAGTCCAGCGTGCAGCAGGGGGTGAGCTTCTCCACGGTGCTGCAGGCCTACCGGCTGCTGGAGAACCGCGGGGTGATCGAGGCCCGGCCGCAGTCCGGCTACTACGTGCGGCTGCAGCCGAAAAAACCGCTTCCCGAGCCGGATTTCCAGTCGGATCAGGGGGATCCCTCCAAGGTGAGCATCGATGAGGTCTCCCTGCAGCTCATCCACGACAATTTCAAGCTCAACTACGCCCAGTTCGGCGCCGCCTCGCCCAATCCGGAGCTGCTGCCCACGGTGAAGCTGAACCGGATCCTGGCGGAACTGGCCCGGGACGGGAAGATCTCCCACGACATGGGGGTGGATGTGCAGGGCAACGAGGCGCTGCGCATCCAGGTGGCCCAGCGCGCCTTCAGCTACGGCTGCGAGCTGTCCCCGGCGGAGCTGGTGGTCACCGCCGGCTGCACCGAGGCCATGAACCTATGCCTCCAGGCGGTGTGCCAGCCGGGGGACCTGGTGGCCATCGAGTCCCCCACCTACTTCGGCATCCTCCTGGCGCTGGAGGCCCAGCACCTGCGGGTGCTGGAGATCCCTTCCCACCCGCGCACCGGCATGAGCCTGGAGGCGCTGGAGTTCGCCCTGGAGAACCACCCCATCAAGGCGGTGGTGGCCATCCCCAATTTCAGCAACCCCACCGGAAGCCTGATCGCCGAGCCGGACAAGGCGGACCTGGTGCGGCTGCTGGCCCGGCACCAGGTGCCCCTGATCGAGAACGACATCAACGGCGAGCTGTACTTCGGCGAGCGCCGGCCCCGGCCGGCCAAGAGCTTCGACCGGGACGGGCTGGTGATGCTCTGCTCCTCGTTCTCCAAGGACATCTCGGCCGGGTTCCGGATCGGCTGGGTGGCCCCGGGGCGGTTCTACCGGGAGGTGCAGTCCAAGAAATATGCCCTGAACATGCGCACCTCGGTGCTGCCCCAGCTGGCCATCGCCCGGTTCCTGGAAAGCGGCGGCTACGACCAGCATCTGCGGAAGATCCGCCGGGCCTACGCGGAAAAGACCAGCGCCATGTCCCAGGCGATCCTCGCCCATTTCCCCGAAGGCACCCGGATCACCGAGCCGGGCGGCGGCTTCGTGCTCTGGGTCCAGCTGCCTGAGCGGCTGGACTCGCTGCGGCTCTACCGGGAGGCCATGAAGGCGTTCATCGCCATCGCGCCCGGCTACCTGTTCTCCCCCACCCACAAGTTCGACGATTTCATCCGGCTCAACGCCTCCTGCTGGTCGGAACGCTCCGAGCAGGACCTGACCCGGCTGGGCATGGTGGCGAAGCGGCTGCTGTCCGGCGGCGGGGCCCGCTGATTTTCGTGCCGGGGAATCGCCGGGCCGGACTGTCCCCCGCCGGGGATGGTGGTAAAACCAAAGTCCAAGGAGGGCAGCATGCCGGTTTGGAACCCAGGACAGTACCTTAAATTCGGTGCCGAGCGCACCCGGCCGGCGGTGGACCTGTGCGCCCGGATCACCGGTTCCCCCGAGCGGATCCTCGACCTGGGCTGCGGTCCGGGGAACAGCACGGCCGTGCTCCGGGAGCGCTGGCCGGAGGCGGAACTGGCCGGGCTGGACAGCTCGCCGGAAATGCTCGCCCAGGCCCGGGCCAGCCATCCCAACGGCACCTGGATCCTGGCCGGGGCGGAGAGCTACGAGCCCCCGGCGCCCCTGGACCTGGTGTTCTCCAACGCGGTGCTGCAGTGGCTTCCCGATCACCGGCGGCTGCTGCCGAAGATCATGGGCTGGGTGGCCCCCGGGGGCTGCCTGGCGGTGCAGATGCCGGCCAAGGGCGGCACCAAACTGCGCGCCGCGCTGGCGGTGGTGGCCGAACGGCCCCGGTGGCGCGACCTCCTGGCCGGGGCGGGTGGCGCCCTCAACTTCCTGGACGCCTCGGTCTACTACGACCTGCTGGCCCCGGGCGCGGACCGGGTGGACCTGTGGGAGACCATCTACCACCATCCCATGGCCTCCCACCAGGCCCTGATCGAATGGTACGAGGGCACCGGCATGCGCCCGTTCCTGGAACGGTTGCCCGACGACGCGGCCCGCGCCGCGTTCAAGGCGGAAGTGCTGGAGGCGTGCCGCGCGGATTTCCCGGTGATGGCCGACGGCAAGGTGGTGATGCCCTTCAAGCGGCTGTTCTTCGTGGCCTGGAAGGCCTGACCGGATCGATTGTGACCTTTTTGGCTGCGCCGGGGGCGCCGGCCGGGGGCATAATGAACGGGTTGCGATTACGGCAACCGATGCAGTTTCTTCAGGGCGGGGTGAGAGTCCCCACCGGCGGTAGGGTCAGGTCCCCCCGGGACCGGCCGAGCCCGCGAGCGCCCGCCCATGGCGGGGCCAGCAGATCCGGTCCAAATCCGGAGCCGACGGTCAGAGTCCGGATGGGAGAAGGAGTCAGACATGTCAAATGACCGTTTGGACCAGGCGATCCGCGCGTTCCAGGAAGGCCGGGCCGTGGTGCTGCAGGACGATCCGGACCGCGAGAACGAAGGCGACCTGATCATCGCGGCGGAAAAGATCAACGACAAGATCATGGCCATGATGATCCGGGACTGCAGCGGCATCGTCTGCCTCTGCGTGGAGGACGACCTGGCCCGCAAGCTGGACCTGCCGCAGATGGTGGCGCACAACACCAACAACCACGGCACCGCCTTCACCGTCTCCATCGAGGCCAAGGAAGGGATCACCACCGGGGTTTCCGCCCATGACCGGGTGGTCACCATCCGCGCGGCGGTGCGGCCCGGAGCCACCGCCGACGACCTGGCCCGCCCGGGCCACGTGTTCCCGCTGCGCGCCCACCGGGACGGGCTCCAGGGCCGCCGCGGCCACACCGAGGGCTCGGTGGAGCTGGCCCGCCTGGCCAACCTGCGCCCGGCCGCGGTGCTGTGCGAACTGATGCACCCCGACGGCACCATGATGCGCGGCCCGGCGCTGCGCGCCTTCGCCAGGCAGCACGGCTTCCCCATGCTCACCATCCAGGATCTGGTGGAGGCTTCGGTGACCGAGGCGGCCGGCTGACGGGAACCCTTCCGCGGGCGCGTTTCCGCAAACGGGGAACCTGCACTAGACTCTTGCCATGGCCTCCAAGCCGAGACGCAATCCGGAACTCAACCGCCTCTACTCCGCGGTCGGCCTGTCCGTACTGATCTGGGTGATCTTCCGCTGCTACCGGCTGCTGTCGGCCCAGGTGGAATCGGGCATCGACGCCCCCAGCCGGTGGGCCCTGCTGGCCCTGGGCCTCACCAACGTGCTGGCCATCGGCACCCTGCTGTTCATCGTCGCCCGCAGTCTGGCCAAGCTCTATTTCGAGCGGCGCAGCGGCATCCTGGGGGCGCGGATCCGCACCCGGCTGGTGGTGGCGCTGTTCCTGGTGGGCCTGGGCCCCAGCCTGATGCTGTTCCTGATCGGCCGCACCTTCATCCGCAAGAACGTGGACCGCTGGTTCCTGCCGGACACCCAGGAGGTGATCCAGGACGGCCGCAAGCTGGCCGAGGCCTACCGCAGCCAGCTGGACCTGCGCCTGAGGGGCGCCGCCGAGCACATCCCGCCCAGCTCGTCGACCCCCCTGGACCAGCAGCGCAGCACCCTGGATTTCGACCTGCTGGCCCGGATCCGGCCGCACGCCGCCCCCGAGCTCTCGGTGGCCCCCAACCTGCCTCCGCCCAGCCTGGACCCCCTGCCGGTGGGCCGGGACGCAAGGCTCTCCGAGGCGGGCGAGTGGCAGCTGGACATCGGCCCCGCCGACGCCTGGGGCACCCGGCTGGTGGTGGGCGTGTTCATGCCCCGGGGGACCATGGACAGCACCATCCGCCTGGAGCGCCGCTACCAGGAGGCGTTCCAGATCTCCACCGGCCGCGAGACCCTGGAGACGCTGCCCCAGAGCACCTTCCTGTTCCTCACCCTGCTCACCCTGTTCGCCGCGGTGTGGACCGGGCTGGCCATCGCCCGCACCATCGCCGAGCCGGTGCGCGCCCTGGCCAAGGCCGCCCAGCGGGTGGGCCGGGGCGACCTGGAAGTGTCGCTGCCGGAGGAGGGCGAGGACGAACTGGCCCTGCTGTCCCGCAGCTTCAACGCCATGACCCGGGACCTGCTGCAGAGCCGCTCCTCCATCGAGGCCCAGGCCGAGCGTCTGGAACGCCAGCGGGCCTACCTGGACCAGCTGGTGGAGGCCCTGCCGCTGGGCATCCTCAGCTGGCACGTGGGCGGGGCGCTGCGCACCTTCAATTCGGTGGCCCGGCGCTGGCTGGGGGTGGACACCTGGGAAGCCGGCGGCACCGGCTGGCAGGACCTGGCCCGGCAGCCGCGCAGCGGCCGGCTGGCGGAAATCCAGGCGCAGGTCCACGAATCCCGCCGGGCCATGACTGAGGAGATGCGCATCGGCGGGGAAGGGGAGGGGCGCCCGGTGCGGGCCGTGGTGGTGCCGCTCACCGACGGCGGGGAGCTGGCGGTGCTGGAGGACCTGTCCCTGCTGGCCCAGGCGGAAAAGCGGGCCGCGTGGCAGGAGGTGGCCCGGCGCATGGCCCACGAGGTGAAGAACCCGCTCACCCCCATCAAGCTCACCACCCAGCGCATGCTGCGCCGGAGCCGGGAGGGGCGGCTGGACCCCCAGGCGGTGGCGGAGGGGGCCGAAACCATCCTGGCCGAGGTGGCCAGCCTCACCCGGCTGGTGGACAGCTTCTCCCGCTTCGCCAAGCTGCCGGTGCCCCAGCCCCAGGAACTGGACGCGGTGGAACTGGTGCGGCAGACCATGGCCCTGTTCGTGCCCACCCACGCCCGCATCACCTGGGAGCTGGACCTGCCCGAGGTGCCGGTGCCGGTGTTCTGGGACCGGGACATGGTCAAGCGCGCGCTGCTCAACATGGTGGACAACGCCATCGGCGCCATGGAACAGGGCTCCGACCCGAAGGCCAGGCTGGGCCGGATCCGGGTGTCCCTGAGGCTGGACGGTCCGGTGGCGCACCTGGCGGTGGAGGACGACGGCCCCGGGGTGCCCGAGGAAAGCCGGCAGCACCTGTTCGAACCGTACTTCTCCACCAAGCAGCGGGGCACCGGGCTGGGCCTGGCCATCGTCCGGCGCATCGCCGACGACCATGGCGGCGAGGCCTGCTACCGGCCCCTGGCTCCGGGCAGCCACTTCAGCATCACCCTCCCGCTGCGCCCGGTGAGCACCTGAGCCCGGTCCACGGCCGGGCCTGTCCGGCCGCGTCTCCCTGCGGCTGCCGGCCGGGCGCGAAGGCATCCGGGGAACTTCCCGCATAAATCCGCCATTCCGTCGTTAGGGGCCGTTGCGGAATCACCTTTCCCATTCATCCCCATTCCGCTACGGCCCCTTATGCCGGGGCCGCGCGAAAGGGAAATGTTATTCCTTAACAACGGCTTACGCCGGCCCGGTTCCCGCCGCGGCGTGCGCCCGCTCGCCGCCGTCCCATGGATCCTGCTGGCCACAAGGAGTGCTGATGCATCGAATGGCCATCTTGCCCGCCGCCCTGGCCGGGTTCCCGCTCGCGGCCCAGCGCCTCAGCCTGGATGAAGCCATCCGCACCGCCCTGCAGAACAACCTCCAGGTGACCATCGCCCAGCAGGTGCGGGAGGAGGCCCGGTCCGAGGCCCGGAGCCGGGAGGGCGCCTTCGACTGGAACCTCGGCGCCGACCTCCAGGCCAGCCGGCTGAAGACCTTCTCGCTGCCCCCGGTGCCCGGCACCGAGGTGTCCCAGACCACCGTCACCCACGGCCGCAGCCTCACCGGGAGCCTGAACAAGCTGTTCCCCTGGGGCGGCACCCTGGCCTTCCAGTACGCGCCCAGCTACAACCATGCGCGCACCTTCTGGCCGGGCGGGGTGGACGGCAACGGCAATCCGGTCGCGGGCTACGGGTTCGCCACCCCGGGCCCCTACGGCGGCAGCGTGAACGCCGGGTACACCCAGAGCCTGCTCCGGGGCCTGGGCCCGGCCTCCACCACCGCCAGCCTGGTGGTGGCCCGCAAGCAGGCCCGGGCGGCCGACCACCGGTTCCGGCTCGCCGTCATCCAGCTGGTGGCCGATACCGAAACCCGGTACTGGGACGTGGTGTTCGCGGTCCGCGCCCTGGCCAACAAGCGCCTGGCCCTGGAGCTGGCCCGCCAGCAACTGCAGCAGAACACCCTCCAGGTGCAGGCGGGCACCATGGCCGCCCTGGAAGTGGCCGCGGCCGAGGCCCAGGTGGCCAAGGCCGAGCAGGACATCATCGCCGCCGAAGCCCGGAACAGCAACGCGCGGGACACCCTGCTCCGCACCCTGCATCCCGGGGGCGGCGGCACGGACATCCTGGAGCCCAGCGACAACCCCATCTCCAGTTGCCGCCGGATGGAGGAGGCCGCCGCCATCCAGGGGGCCCTGCAGCGCCGGGCCGAACTGCAGGCCGCCCGCATCGAGCGGGAGGTCGCCCAGGTCAAGGAGCGGGCCGCCGCCGACCGGGTGCGGCCCAAGCTGGACGCCTTCGTGGAGTACCGGGGGGCCAGCAACAGCTACGACAGCCTGGGCCCGGTGAACTCCGACCTGGCCGGGCTGAGCAACCCCGGCTACACCGTGGGCCTCTCCTTCGCGGTGCCCCTGCAGAACCGGGAGGCCAGGGGCCGGCATGCCGCCGCAAGGGCCCAGCTCAGCGCCCAGGGGCTCCGGCTGCGCGACCAGGAACTCAGCGTCGCCCTGGAAGTGCGCCGGGCCCTGCGCGACGTGGAGGCCGCCGAGAAGGGGGTGCAGGCCTCCGGCAAGACCCGCCATTACCAGGAAAAGAGCCTGGAGGCGGAGCGGGCCCGGTTCCAGCACGGGCTGTCCACCAATTTCACCGTGCTCAAGGTGATGACCGATCTGGACCAGGCCCGGAGCGACGAGCTCAAGGCCCAGATCGAGTACGCCAAGGCGGTCACCGCCATGGAGGTGGCGCTGGGGACCCTGCTGGAGGCGCGGAATTTGACCGTGAAGTAGTTTTGTCGGCTAATATAAATAGTATATCAAGTGTCCAGGGCACGGTCATGGATTACAAATAAATTTCGAGTTGAGCACAAATATCAACCGCTGCATAGGGGATGTTGGTAGTAGTCTGGAATTGAATCCCCAGCTTTACCAAAACCTATGTATGGGAGCGATTAAATGCGGAATACCGTAGGGTTATCCTTGTCGATCCTGGCCGTCTTGGCCACGGCATGCGGCGGCGGAGGTGGCGGCGGAAGTTCCCCAAGCCCAACTCCGCCAGCCATAACTTCCCAACCGTCTAGCGTGAGTGTCCATTCCGGAAACCCTGTGAACTTCACCCTGGGCGCCTCCGCTTACCCTTCACCATCCTATAGGTGGGAACGCAGCAATGATTCGGGTAGCACTTGGTTCCCCATTGATGGAGCTACCAGTGCTACCTATAGTTTCACTCCCCAGTTCATCGACGACGGGGCCGAGTTCCAGGCCATAGCCAGTAACAGCCAAGGCGATATCACCAGCCACGTAGCAACCCTCACAGTCATGCCGACGGTATACGCGGGGGGCTTCAATATCAATGGCTCTGGGATAAGTGTTCCGGGCTACTGGCTGAATGGAGTCTGGGTACCCCTCACTCCACTGTCGTCCCAACAGTCCTCGTGGGTTTATTCCCTCGCTGTGTCTGGTGGCCAAATCTATGCCGCAGGCTATTCAGTGGATGATTCGGGCACTACCTACGCAGGTTATTGGCTAAATGGATCATGGGTCCAGCTTGGGATCAATGGAATCATTACCTGCATCACTAAAACTGAAAACCACATATATGCCGGCGGATATTGCTGGACCACCGGTATAAATGTTGCTGGCTGCTGGTTGGATGGCTCCTGGATTCCCCTTCCACCGTTTTCTGGCTCCAAGCCTTCAACCGTCACATCTCTCGCGGTTGTTGGAAATGATGTCTATGCAACAGGGCAGAACATGAATGTTCTTGGTCAAACTGTTGCGGGTTATTGGCTGAATGGCCAATGGCAGACCCTTGCGGCTAACGGCAGCTCCAATTGTATTGTCGTATCTGGAGGAGTAATCTATGTCGGTGGGGCCATCGCCACCGACGCCGGCTATTGGGTCAATGGTGAATGGATGGGAGTTACGGCTTCTGGGTCTGTAACCAGCCTCTGCGTTGAAGGAGGCGATGTTATAGCTGGCGGCTATCTATCAATGGGAGCAGAATCCCCAGGTGGTATTCCTGGATACTGGCTGAATGGGGGTTGGGTCGCGTTTCCTCAACTATCCAGCTCTTATCCTTCACGAGTTAACGCCATTGCCATATCTGGCGCTGATATTATCGCTGCGGGGTACAGCTCCAACACACCTGCCACAATTGATGGGGTACCAGGTTATTGGGACAACAGAGCCTGGGTTGGCCTTCCCACCCTCAATCCACCACCTGGGCAAGGTTCAGAAGTCAATTCCATCTACGTTCAATAGAAGTCCGTCTTGTCCTGGGAGGAACCTTTGGCGAGCCATATCGTAAGATCAACCAGAGCCTGAAGGAAAGGCCGCAGAACGGGCAGGATGGCTGCCTTTCCCTATTTGCCTAGTACAAAGTTCTGTTAATTGCTTGTGCAATTTAAAACGGTCAAGCCCTGCCCAATGAAGTCTTCTGCTTTCTCGGCGTACCTATTCGACACAGTGCGTTTCATCCTCGGCATCCTCGGTGATAAGCACTCCCATTAATGCTTTGGCGCATTGACCTTTAGGCGATCCAGCACCCTAGAAAGGGCCTGTCGCCGAGGGCGCCGAGAATGAGACGCACTGTGTCGAATAGGTACGCCGAGAAAAGCTAAAACCCGTTTCTAATCTACGCAAGTTATTAACAAAACTTCCTAATGATGCAGGTTCTCTGCATACCTTGAATGGATAAAAGGATGGGCCGAGCCGCCATTTGGGTGTTCGGCCCCTTTCACTTTGCTACCAACTTCCCCACCCCTTCAACCCAGATCAACACGCAGCGAAGAGCCCGCAAACCTTCTTCTATCGTTTTAATCCCCGTTTATCCGGTTCATCCCCGTCGAACAAAAACGAAGGGTGTTGTCCCGTCTCCAAAAATCCCTGGCTATGGGTACCAGCCGTCCTCGGGGTCGTTGATTCAGTTCGAGGAGGGCATGGCATGCATACGGGTGCTTCTGTCATGTGTCAAAGATTATTAAAGAAATCAAGAGAACGAGGTAAAAGGGGAACCCATCCTGCGGGAATCCCTTCTGAGCCTGGCAGCTGGTACCAGCTCCGCGGGGGCGCGCCGGCGCAACCCCACGGAACCCAGCCGGCAGTCCTACTTGGCGTTCCTGGGCGTGCCGTCCGGCTTCAGGAACTTGTCGGGCTTGGCCTTGAGCTCCTCGGGGCAGCCCATGCAGCAGATCCGGTATTCCTGGCCGCGCACCACCACCTTGGGGCTCTTGGCATTCACCGGTCCGCCCAGGACCGGGCAGACGGTGTTGGTGGCGGGTTTCGGGGCGGGGGCGGCCAGGACGGCCAGGGCGAAGAAGATGTTGAGCATCGTGCTTCCTGTGAAAAAGAGCGGCGGTTGGGCAGGCCGGAGGACCGGGGCCGCGGTCCGGCCCTCCGGGAATCGTCAAGCGGTGGGAAAGGGGGTGACGGGACCTTCGGTCACTTCATGGTGTTTCCAGAGATAGTAGACCGCCGGATAGACCATCAGTTCCAGGATGAAACTGGTGGCCAGGCCGCCCACCATGGGCGCGGCGATCCGCTTCATCACGTCGGCGCCGGTGCCGGTGGACCACATGATCGGCAGCAGGCCCATGAAGGCGGCGCAGACGGTCATGGCCTTGGGCCGCACCCGCTTCACCGCGCCGTGGATGATGGCCTCCACCAGGTCGCCGGTGGTGTTCAGCCGGCCCGCCGCC
>JARLGP010000208.1 GCA_031292735.1 Holophaga sp.
AGGATGGCAACCTGGTCAGGACGCCCTTGAAGATCAGCCCGGCCATGGAGAACGAGAAGAAGGCCCAGGCGCTGGAACGGGCCTTCACCCGGTTGACCGCCCTGACCACCGGAAGGAAGTTCCTGTTCTACACCCCCTAGGTAAGCCCGGGCCAGGGCCCGGCCACGCGGGAGCCCTCCCGGAAGGCGGCGCGGATCCCCGCCACCGCCGCCGCCGGCAGGGGGCCCGCCTCCAGCAGGCGCAGGTTGGCCTCGGCGTTGGCCGGGCTGGTGGTGCCGATGGAGACCACGTGCACCCCGGGCTCGGCCAGGGTGAAGCGCAGGGCGATCTCCATCCAGGCCTCCGGCCCGCCGAAGCCCAGCTCCCCGGGGTCCAGCCCCATGGCCTGGAACCGCTCCACGTAGGGTTTGACGTAGTCCCGGTAGATGCCCATCTGGGCCTCCAGGGGCTTCCAGGCGGCGTTGGCCACGGAGCGCTTGGCGATCACCCCGGTCCCGGCCTGGGCCGCCGCGGGCAGGGCACCCTCCAGGTTCACCTGGTCGCAGATGCTGACCGAACACATGAGCACATCCACCCCGGGCAGCCCCGCCGCGAACACGGCCGCCTCGTTGTCCCCCGAATAGCCGGCGAAACGGATCTTGCCGGCCTCCTTGGCCCGGGTCAGGGCCCCCAGGGCTTCGCCCTGCCTGAGCACCTGCAGGTTGCAGGAGTGCAGCAGCATCACGTCCAGGCAATCGGTGCCCAGTCGGCGCAGGGAACGGTCCACGGTCTCGGTCACCGCCCGTGCCGACCAGTCCTCGGCGTCCACCCCCTCCACCCGCCGGCCGCATTTGGAGACCAGGAGGTACTCGGCCCGGCGGTGGCCCACCGCCCTGCGGATGAGCTCCTCCGAGCCCAGGTAGGCGGCGGCCGTGTCGATCACGTTGACGCCCCGGTCCAGCAGCAGGTTGAGCACCTGGGCCACCCGGTCCTGGCTGCTGTCCAGATAGCCGATGGGGCCCGCCCCGAAAGCGAGCCGGGAAACCTTCAGGCCGGTCCGGCCGAACGTGGTGTACTGCATGGGCCACCTCCCAGTCCGGGCATCCTACCACTACCTGGCGCGGGCTGTCTGCGCCTGGTGGTACGGGGAGTGCTCGTGCACCAGCGAAATCAAGGTGGCCAGGGCGGCGAACGGTTCGTCCTTGCGGTAGGCGAACAGCAGATCCAGGGTCGGGGCCGGATCCAGGTCGATGGGCCGGGTCACCACCCCCTTGGGCACGATCTCGCTCACGTATTCCGAAAAGAAGCAGTAGCCCAGCCCGGAAGCCACCGCGTTCATGGAGGTCATCAGGCTTTCCGAGCCGATCCCCTGGGTCAGCGTCACCCCGGAACGCCGCTCGATGTCCTGGGTGGCCTGGTGCACGGCCGGCGCGATGGCCGCCGAAATGGAGATCACCGGCATCCTGGCCAGTTCCTTCACCGGCACCCGCGCCAGCTTCGCCAGCTCCCAATGCTCGGGCAGCATGGCCACCACTTCCTCGTGCATGTAGATCTCCGACGAGATCTCGTCGCTTTCGATGGGCCCGCGCAGGAACGCCGCCATGATCTCGCGATTGAGCAGGGCCTGGATGGCCTCGGGAGCGGTCATGGTGCGCAGCAGCAGCTGGGTCTCGGGCGAGCGGCGCAGCAGCAGGGGCAGGATGTGGGAGAACACCATGCTTTCGGGCCCGGGGATCATGCCCAGGACGATGGTGCCCACCTCGTTGCGGGCGGTGGCGCGCGCCTGGAAGAGGGCGCTCTCCACCGCGGCGAGGATGCTCTTGGCCGCGGGCAGGAAGACCTTCCCGGTTTCGGTGAGCTTCAGCCGGTGCTTGTCCCGGATGAACAACGGCGCCCCGATCACCCCCTCCAGCTGGCGGATCTGCTGGCTGAGGGAAGGCTGGGCCGTGTGCAGCTTTTCCGCTGCCCGAGTGACATTCAGTTCCTCAGCCACGGCGACAAAGTAGCGCAAAAGTCGTAATTCCATAAGCTCTTTCGCTTGGGAGAAGGTTCCTTGGGTTCGGTGTCCCATAGTGTAACCCCTATAGAAGATGCAAAGGTATACTTATAGAATTATATAAACGGCTTTAGGTCCAGCTTCCGGCGCCGGGGCGCGGAACCTGGACGGGGCGAGGGTCGGCTGGTATCGGCGTTCCTGGGGGCCTCCTTGGTGAACCGCAAACCGCATCCCGCCACCGCAGGCACCTGGTACCGGTCCGCCCGGTGGGCGGTACCCATCCTGATGCCTGCACGTGGCGGGGGGACGGGCCCGGCCGCCGGCCGGGTCCGTCATTCCTTCCCGGACTAGGCCTTGAACAGCCAGCCCGGCAGTTTCACCTCGGCGAAGCCGTCCATGACCACTTCCCCGGTCTGTTTGGTGATGATGGTGGAGATCCTGGCGATGCTCTTGGGCAGGATCTCGACGATCTTGGCCTCCAGCTTGACGGTGTCGCCGATGAACACAGGCAGCTTGAAGTTGCAGACCTGGCTCAGGTAGACCGTGCCCACGCCCGGCATGTCCATGCCGAGCACCTTGGAGACGATGCCGAACAGGATCGCGCCGTGGGCGATGCGCTGGCCGAACTTGCTCTTCTTGGCGGTCTCGTCGTCCAGGTGGATGGGGTTGCGGTCGCCGCTCAGCTCGGCGAAGGCGCGCACCAGCTTGTCGTCGATCTTCTGTTCGTAGGTGCAGGTCTGGCCCACCGTGAAGGTTTCTGTTGCCATTTTGGTCCTCCTCAGGATTGCTACGGTTTGACTGAAATCAGCTTTCCCGGAAGGTCACCCCGAAGGTGGCCCGCGGGTAGTTCCAATGGGTGACGCCCTGGTCGCTGCACATGACCCGGCAGGTGCCGCACTCCAGGCAGCCGGCATACTCGAAATGCACCTGGCCATCCTTGAGGGTGTAGCAGCGCGCGGGGCACACCACCAGGCACGGCCGCTGGCTGCAGCGGGCGCAGATCTCCTTGTCCACCAGGATGTGCGGGTTGCCCTCGTCCACCGCGAAGCGGTCCAGGGCCAGCAGTTCTTCGGCACTCAGTCGCTTGATGCTCATACGCTTCGGTACCCTTTCCAGGCGTCCTTCGCCAGCTGGGTGAACGACACCTTGCTCTTGACGATGGCCGTGAGCTGCTTGACCATCGGCGGCGGCACCTGGCCGTCCACGTTGAACAGGAAGCCCAGGGCCTGGTTGGCCAGCTCCGGGTATTCCTTGAAGATCCGGCCGATGCCGAAGATCCCGTGGAACTCCTTGTAGGCCCGCAGGTTGGGCAGCAGTTGCAGGGATTCCAGCTGGGCCTGGTAGGCCGCGCCGGTTTCGCCCCCGGCCAGGATGGCGCGGGCCGCGGCCAGGCCGCTCACCATCGCCAGGTCCATGCCGCGGATGATCATGCCGGTGTTGATGCCGAACTGGGCGGCGTCGCCCACCACCAGCAGGCCCTCCCGGGAGAGCCGCCGGGGCACGCCGTGCAGGCCGATCTCCGGAACCAGGTGGGCGCCGTACTCGACGCTGGTACCGCCTTCGATCAGCGCGGCGATGGCCGGGTGCAGCTTGAAGTCCTGGAAGATCTCCTGGATCTGCCGGCCGTTGCGGGCCGCCTGCTCCGGGTTGAACACGATGCCCAGGGAGATGCTGTCCCGGTTGGTGTAGAGGAAGCCGCCGCCGGAGATGCCTTCGGTGCAGCCGATGGCCACCCGGGCCGCCCCTTCCCCGTCCTTCACCCCGAACCGCTGGTTGATCACCGCGGCCGGAAGCTCGATGGTCTCCTTCACCCCGACCCCCACCGCGTGGGCCTTCACGTCCGGGAACAGGCCGGCCTGCTGGCCGATCAGGGAATTCACCCCGTCGGCGGCCACCACGATGCCGGCCCGCATCTCGTCCTCGCCCACCTGGATGCCTACGATCCGGCCGTTCTCCTCCAGCAGGCGGTCCACCCGCATGCCGGCGGCGAAGGTGGCGCCCTGGGCCTCGGCCTCCCCGGCGAACCATTCGTCCAGGGTGGCCCGGATCACCGAGTAGGACTGGGGGCCGCCTTCGGGCTTGCCGAAGTCGGCATAGTCCACCGTGGTGGCGCTCGGGCCGCTGAGCATCATGATCTGCTCGCGGACGATGCGCCTTTGCAGCGGGGCCCGCCCGGCCAGGTCGGGATCCACCAGGTCCAGGGCGTAGGCGTAGAGCCGGCCGCCGCTGACGTTCTTGGCCCCGGCGCTGTCGCCCCGCTCCAGCAGCAGCACGTTCTTCCCGGCCTTGGCCAGGGTGTAGGCGCAGGCCGATCCGGCCGGGCCCGCGCCCACCACGATCGCGTCGAAATCCTCTTCAGCCATTGCGCAGCCTCAGTTCTGCAGGGCGGCCGTGAGCAGCGGCAGCACCTGGTAAAGGTCCCCCACGATGCCGTAGTCGGCGGCTTCGAAGATGGGCGCCTGCTCGTCCTTGTTGATGGCCACGATCACCTTGGATTCCCGGCAGCCGACCATGTGCTGCACCTGGCCGGACAGGCCCACCGCCAGATACAGCTCCGGCTTCACGGTCTGCCCGCTGATCCCGATGTAGCGCTCGATGGGCAGCCAGTGCTCGTCCTCGGCGATGCCGCGGGTGCAGGCCAGTTCGGCCTTGAGCGCCGCGCCCAGGTCCCGGGCCAGGGACAGGTCCCCAACGTTGGCGAAGCCGCGGCCCACCGAGACCAGCTTGACGGCCG
Organism: Holophaga sp.; assembly: GCA_031292735.1. Next base: position 4,710 of record JARLGP010000208.1, read on the forward strand.
CGGAGATGTCCACCCCTTCGCTTTCCACCGGGGTGACGCTGCGCACGGTGATCCGGGTGTCGGCCTGGACCTCCACGGTTTCCACCGTGCCGGCCGGGCCGGCTTCGGGGGCCAGGAAGGTCCGCGCCGGGATGGTCGCCACCGCCGGCAGCGCCACCAGCTCGTCGCACACCGCCAGGCCGGCGTACAGGATGCGCTGGGTCTTCAGCAGGCCGTCCTGGATGGCCAGGGACTTGGCGTCGGTGGTCATGCCGGCCTTGAGCGCGGCCGAAAGGTGCGCCGCCAGATGCTTGCCGCGCAGGGTTCCGCCCACCAGCACCACGCTGGGCTGGTCCTTGGCCAGCAGCCCGGCGATGGCCGGGGCCAGGGCCTCGGGGGTGGTCTGGGCCGCCTTCAGCAGCAGCACCCGGCTGGCGCCCAGCTTCGCGAGCGCCTGGGCCTGCTCCGGATCGGTGGCGAACGCCACCAGCGGCTGGCCCAGGGCCCCGGCCAGGGCCAGGCCCGGGGTCAGCAGCTGGCGCGCCAGGGCCTGGTCTTCTGAAAAAATGTAGATTCCTGCCATTGCCTTCTCCTTAGCGCAAGCCTTCCGAGGCGAGGCTGGCCACGAGCTTGGCGACATTCGCAGCCGCGTCAGACTCTTTGTAGATGACGTTCTTCCGGTTCATGAGGAAGCCCTTGGGCGTCTGCCGCACAGCCTTGGGCTGCAGGTCGGCGCCGTCCAGGCCGAGGCTGGCGAGGGCGATCTCCTCGCTGGGTTTCTTGGCTGCGCCCAGCACCTGCTTGAGGCTGGGGATGCGCGGCTTGTTCATCTCGCTCAGCACGCTCACCACCGCCGGGCCGGTCACCGAGACCTGCTCGGTGCAGTCGGCCAGCTTGCGCGTGGCCGTGAGCACGTCGCCTTCCAGGCTCATGCTCTGCACGAAGGTGAGGCAGGGCAGCTCCAGCAGCGCCGCCAGCCGGGCCGGGATCTGCTGGTAGAACATGTCGGAGCTGCCTTCGCCGCAGAGAATCAGGTCGTACGGCCCGTTCTTGCGGATGGCGGCGGCCAGCACGTTGGCGATGACGTAGGCGTCGGCCGCCTCCGCCGAGCCGTCGCCCACCCACAGCAGCCTGCTCGGCCCGCGCGACAGCACGTCCTTGATGGACTGTTTGACCGCGGGGGTCCCGTAGGACAGGGCGTCCACGGTGCCTCCCTGCTGTTCCACGATCAGGCTGGCGGCTTCGATGGCGTTGCGGTCGAAGTCGCTGATCTTGCCCTTGGCCCGGCTGGAATCCAGACTCAGGTCTTCGGGCTTAATCTTGATGTCCTGCTCGTCGAGCGTCCACTTG
>JARLGP010000209.1 GCA_031292735.1 Holophaga sp.
CAAAGAGGTAGGTTTTCCACGCGTTACTCACCCGTCTGCCATGCACCCTTGCGGGCACATCCGACTTGCATGTGTTAGGCACGCCGCCAGCGTTCATTCTGAGCCAGGATCAAACTCTCATGTTTAATACCTAAAGCTCTCCGGTTCGTCCTCTCGCGAAGACGAACGCGTTGTTCGCTTGGTTCATTTCGTCCCTTGCGGGACGCATTGCTCTATTGCATTCCCATTCTCTTTATCCGGCTGTCAAAGACGCCCGGGACGATTGTGGCCTGCCCTGTGGGGCCTGCCCGCTTTCCTTCCGACCACCGTAACCTCGATCGCGGCGGAAGATCAGACTACTACGCGCTCGGCAGAACACAAGAACTTTTTTCTGAAAAGCATCCATCCGGATCACGGCCGCCGGTCCGGGCGCGGACCGGCACCGGCTGGGCCGTTGCGGCTAGAATGGGCCAGGTTCACTGGGGGTACGCAAGGCATGGACATGGATGTGATCGGAGCAGGGCTGGCGGGGGCCGAAGCCGCATGGCAGTTGGCTCAACGCGGGCACCGGGTGCGGCTGCGGGAGATGCGGCCGGGGCGGATGACGCCCGCCCACCAGACGGACCGCGCGGCCGAAATGGTCTGCTCCAACTCGTTCAAGAGCGACGACCCCAACAGCGCCACCGGCATCCTCAAGGCGGAACTCAAGCGCATGGACTCGCTGATCCTGGGCTGCGCCGAGGCGACCCGGGTGCCGGCCGGGAACTCGCTGGCGGTGGACCGGTTCGCCTTCGCCGACCGGGTCAGCGCGGAACTGCGCGGGCATCCCGGCATCCAGTGGGTGGAGGAGGAGGTGACCCGGGTGGAGCCGGGGGTTCCCACCCTGATGGCCACCGGCCCGCTCACGGCGGAACCTTTGGCCGATTGGCTGGCCGAAGCTTGCGGCTCGCAGCGGCTGTTCTTCTATGACGCCATCGCGCCCATCGTCGAGCGCGATTCCATCGACACCCGGGTGGCGTTCCTGGCCGCCCGCTATGACAAGGGCGATCCGGATTTCTTCAACTGCCCCATGGACCAGGCCGGCTACGAGGCGTTCGTGACCGCCCTGCTGGCGGCTCCCCGGGCCGTGCTGCACGACTTCGACACGCCTTTCTTCGAGGCCTGCCTGCCCATCGAAGTGATGGCCGACCGGGGACGGGAGACCCTGCGCCACGGGCCCATGAAGCCGGTGGGCCTGGACGACCCCCGGACCGGTCGCTATCCGTACGCGGTGGTGCAGCTGCGCCAGGACAACCTGGCCGGGGATCACTTCAACATGGTGGGCTTCCAGACCCGGCTCACCTGGGGCGCCCAACAGGAGGTGTTCCGCCTCATCCCCGGGCTGGAGCGGGCCGAATTCGTGCGGCTGGGCAGCATCCACCGCAACACCTACGTGAAGGCGCCGCAGGTGCTGGACGCCAGCCTGGCGGTGCGGCAGGTGCCCGGGCTGTGGATCGCCGGCCAGTTGAGCGGGGTGGAGGGCTACCTGGAATCCGCCGCCAGCGGCCTGGCCGCGGCGCTGTCCATGGACCGGGCGGGAGCCGGGCTGGAACCGGCCCCCCTGCCCCGGGAAACCATGCTGGGCGCGCTGCTGCACTACCTGGCCCACGCCTCGATCAAGGATTTCTGCCCCACCAACGCCATGCTCGGGCTGCTGCCGCCCATCGCCGAAGGGGTGCTGGACCACCGGGCCATAAAGCGGGCCGGCGGCCTGCGCGCCCTGAAGGCGGCCAAGGGCGCGCTGCACCGGGACCGGGCCCTGGCGGCGCTGGCCGGCTTCCTGGGGACCCGGCCTTGAAAAAGGCGCCGGTCATCTCCGCCTGCGTGGTTGCCGCGGCCCTGGCCGTGGGCGGCGGGCTGCGCTGGGCGCTCCAGCGTCCGCCCTCCACGGCGCCCGAGGACGACCAGGGCAGCGGCTTCACCGTGCAGACCAGCGGCTCGGGCCAGCTGATCACCTTCCAGGACGCCCAGATTCCGCTGCGCGCCCTGCGCTGGCTGGCGCCCTTGCCGAACGGGATCCTGGCTGCGCAGATGCTCGGCCAGAACGACCGGCAGCGGGTGGTGCTGTTCCACGACGGCACCCAGGACTCGCTGCTGGTGCTGAAACCGGTGGGGGTGGCGGACGGCTTCTGGCGCTTCGCCGAGCTGCGCGAGGCGGCCATGGCTCCGGACGGGATGCTGCTCCTGCTGTACCGCGCCGGGGATCCGAACAGCCACGAAGCGCCCCTGGCGCTCGGCCTGGACGTGACCAGCCAACAGGTCAAGTGGTTCCGCCGGGGCGCGTTCAGCCACCTGGCGGTGGCCCAGGGGCCGCAATCCCTGGTCTACCTGTACGGCGCCAAGGGCCCGATCCAGCGCCTGACCCTGAAGCCCGGCTACCCTTCCGAAGCCGTGGAACTGCCCGCCGAGATTTCGGAACTGGACGACCTGCTGCCCACCGGCGGCGGCTTCCTGGTCAGCCACCCCAACGGCCTGTCGGCCTACCGGGGCAAACAGGGCTGGACCCACTATCCGGCCCCGGAAAGCGATGGCCCGCCTTGCGTGGGATGGAAATCCTCGCTCGCCCGGACCGGCAAGACCACCTGGTGGCAGCCGGTGCCCGGCAAGCTGGTGAAGCTGCGCCCGGATGGCCAGCCCGATGCGACCTCCAGCTGGCAGTTGCGGCCCGAGGACCCGTTCGCCCCGGACGTTCATCTGCTGCGGATGCTGGGCGCGGCCCCGGACGGCTGGATCTGGTTCGCCCTGGCCAGTCCGGCGCCCGCCGCTCCCGGCGCGTCCCCAGCCGCTCCTGGCGCCGCGGCTGCTCCCGGCGCCCCCCCGGCCTCTTCCAGCCTGCCGGTCCAGGCCCCGGACCCCGCGGCGCCGCCCGTTCCCGCCACCGACTGGGGTCTCTACGCGGCGGCCGGGCTGGACCGGATGTACCGGTGGAACCCCGCCCGCAATGCGCTGGAACGGGTCGCCCTGAAGCAGGCCTGGGCGGCCTTGAACCCGCCGGCCGCGGTGCAGATGCCGCTCCCGGGACAGGGCGTGGCTCCGGCGGCGGGATCGCTGCTGGCCGAGGGCATCCGCTGCGCCTGGTGGCTGCCCCTGGCCGCCCTGCCCTGCCAGCCGGTGCTTCAGGCGATGTAGTCGAACAGGTTCTTCGAGTTGGTCTTCGCGATGGTGCTGAGGGTGGCCTGCTGGGCCACGCTCTCCTGGTTGAGCTGGGTGATGGCGGTGGCGTAATCCACGGAGGCCACGGAGCTCTCCTGGGCGGTCAGGTTCTGGTTGTAGGCGGTAAGGCCGCTCTGCAGCGCGGTGACGCCGTTTTCCCGCTCGCCCAGATCCGCCACCGAGACGTTGACCCGGGAGCTGATCGCCTGGAGGTTGTCGTAGGCGGTCTGGATGCCCGCGGTGTTGTTGGTGGACAGGGCCTGGGCCAGGTTGGCGGTCTGGGCCAGGAGGTCGGTGGCGGAACCCTGGCCGCCGGGGCCGTAGAACAGCGTGTCGCCGGGGATGTTGGTGGCCACGGTGACGCTCGGGCTCAGGGTCAGGCTGATGATGCCGCCGTTGCCGTTGTAGGTGGTGGTGGGCGGCGTGGTGGCGGTGTTGTCCACGAAGGGCACCGTGGTGCTCTTCGTGCCCGCGAAGATGTACTGCCCCTGCACCTGGGTATTGCCCAGGGAGATCATGTCGGTGCGCAGGGCGCTCACCTGGGAGGCGATGCCGGCCTGGGTGGTGGTGGTGGTGCCGGAGGCCAGGCCTTCCTGGGCAAGGGTCAGGAGGCTGTTGATATCGGTACCCATGGTGGTCAGCGCGGTGGAGCTGGCCTTCAGGGCGGAATTGGCGGTGTTGGCCTGGGCGACGTACTGGGTGTTGACGTTGATGGAGGACTGGTAGCTCTCCACCAGGGCGTCGGAGGCGGGATTGTCGCCCAGGTTCGGGTTGGCCAGACCGGTGGTCAGCTGCTGCACGGTCTCGGTGTACTGCTGCTTGATGCGCTGCAGGTCCATCAGGGACTGGGCGTTGTTCATGAGGTTGGCGACGCGCATGGTCATGGTTCATCCCCCGGCGCTTGGATTTCCGCGCTGGTGTTCGGCTAGGACGTGGCGGCAGCCACGGTGGACATGAGGGTTTGGGTGAGCTGGCTGATGGTGCTGATGAACTGGGCCGAGGCCTGGTAGGCCTGCTGGAACTGCAGGAGCTCGGCGGCCTGGGAGTCCAGGTCGACCCCGGAAACGCTGGACTGCTGGGTCTGCAGGGCCGAGGTGAGGTTCTGCTGGTTGGTGGCGAGGGTGTCGTACTTCTGGATGTCCGTGCTCACCTGGTTCACCAGCCCGCTGACCGCCGTGCTGAACGGCCCGGAATCGCCGGTGCCGTCGCCGTTGGTGTCCACGGTGTTCAGGCCTGTCTGCAGATTGGACATCTTCAAGGCGTTGCTGTTGTCCCCGGCGAGGCCGGCGGCGGAGGCCGAGGCGATCAGGGTGGGGGTGGCCACCACCAGGGGGTTCACTTCCAGCGAGTTGATGATGCCTTTGTAGTTCGGCGGGTTGCTGGCGCTGGCCGGAAGCGTGTTGTTGGCCAGGTTGACCTGGCCGAAGTTGGCGTCGGGCGGGTTGGAGGAATCGATGCCGGCGCCGGTGAAGAACGGGGTGCCGGTGACGCTGGCCCCGCTGGCGTCGGTGCCGTAGCCGGCCATGTTGAGCTTGTTGACCTGGTTGGCCAGGCTGCCGGCGATCTGGTCCAGCTGGTTCTGGTAGGCGGGAAGCAGGTTGTCGCGCAGGTTCATGTCGGCGCCCAGCGCGCCCCCGCTGATCTTGTCGGTGACATCGGTGGAGACGGTGCCGGCCTGCACGCCCACCGACAGCTTGCCGTTGCCCCCCGAGGAGGTGGTCATCTGGTAGGCGGTGCTGCCGCTCACCAGGGTGGCGGCGCCGGAATCCAGGGTGATCTGGTAGTTGTTGTGGGTGTCGGTGGAAACCTGGATCCCCACCAGGCTGGCCAGCTGATCGGTCAGCGCCTGCCGCTGGTCGATGGCGTCATTGTCGCCGGCTGGATTGATCTGCTGGGAGATCTGGGTGTTGAGAGCGGCAATCTGGCTGGTGAGGGTGTTGATCTGCGGCACCAGCGAGCCCACCTGGCTATTGGCGGTGCTGATCTGGCCGTTGACCGTCTGGTAGGAGGTCTGCAGTTCCTGGATCATGGTCTGGGCCGCACCCACCACGTTCTCGTTCAGGGCGGCGCTGGTGGGGTTGCCGGCCAGGGTGGTGAGGCTGGAGAAGAACGCCGAGATCTGGGTGTTGAGCCCGGTGGTGCCATCGTCGGAGAAGGCCGAGGAGACCCCCTGGATGCCGTTGTAGGTGGTCTGGGCACTGGCCTGTTTGCTCAGGGACTGGGTCACCTGCAGGTTCAGGAACTGGTCGCGCAGGGCCTGGATGGACGTCACCGTCACCCCGCTGCCGAAGATGAGCCCCCCGTAGGTGGTGGATGAGCTGGTGCTCAGCATCGCCTGCTGCTGGCTGTAGCCGGAGGTGTGCACGTTGGCGATGTTGTGCCCGATGACGCTCATCGCCTCCTGGCTGGCCACGAGCCCGGAGAGCCCGATGCCAAGGCTGGAAGTCAGATTGCCCATGGGAGCCTCCTAGGAGCCTGTCTAGACACTGCGCTGGAACCGGAGGGAAATGACGGGCGGCAGGTTGGGGCCCCCTTTGGCGACGTAGGTGGCGCCTTCGTTCAACCGCATCAGGGTGGCCCGCAGGGGGGCCTGCAGCCCGTTGATCAGGAACTGGATGCCCTCGAGCTTGCGCTGGAGCCGCGCAGCCTCCTCGTGGGTCTTGGGCCAGTCGATCACCTCCGACCAGCGGATGCTGGTCAGGAGCGGCAAGGGGTCTTCGGCCGCCATGAGCTTGTGCTCCAGGTCGTTGAGCATAGCGGGCAGCGAGTGCAGCATGGAATACCTCCAGGGCATTCCATCGCAAGGCTCATACCACTCTAGGCGAGGAAATCCAGGTGCCCCTCGGCAGGATTTGCACCCTCCGGAGCCGCTTCCTGATCGTCGGCCGTTTCCCCGGGGCCGTGCCCCGGGCCCTGGCGGCCGCCCTGGTCCCGCGCGCCGCCCTTGCGTTCCTCGGTCCTCATGGCCTCGGTGCGGGGAATCTCCGGCACCGAGGCCTGGTCCTCGGCCATGCGGTCGGCCATCACCTGCTTATGGGTGGCCTCCCGCTGGAGCAGTCCGCTGGTTTCCGCGGCAGCCCGAACCGCCTCCACGTTGATGGTCTGGAACATCTGGCGCTGGCCCAGCGGCGAGACCATGGGATCAGCTCAGGTCGCTCGGGGTCGGGGGCGTGTGCTCCCGCACCAACCCGTCGGCCACGGCCTCGCTGTCGGGGCTGTACTCGTCGGATTCGAGCTTGGCCTTGATGGCGTTGACTTTATCGGTGCGGACATCGGGGATCTTGGCCAGTTCCGCCCGAGCCACGGCGATGAACTGGGCGCTGCTGGAGACGCTGAGGGCATCGCCCTGGACGGCGGGAGTGCTGGTGGTGCCCGCAGGCTGAGCGCCGCCGGCGGGTTTCGGCCCCGCCACCCCCGGGGTGGTGCCCACCCCGCCCGTATTGCCCGAAACCTTCATGAACTCACCTCATCAGGACAGGTATCGGCACCGAAGCCGTTCCAGTCAAGTCCTGTAGCGGGAGTCTCTCTTATTTAGTGGTCGGGGCATTCCATTTGGCCGCCAACTGCTGGCTCAGGCCCCAGCCCTTGCCGGCATCCATGGCGTTGCTGGTGACCGCCTGGTCGAGCAGATACTCATAGGTGCTGCGGGCCATGCCGGTGTCGCCGAACAGGCCCGAAGGCTGGACGGTCTTGCGCATCTGCTGGAACACGAACGCCATCAGCATGCCTTCGAACTGCTTGGCGGCCTCGGCGTTGCCGCCCGGGTTGGAGCCCGGGCCGGGCATGGACTGGGCAACGATTTCCTGGGGAGCCGCCTGGGCCAGCGGCGGGAGCCCGCTCACAGGACCCTCAGCTCGGCGTTCAGGGCCCCGGCGTCCTTGATGGCCTGGAGGATGGCGATCATGTCCCGGGGAGTGGTGCCGATGCTGTTGAGCATTTCCGCCAGCCGGCCCACGGAGATGCCGGGCTCGATGGTCAGGGTCTTCATCTTCTCCTCGTCCACCTTCACGTCCTTCTGGGCGGTGGTGGCGGTCTTGCCCCTGCTGAACGGCAGCGGCTGGCTGGTCTGGAGGGTGGAGGTGACCTGGATGGCCAGCCCGCCCTGGACGATGCTCACCGCCCCGATCCGCACTTCCGCCCCCATGACCACGGTGCCGGTCTTCTCGTTGACCACCACCCGCGCCTTGTTCTGCAGCTGGATCGGCAGGTTCTCGAGCCGGGCCACCAGCTCCACCAGCCGGCCCTGGTATTCGGCCGGGATCCCCACCTCCACCGTGCGGGAATCCAGGGCCTTGGCCGCGGGCTCGCCCAGCTCCTGGTTGATGGCATGCACCACCCGCACGGCGGTGGTGAAATCCTCCTCCTGGAGGCTGTAGTGCAGCGACTTGTGGTCGTTGAAGACACCGGCCACCTCCCGTTCCACCAGGCCCCCGTCGGGGATCCGGCCGGCGGTGGGGTGGTTCTTCACCACCGAGGAGCCGCCCGCCTGGGCGGAAAAGCCGCCCACCAGGACCTGCCCCTGGGCCACCGCGTAGACCTGGGTATCGGGGCCCTGGAGGGCCGACATGAGCAGGGTGCCCCCGGCCAGGGAGGCGGCGTCGCCGGTGGAGCTGACGGTCACGTCGATGCGCTGGCCGGGCCGGGCGAAGGCCGGCAGGTCGGCGGTGACCATCACCGAGGCGACGTTCTTCACCAGCACGCTGGAGGGCGCGATCTGCACCCCCTGGCGGGCCAGGAGGTTGGACAGGGTCTGGGCGGTGAACTTGGCCTGGGTGGTGTCGCCGGTGCCCTTGAGCCCGACCACCAGGCCGTAGCCCAGCAGCTGGTTGGCCCGGACGCCCTGCAGGTTGGCCACTTCCCGAAGCCGGACTTCCAACCTGGCCTCCTTGGTGTCCAGGTTGGCGGCGGCGAACAGGCACCAGCCGGACAGGAACAGGACCGCGAGCCGCAGGGCACCCGCATCAAGCCGTTTCGGAACCAATCCATTGAACATTTCGCGCATCCCCTGCATGAGTGGCCTTGACTGAATGAATGCCGTACGGGCCTCTAGAACGGCCAGATGAAGTTGAGCAGCCGGCTGACGTAGCCGGGCTTGGTGGTTTCGTCCACCACCCCCTGGCCGCCGTAGCCCACCTTCAACTCCGCCACCTGGCCGGAGGAGATGCTGTTGTTCACGTCCAGGAACACCGGGTTGACCATGCCGGCCACGTACAGCCGCTGGGTCTCGTTGTTCAGCTGGATGTCCGGGTAGCCCTCGAAGATCAGGTTGCCGTTGCCCAGCACCTTCACCACCCGGGCGGTGATGGTGGTGGTGAACGCCGCGCTGCGGTCGGTGTTGCCGGCCCCCTTGAAGCTGTTGCTGGTGGTGGTGGTGGGGGTGGAAGCGACGGCCGCCCCGGCGCCGATGCCCAGGGTGGCGATCCGGGACAGGATCCCGGAAGCGCCATAGCTGTTGGAACCGACCCGGCTGGTGGAGAGATCGCCCTTGACCGTGGCGGTGGTGGACTCGGTGACCCGGATGGTCAGCAGGTCGTTGAGCCTGCGGGCCCGCAGATCGGCCACCAGCATGCGATCCTGCCACAGGGAGCCGTCCGAAAGCGGGGTCTGGGTGAGGGCGTCTTCCTCATAGGGGATCTTGGGCTTGGTGGTCATGGTCTTGTCGTGGGCATTCGGGAGGGAGCAGCCCACCAGCACGAGCCCTAATAGTATGGGCAAAATATACCGCATTCGGCGCCTCCTCTGACTTACCTGAGCAGGTGCCGTGCCAGTTATCGCACCGCCATGAGCACCCGGTCGTGGCCGGCCAGGTCCTGGTGCACCGTGACCCGGCGCCAGCCGGCGGCCTGGGCCCGGGCCTGCAGCTCCGCGCCCTGGCCGGCGCCGATCTCCAGCACGCAGCCCGGGGCCGAGCGGGCGAAGGCCTGCACCAGCAGGGCGCTGGCCAGGGCCAGGCCGTGGTCCGGGGCGAACAGGGCCGAGGCGGGCTCGAAGGCCAGTTCCCGCTGGAGCCCCGGCGCGTCGGCCGGGTCCACGTAGGGCGGGTTGGACACCACCAGCCCCACCGGATCGGGCACCGGCGCCAGCAGGTCGCCCTGATGGAACCGGACCTTGGCCTGGAGGCGCCGGGCGTTGGCCTGGGCCACCGCCAGGGCGCCCGGGCTGAGGTCCGAGGCCACCACGTCCCAGTCGGTCTCCAGGGCCATGGAGATGGCCAGGATGCCGGTGCCGGTGCCGATGTCGCAGGCGTGCAGCACCCCCAGCCGCCGGCCCACCTCCAGGGCGGCCTCCAGGACGATCTCGGTCTCGGGCCGGGGGATGAGGGTGTCCGGGGTCACCGTGAAGCGCCGGCCCCGGAACGGGGCCCAGCCCACCAGGTAGGACCAGGGCTCGCCGGTGCGCCGGCGCTGGAGCCAGGCCTCGATCCGGGCGGCTTCAAAGGCGGCCACCGGCTCCTGGCCGTGGGCCGCCAGCCAGGCCCGGGACCGTTCCAGGCCCTCCTCCAGCCAGCAGCGGCTTTCGGCGCGGGCCTCCTCGGGCTCCAGGAACAGGGACAGGTCGGCCGCCAGTTGGCGGCCCAGCTGATCGTAGGTGGTCATGCGGGCGTTACTTCTGGGCCATCAGCTCCTTGGCCCGGGCCTGGCTGGCCGCCGCCACTTCCTCGTGCAGGCTGCCGCCGTGGCTGTCCATGGTCACCACCAGCGGAAAGTCCTCCACGTCGACGATCCAGAAGGCTTCGGGGCTGCCGAACTCTTCCAGCATCTTCACGTCCACCACCCGCTTGACCCGCTCGGCCAGCAGCGCCCCGGCCCCGCCGGTGGCGTGGAAGTAGCAGGCGCCCACCTTGGCCAGGCCGTCGGAGGTCTTCTTGCCCATGCCGCCCTTGCCGATCACCCCGCGGACGTTGTAGGTCTCCAGCACGGTGGCCTGGTAGGGCTCTTCCCGGTTGCTGGTGGTGGGTCCGCAGGAGACGAAGGACCAGTGGCCGTCCTCGTGGTGGGCCACCACCGGGCCGCAGTGGTAGATCACCGCCTCGGCCAGGATCGGCTTGAGCCACTCGGGCTTGTTTTCCACCATGTACTTGTGGCCCATGTCCCGGGACAGAACCACCCGGCCGGTAAGGAGGACTTCATCGCCGACCTTCAGGTCGCGGATCGTTGTTTCGGAAATGGGGGTCGTAATGCGTTTCATAGGGCTTCTCCCGGACGTGGGCTCGGTTCGTGGTCAATGGCTGGGGATCAGATGAAGGAGGGATGGCCGGCCGCATCCAGACGCAGCAGGTTGCGCCGGGACGACCAGCACATGTAGCTGATGCTCACGTAGAAGCTGGCCGGGTGGCGGAACATCTCGGCCACCAGCACGCCCAGGGCGGTGGTCTTGCCGCCGTAGCCCATGGGGCCGATGCCCAGGGTGTTCAGGTCGGCGGTGAGCTGGCGCTCGAAGGCGTCCAGCTTGGGGTCCGGGTTGGGGGTGCCCAGCTTGCGCAGGATCACTTCCTTGCTCTTTTCGTAGCCGGTGACCCGGTCGCCGCCGATGGCAACGCCCAGGATGCCGGGGGCGCAGCCCGCGCCCTGGGCCTTGGTGACGGCGTCGATGACGCACTTGCGCACCCCGGCCAAGTCACGGCCGGCGCCGAGGCTCACGTCGGGCAGCCGGTACTGGGCGCCCACGTTCTCGCAGCCGCCGCCCTTGAGCATGACCGCCACTTCGACCTCGGGCTTGTCCCACTCCTCGAAGTGGATCACGGGGTGGCCTTCGCCGAACGGGTCCATGTTGTTGCCGGGGTTCTTGCCGCTGAGGGCGGCCACGCAGTTGGGCCGGAGCCAGGAACGGCTGGTGACTTCCCGCACCGCGGCGCGGATCTGGGCCTTGAGCCGCTGCTGGGAGATGCCGAACGGATGGCGCACCCAGAAGATCACTGTGCCGGTGTCCTGGCACAGGGGGGCGACCCGCTCGTCGGCCAGCTTGATGTTCTCCAGCATGGTGTCCAGGGTGTTGGCGGCGCGGGAGTTCTCCTCCTCGCCGTTGCGGCTGGCCACCAGGGCCTCGATGATGTCCTGGGGCATCCGGCTGGTGCTCCGGCGCAGCAGTTCGGTCACCGCCAGGGTGATGTCGACGGTCTGCGGGCTGCGCAGGTCGGCGGTCCAGCCCTTGGGCAGCACCGACTTCGCTTCCACAGTGGCCATCGGCGTGAGATCAGGCATCGGGCAGGAAGGCATGGGACCCCCAAGATGAGAAAAGGTTATGGGTAAAGGGTCGATCCGAAATCCGAAAATGACAAGGGCCCTTGTGTGTGAGTCCGGTCAATTCCCCCAGGCCCGGCAAAGCGCCGTGGTGAGGTTCAGCAGGGGGGTGGGACTGCGGGAGATGGCCTGGCCCTTGAGGTCCAGGTCGGTCTGGTTGACCAGGGTGAGCAGGCGCAGGGCCCCTTCGGCGCCGATCCGGCCCAGCACCCGCACGTAGCCGTCCAGCAGGAACGCCTGGCGCGGGCCCAGGCCCAGGGCGGCCACCAGCTCCGGGCCGCCCTTGAGGCCCTGCCGGCGCGCCTCGGCCAGCCGGCACAGCCGTTCCACTTCCCGCCGGGCCTGGCCCAGGAGCGCCAGCGGCCCGCCGCTGGAGGGATCGTCCTCCAGGGCCAGGCGCAGGGCGTGCAGGGCCGAGGCGATCTGCCCGGTCTGCCAGGCCTTGCTCCAGGCGAACAGGTTCTGCTCGCCCAGCCGGAAGGTGGCCTGGTCCACCAGGTCGAGGCTCACGGGCCGGTCCCCGGCGATCAGGTCCAGCACTTCCAGGGTGCGCCGCAGGATCCCGGGATTGCCGCCCAGCCGGCCGGCGATCCGCTGGGCCACCCCCGATTCCAGCCGGATCCGCATGGCGGAAGCCGCCCCTTCGATCCAGGCGGCGGCCTCCTTGGGTTCCAGCGCCCCCACCTTGAGCACCCGCCCCTGCTGGTTCCATTCGCTGAACGGCTTGGCCCCCAGGATCCGGCCGGGGCCGGCGGACAGGGTGCCCCGGGCCACCAGCAGCAGCCGGGTGCCGGGCAGCGGCGACTGCAGGGTCTGCTTCACCGCCGGGGGCAGTTCCTTGGCCTTTTCCAGCAGGTTGTCGGCCTGGGGCACCAGCACCACCCGGTCGGCCCCCAGGGGCGCCGATTCGCCCAGGGCGTTCAGCACTTCCGGCCAGGGGCAGCCCTCGGCGCAGACCGTGAAGGAGAACACCTCCCATTCGGGGTCCACGTGCTGGGCCTTCCAGGCCGCCACCGCCGCCGAGCGGCCGTCGCCGTCCTCGCCGTGCACCAGGGCGTACGTGGCATCCAGCCACGAGCGGGGCGGGGTCATTCAGTCGCCCCCTTCCAGCAGCTGGGTGAGGAAGCTTTCGGCGAAGTCGTCGGCCAGGGTGCCCAGCACCCGGAGCTCCTGGTTGTCGAAGCTGGCGAAGTTCTGGTCCACCCGGTACTGGTTGGAAAAGGTCAGCTGCGGCCGGCTGATGATCACGTCGCCGGTGACCCCGTCCAGCAGCTGCACCGAGGCGGTGACGCTCACTTCCAGCCGGCTGGCGCTGCCGGCGGAGGCGGTGTTGCCGCCGGACCCCAGGGACAGCCCCAGGGCCCGCACCTCGTAGTGTTCAAGGGTGGCCCGGAGCACCCAGCGGGAGGCCGCGGTGGGGGGCACCAGCTTCCACGGGGCGGCGGCCATGATGCGGTTCTCCAGCGCCTTGCGGAACACCTCCTCGGCCCCCAACCTGGGCGAGTGGTTCTCGAAGCTGCCGATCCGCACGGTCTCCCCCCGCACCAGCCAGGCCGCCACCCTGGGCCGGTTGTCCAGGCGGTGGTAGGCGCAGCCCGGGCCCAGCAGGGCGCACAGGACCAGGGCGGCACAGAAGCTCGGGGAGGTTCTCATGCCGGGTTGTAGATGCCGACGTAGGGAAGGTTGCGATGGATCCCATCCAGGTCGAGGCCGTAGCCCACCACGAAGTGGTCCTCGATGGCGAAGCCCACGTAGTCCACCGGGACGCTCACCCGGCGCCGGCCGGGCTTGTCCAGCAGGGTGACGATCTTGAGGCTGGCGGGCTCCCGGTCCAGCAGCAGGTTGCGCACCTTGAACAGGGTGAGCCCGGTGTCCACGATGTCCTCGATCACCAACGCATGCCGGCCGCGGATGGACTTGTCCACGTCGAAGATGATCTTCACTTCCCCGGTGCTTTCGGTGCCGCCGCCGTAGCTGGCCACCCGCATGAAGTTCACATCCAGATCCAGGTCCATGGCCCGGGTGAGGTCGGCGAAGAAGGGGTAGACCCCGTTCAGCAGCCCGATCACCACCAGGTCCTTGCCTTCGTAGTCGGCGGTGAGCTGGGCGCCCAGTTCCTTGACCCGCTGCCGGATCTGCTCTTCCGTAAGGAGCGGATAGATGCGGCTGCGCGACTTGACCATGGCCTTCTCCAATTCTATTAACATCATTCAACCCCAGAGGGGGCCTCCGGGTCTACCTTACGACGGGGAATGTTCGCTTTCTCTTGTCTTTTCCCAGCGAGCCCATGATGATAGCCATTTCAGTAGCCCGTTACGACGAGAAGTTGATGGAACAGGCGGCCAGCGATTCCCCCTACCATGGGCCTGAAGTGGAGGCCTGGGTGGAGGCTGCCCAGGCAGGCGACCAGGCCGCTTTCGGGTCCCTGGTGGAGCGCTTCCAGCGGGACGTCTACGGCAAGGCCTTTTCCATCCTCAAGAACCACCTGGACGCCGACGACGTGGTGCAGGAGACCTTCCTCCGGGTGTTCCGGGCCCTGCCCGGCTTCCGCTACGAATCGTCCTTCCGCACCTGGCTGATCACCATCACCACCCGCCAGGCGCTGAACTTCCTCACCCGCAAGCGCAGCGGCCACGAAAGCCTGGATCCCACCGAGGACGGCCCGGAGCACCTGGCCCTCCGGGTGGAGGGCAACCAGATGAGCGCGCTGCTGGAACTGGAATCCCGGCGCCTGCTCAGGGAGGCCCTGCCCCGGCTGCCCCAGCGCCAGCGCCAGGCGCTCATGCTGAAGATCGAGAACGATTGGAAATATGAAGATATCGCCCGGGAGATGGACATTTCGGTGGGCAGCGTCAAGGCCCACATCTTCCATGCCATCCAGAACCTCTCCCAGCTGGTGAAAGGAGCGCGGTCATGAAAGGGCAGCTTACCCCCATTCCTGAAGCCTGTGCCCGGGCCCTGGCCGAGATCGAGGCGGATCCGCTCACCCTTGGCGCCGCCACCGAAACCCACGTGGCGACCTGCCCCGCCTGTTCCGAGGCCCGGATCGCCTGGCTGGCCCTGCAGGACGCCGAAGCCACGGCCCCTGCCGGCTATTTCGAGCGCCTGCCGGAACGGATCCTCAGCAAGCTGCCCGCCGGCCCCCGGCGCCGCCGCCGCCCCCTCGTCCTCTGGGCCATGGCCGCCGGACTGCTGCTGGCGGTGGGCACCGGCGGCTTCTGGGTGGGCCGGGCCAACCGGACCCCCATGGTGGAAGCCACCCTGGCCACCCCCGCGCTGGAAACCCATGACGCCCTTCCGGACACCCCCTTCCAGGAGGGGGAAGAAGACTACGCCCAACTGCCCAATCTCAGCCCCGAACAGGCCCGGATCGTGATCGAGCGGGTGAGCAGCCAGGACTACCGCCCATGATCAGGCATTACTCGGAGTAGCTCATGTTGTACAGGCCCCTGCTGATGTTCGCCCTTGCCACGGTGCTCACCGCCCAGCAGGGGCCGGCGCCTGCGCCGGGCTCGTCGAGCCTGCAGCCCGGCAGGTCCGCCCAGGAGGGGCACATCCTGGCCCAGTTCTTCCAGCTGCGGGTGGCGCGCATCCAGCAGAGCCTGGGCGTCTCCGAGGACCGGGCCAAGGCGCTGGCCGAGCGCTGGGGCCGCTGGGACCGGGACTTCATCGCGCGCAGCCGGCAGATGGTGCAGCTGCGCGCCCAGATGAACCAGGTGCTGGTGGGGGCCGGATCGGAAGAGGACAAGAACGTCCGGGCCAAGCCGCTGGTGGAGCAGTTCCTGGATCTGCGCCAGAAGCAGGAGGACGCCAAGCACCAGTTCGAGGCCGAGGTGCTCAAGTCGCTGCCCCCGGCCCAGCAGGCCCGGATGATCCTGCTGGTGGAGGATATCCAGAACCGGATCCGGGACACCCTGCGGGAGGCCCGCAAGGGCGGCGGGAAGTTCTAGTTTTCCTTAGACAATAATGGTATTTTGTGGGATACTGGCTGTTTGGGCCAGGTCCGGCAGGCGCAGTTCAGCCCCTACGATCCGGCGGCGCCCCGGGAGACATCTTGACCTTTGATACCTTCGCAGCCATGGGCTGCTCCGAACCGTTCCTGGGAGCCCTCGAACGGCGCGGTTTCCATTCCCCCACGCCGGTCCAGGCGGAATCGTTCCAGCCAGGACTCGAGGGCCGCGACCTGCTGGTGCAGAGCGAAACCGGCTCGGGCAAGACCCTGGCCTTCGGCCTGCCGCTCATGCACCGGCTCAGCGAAGAGAAACGGCCCCAGGCCATCGTCCTCACCCCCACCCGCGAGCTGGCCCAGCAGGTGGGCGAGGAGCTGCAGAGCGTGATGCCGCGGCTGGAGATCGCCATGCTGGTGGGCGGGCTGGGCTACGCGCCCCAGCTGAAGGCGCTCAAGTACGGCGCCCGGGTGGTGGTGGGCACCCCCGGCCGGGTGCAGGACCATCTGGACCGCGGCACCCTGGACCTGTCGGGGGTCACCATGGTGGTCCTGGACGAGTGCGACGAGATGCTCAACATGGGCTTCCTGGAGGACGTGGAGAAGATCCTTTCCGGCGTGCCCGCGGGACAGCAGACCTTCCTGTTCTCGGCCACCCTGCCCGCCCCCATCGCCAGCCTGGCCAAGCGCTTCCTGAACAACCCGCACCGGATCAACCACAGCCAGGCCGAGGGCACCTCCCAGCACGCCGACATCGCACACACCCCCTGCCTGGTGCCCGACCATCTGCACACCAAGGCGCTGGTGAACTTCCTGCTGGCGGACGAGCCTTCCTCGGCGCTGATCTTCACCAAGATGAAGGTCACCACCGAGACCGTGGCCCAGTCGCTGCGCGACGCCGGGCTGTCCGCCGACTGCCTGCACGGCGACCTGAGCCAGCAAAGCCGCAACCGGATCATGTCCCTCTTCAAGGAGGGCAAGCTGCGCTACCTGGTGGCCACCGACGTGGCGGCCCGCGGCATCGACGTGGAGGCCATGCCCCTGGTGGTGCACATGGGCATCCCCACCCAGATGGAAAGCTACATCCACCGCTCCGGCCGCACCGGCCGGGCCGGGCTCAAGGGGGCCTCCCTGGCCCTGGTGAACTTCAAGGAATCCAGGATCCTGCTGGCCTGGAGCCGGCGCGGCGGGCTGAAGCTGGACTGGCGCGCGCTGCCCACCCAGGCGGAGATCCGGGAAACCCGGGCGCGCAAGCTGGCCGAGCGGATCGCCACGGTGGATTCGCCCCGGCACCTGGAGATGGCCAAGCGCATGCTGGAGCAGCGGGAGGCCCCGGAGCTGGTGGCCGCGCTGCTGTCCCTGGTGGAGGGGACCTCCCCGGACGGCTACGACATCCCGGATTCGCCCAAGCAGGAGTATTCCACCGAGAAGCGCCCGTACAAGTCCAGGCCCGGCGAGAAGGCGGGCTGGACCCCCGGGCAGAAGGCGCCGTTCCGGCCGAAGCCCTGGGCCGACAAGGCCGCCGGGCCGAAGAAGCCCTATGCCGCCCCGGCCAGGCGCAAGTGGGACACGGCCGCCCCGGCCTTCCCCAAGAAGCGCGGGCAGGACTGACCGGCCGCATTTGCCCCTTGGCAGAGCCGGACTTTTGTCCGAAGCTTTAGGTTCAGTTGATCTTTGTCAGTTCCATAGCGCGAAATCCAGAAAGGTGGAGGGACGGGCCCTGTGAAACCTTGGCAACCTGCTCTAGGGGTGTGGTGCCAATTCCTGCCCGCGGTGCAAACCGCGGGAAAGATGTCGAGCTGTCATGAACTGGCAGATCCGCAGATCCACAGATCCATGGGCCCCGGAGCGTTGGAACGACCGAGGTCAGCGTGAGCTCAAGGAGTAGCCCCCATGCCCGTCAAGATCCCCGATACCCTGCCCGCCACAGGCATCCTGGAAAGCGAAAACATCTTCGTCATGGGCGAGCAGCGCGCCCTGCGCCAGGACATCCGGCCGCTGCGGATCGCCATCCTCAACCTGATGCCCACCAAGATCAGCACCGAGACCCAGCTGCTGCGGCTGCTGGGCAACAGCCCCATCCAGGTGGAGATCGAGCTGCTGCACATGGATTCCCACGAATCCCGGAACACCCCGCAGGAGCACCTGCTGGAGCACTACTCCACCTTCAGCGACATCCGCCACCAGTGCTTCGACGGCCTGATCATCACCGGCGCGCCGGTGGAGACCCTGCCGTTCGAGCAGGTGGACTACTGGGAGGAGCTGAAGGAGGTGATGGACTGGGCGCTCACCAACGTCACGTCCACCTTCTACATCTGCTGGGGCGCCCAGGCCGGGCTCTACCACTACTACGGGATCCCCAAGCGGCCCCTGGCGGAAAAGCTCTCCGGGGTGTTCGAGCACCACCTGGACCTGCGCAACGAGCGGCTGGCCCGGGGCTTCGACGACGTGTTCTGCGCGCCCCACTCCCGCTACACCGAAGTGCGCCGGGAGGACATCCTGGCCACGCCCGGGCTGGCGCTGCTGGCGGAATCCGCCGAGGCCGGGGTCTACATCGTGATCTCCGAGGACCGCCGTCACATCTTCGTCACCGGGCACTCGGAGTACGACCCGGGAACCCTGGGCGAGGAATACGCCCGGGACCGGGCCAAGGACCTGCCCATCGCCGTGCCCAGGAACTACTTCCCGGACGACGACCCCACCCGCGCCCCCCTGGTGCGCTGGCGCGGCCACGCCAACCTGCTTTACTCCAACTGGTTGAATTACTACGTCTACCAGGAGACGCCGTACGACCTGACCCAGTCCAGGCCCGGGCGCCCGCAGCAGCCTTGAGGAGCCCCATGACCCCCGATCCCTGGCTGGTATACCGGCAGAAGCGCAGGCGGCTGGCGTGGATCGCCCTGGCCGGGCTGGCCCTGCTGGGCCTCAGCATCCTGCCGGCCCGGGCGCGGCATTCGGGCAAGCCGATCCTGGGCGCGCTGGTGCTGTTCCTGGGCGGCACCCTGTGGGCCGCCACCTCGCTGTCCGCCTTCCCCTGCCCCCACTGCGGCAAGCCGTTCACCCACGACGGCGAGACCCGGGACGATTTCAGCGGGGAGTGCGTGCACTGCCACCAGCCAAAGTGGTCCAGCCCGAAGTAGCTACTCCTTGCTCTTGGCCCAGCGCCGGTAGGCCGCGGGACTCAGGCCGGCCACCCGCTTGAAGTGGCGGTTCAGCGCGGCCTGGTCGCAGAAGCCCACCTCGAAGGCGATGGCCGCGATGGGGCGGTCCGAATCGGCCAGGGCGTCGGCGGCGGCCTGGATGCGCACCTTCATCACGTATTGGCCGGGGCTCAGCTGGAACAGCTTCTTCATGCGCCGCTGGAACTGGCCCAGGGAGAGGCCGGCCAGGGCGGCCAGCTCCTCCTGGCGCAGGCCCTCGGCGAAGTGGCGGTGGATGTGCTCCACCGCGGCGGCGAAGGGGGCGAAGGTGATCCCGCAGCGGCTCGGCTCGGGCAGGTCGGTGCTGAGGCAGGCCAAGGCCACCACCCGGCCGGCGGCGTCCTGCAGGGGCAGCTTCTGGGTGAGGCACCAGCCCGGCCGGCGGTCCGGGTAGAGGGTCAAGTCCAGGGCATCCGCCAGCGGGCGGGCGGTGCGGAACAGGCTGGCGTCCTGCTCGGCGTAGCGCCGGGCCATGTGCGCCGGCCAGAGGTCGAAGGCGGTCTTGCCGATGGCGGCGGCCCGGGTGGGCAGCCCGCAGCGCTCCAGGCCGCTCCGGCTCATGGCCAGGTAGCGGCCCTGGACGTCCTTCACCGTGAACACCGCGTCCCGCACCCGGTCGAACAGCTCCTCCACGAAAGCGAGGCTGTCCAGGGTCGGCAGCAGGACGTCCAGGGCCGAAGGGCGGCGGGCAGGCATGACTGAAATATACTAGGGATTTTGTGCTTTTTCATCGTTTCCCGTGGGAAAAGCGCACAAGACCCGGAGGCGGGGAGGCGTCAAGCTGGCGGTTCCTTGAAAGGCCGCCCGGTGAGCCAGCTCCTTCAGATCCAGGTCGTTGACAGCCACACGGGCGGCGAGCCCACCCGGACCGTGCTCACCGGCGGCCCGGACCTGGGCCGGGGGCCGCTGGCCGAGCGCCGCGCCCGGCTGGAGGCGGAGCACGATCCCTGGCGCCGGGCCGTGGCCTGCGAGCCGCGCGGCTGGGAGGCCCTGGTGGGCGCGCTGCTGGTGCCGCCGTTCCGGCCGGACTGCGATCTGGGCCTGATCTTCTTCAACCAGGTGGGGACCCTGGGCATGTGCGGGCACGGCACCCTGGGGGTGGTGGAGACCCTGCGCCACCTGGGCCGGATCGCCCCCGGCCGGCTGCGCCTGGACACGCCGGTGGGGGCGGTGACGGCGGAACTGCGGGAGGACGGCAGCGCGGTGGTGGTCAACGTGGCCGCCCGCCGCTCGCTCCGCAACGTGCCGGTGGCGGTGCCCGGCCTGGGCCAGGTGCGGGGCGACGTGGCCTGGGGCGGCAACTGGTTCTTCCTGGTGGAGGAGCACGGCCTCGCCCTGCTCCCGGAAAACCGCCCGCGCCTGCAGGAGGCCGCCGTGGCCATCCGCGCGGCCCTGGCCCGGGACGGGATCACCGGGGACGACGGCGCCCCCATCGACCACGTGGAGCTCACCGGGCCTCCGGCGGACCCGGCCAACCACGGCCGGGGCTTCGTGCTCTGCCCCGGCCAGGCCTGGGACCGCAGCCCCTGTGGCACCGGCACCTCGGCCCGGCTGGCCTGCCTGCGGGAGGACGCCCGGCTGGCGGAGGGCCAGGTCTGGCGCCAGGAAAGTCTGATCGGCTCGGTGTTCAGCGGCTGGCTGGCCCGGGAGGACGGCGAGCTGCTCCCGCACATCCAGGGCCGGGCCCACGTGACCGCCGAAGCCACGCTGCTGTTCGACCCCGACGACCCCTTCAGGTTCGGGATCCCGGCGTGAGCGCCGAGGTCATCATCATCGGCGGCGGGGTGGTGGGCGCCGCCTGCGCCCTGGCCCTGGCCGAGGCCGGCTGCCGGGTGACGTTGCTGGAGGCCGAAGGGCTGGGCGGCGGCGCCACCGGCGCGGCCATGGGCCACCTGGTGGCGCTGGACGGTTCCCGGGCGGAACTGGGCCTCTGCCGGCTGGGCCAGGAGGGCTGGCGGGCCCTGGCCCCGCGGCTGGGCGCCGCCCTGGAGCTGGATCCCTGCGGCACCCTTTGGCTGGCGGCCGACGAGCGGGAGCTGGCGCTGGTGGAGCCCCGCTGCCAGGCCTACCGGGACGCCGGCATCCCGGTCCAGGCCCTGAACCGCCAGGCCGTCCACCAGGCGGAGCCCTGCCTGGCCCCGGGCATCGCCGGCGGCATGCGGGTGCCCGGCGACGCGGTGCTCTACCCTCCGGCCGCGGCCCGCCTGCTGGCCGAGGCGGCCCGCCGGGCCGGGGCGCAGATCCGCACCGGCGCCGCCGTGGCGGGCCTGGAACCGGAAGCGGTGCGCCTGGCGGACGGCACCCTGCTGCCCTGCGGACAGGTGGTGCTGGCCGCCGGCAGCGAATCCCGGGCCCTGCTGCCGGGGCTCCCGCTGGTGCGGCGCAAGGGGCACCTGGCCATCACCACCCGGCAGCCGGGCTTTCTTCGCCACCAGCTGGTGGAAATGGGCTACCTGGTTTCCGCCCACGGGGAGGCCGGCGAAAGCGTGGCCTTCAACCTGCAGCCGCGGCCCAACGGCCAGCTGCTGGTGGGTTCCTGCCGGCAATTCGGCGACGAGCAGCCGGAGCTGCGTCCGGCCCTGCTCCGGCGCATGCTGGAACGGGCCATGGGCTTCGTGCCGGGGCTGGCCACGGTGCCGGTGCTGCGCGCCTGGACCGGCTTCCGCCCCACCACCCCGGACCACCGGCCGCTCATCGGGCCGGTGCCCGGCCGGCCCGGACTGTTCCTGGCCTGCGGCCACGAAGGCCTGGGCATCACCACCGCGCCTGCCACCGCCCAGCTGATCGCCTGCGCCATCCTGGGCCGGCCCGCACCGCTGGACCCCGCGCCGTTCCTCCCGGCCCGCTTCCCGGAGGTGGCCCATGCCTAGGATCCTGGTGGACGGGGTGGCGGTGACGGTGCCCGAAGGGGCCCTGCTCACCGCGGCGCTGGGCTGCCCGCCGGTGGCCGGGCGGAGCCTGGCCGGAACGCCCCGGGGCCCGCTCTGCGGCATGGGCCAGTGCTTCGAATGCCTGGTCCAGGTGGACGGCCGCGAACGGCTGGCCTGCCTCACCCCCGCCGTGGAGGGCATGGTGGTGCGCCGTGGCTGAGCCCATGCGGGTCCTGGTGGTGGGGGCCGGCCCGGCGGGCCTGGCGGCGGCGGTGGGCGCGGCC
>JARLGP010000210.1 GCA_031292735.1 Holophaga sp.
CAGCCGGCTCGCCCGGGATCCGGCCTTGACCTGCCCCCTGCGGGAGCGCACCTGGAGCTATGCCGAACTGAACCAGGAGGGGAACGGGTTGGCCCATGCCCTGCTCGCGGACGGGGTGGGGGAGCAGGAGGTCGTCATGTACCAGTTGCTCAATTGCGCCGAATTCGTGTTCTGCTACCTGGCCCCCCAGAAGATCGGCGCCATCAACAGCCCGATCAACTTCCGCCTGTCCCCCGGCGAAACGGCCATGATCATCGACGACAGCAAGCCGGCGGTGTTCCTCTATGACGCCGAGATCCGCGAGGTGGCCGTGAAGGCGCTGGCCATGGCCAGGCACCAGCCGCGCCGGGTGGTCATGGTGGACATCTGGGACAAGGAACCCGCGCCGGCCGGCCACGTGACCTTCAAGGACTACGTCCAGGGACGATCCCGCCAGGATCCCGCCCTGCCCCATGCGATGAACATCTACGACGAGACCACCCGGCTGTACACCTCCGGCACCACCGGTCTGCCCAAGGGGGTTCCGCTCAACAGCATCAACGAGGTCCTGTCGGCGCACGACGTCATCATGCACTTCCCGCTCAGCCAGGCCGACCGCACGATGAACATGAGCCCCTGGTTCCACCGGGGCGGACTGCACTCCGGCGGGCCGACCCCGACCCTGTATGCGGGCGGCGAGATCGTGGTCCTGCGCCACTTCCAGCAGAAGCTGTGCCTGGAATACGCCGAGAAGTATGCGATCAACTTCCTGATCGGCGGCCCGCCGATGTTGCGGTTGATGTACGAAGCGCAGCAAAGGCACCCGGTCGACCTGAGCAGGCTGAAGGGCATCATCACCATGGGCGCCCCGCTGGAGCGGGAGGACTGCATCCACTACGTGGAGCGGCTCACGCCCAACATCTTCAACGGCTACGGCACCACCGAAACCTTCTGGAACACCTTCCTGCGGCCCTGTGACCTGCCCGAAATGGCCGGATCGGCGGGCCGGTCCTGCACCGACGACGAAGTGGCGGTGGTCCAGGTCCACTCGGACCGCCGGGCCGAGCCCCACGAGCTGGTGGCCCAGGACGGCCGGGAGGTGGGCGAGATCATCCTGAAATGCCCGGGGAAATCCACCTACTCCTACTTCAACAATCCCCAGGAGGCCGAAAGGACGTTCTACAAGGGCTACATGTACACCGGCGACCTGGGCACCTGGGACGGGAATGCCTACGTCACCGTGGTGGGCCGCAAGGACGACATGATCATCTCCTCCGGCGAGAACATCTATCCGGTGCAGATCGAAGAGATTCTCAACCTGCATCCGAAGGTCAAGGAATCCATCGTGACCGCCGTTCCGGACCGGCTGCGCGGACAGGTGGTGGTGGCCTACGTCATCAAGGGCGACCCTTCCCTGACGGCCGCGGAGCTGGGCGCCCACTGCACCAACCATCCCATGCTGGCCATGTACAAGCGGCCGCGGTTCTACCGGTTCCTGGACGAGCTGCCGTTCACCGCGACCGGCAAGAAGATGCACTTCAAGGTCAAGCAGTTGGCCGCGGAGGACCTGGCCAAGGGGCTGCTGGAAAAGGTTTGAGCGGGGGCCGGGGAGGGGGCACCGGGCCGGAATCCGCACAGGGTCACGAGCTTAATTCATTGGAAACAAATATAATTAGGCTGTTTTATTGACATTTCTAACCTTAAGGCTAGCGCCTAATGTAGGTTTTTCAATAAAGTAGATCATATGATCAACCCACGCCAGATCCCCTTCGAGCATTCCTTTCATGATTTCGCATTGGATCGAACCCTGGGAATGGCCGTGCCGCAAGCTCGGCCGCGCGGCGCAGGGCGCATCGGCGCCCAGAAGACTTCGGCATGAGGCATTCCAATGCCTTCCGGCGGCTGATCCGCTGGTTGATCCTGGTCACCGGGGCCGTTTGCCCCATGGGGGCCCAGGAGGTTGCGGCCGCCGTGGGGCGGCTTCACAGCGTCGACCAGGGCAGCATCACCTATTCCTGGCAGGCTCAATACATTCAACATTTCACCCCGGAATGGGGAGGCAGCTTCACTTGGCTGAACGAAGGCCACCTGCTGGACCACCACCGGGACGGGGCGGTCATCCAGGCCTGGCGTTTCCATCGCATGGAAAACAATGATCTGCGCCTGGGGCTCGGCTACGGGCCCTACCGGTATTTCGACACCACCACCGTGCCGAGCAACGTCTCCGGCCAGCTCCCGGGCTACCGCAACCGGCACGGGATAAAGTCCCTGCTGAGCCTCAGGGCCCAGTACCCGATCGGCAGCGGGGCGTGGGACACCTTCGTCCAGTTGAACCGGACCCTGGGTCCCGATCAGACCCAGGCCTTCATGGTCGGCTTCAGCACCCGGTTCGGGACCGGCGCCACCCGGAGCGACCGCAGTTCCTCGGCCTGGGGCCGGGAAGGCGAACCGATCACCGAAACGAACAACGAATTGTCGCTTCTCTTCGGCAGCACCATCCTCAACAGCTTCGAAAGCGAACAGTCCGGCCTGTTCGATGCGTTCGCCCTGCAATACCGCCGTCGCCTGACCCGAAACCTGGACGCGTCCATCGAATACAGCGACGAGGGGAGCATCGACCACGCCAAACGGGACGGAGCGGCGATCCAGGCCTGGATCTCGGCCAGGTCTCCGGAACACGGATGGCTGCTCAGTTTCGGGGCCGGACCGTACTTCAACCGGGTCTTCCCGGACCAGGATTCGCTATCGTCCCATTCGACCGTGAACTTCCGCACCAGCCTCCGCTATTCGATGGTGGTGGGAAGGCACCTGTGGGGCCACTGGTC
Source organism: Holophaga sp. (assembly GCA_031292735.1). The sequence goes on from JARLGP010000210.1 coordinate 2,805, forward strand.
CGGGCGGCTGCAATGGAACCGCACCCTCACCCGGTATGACCGGGATACCGACATGCTGCTGGCCGGGCTCGCCTACCCCTGGTGAGCGGGAACGCTCAGGGGCGGACCGTCAGCTTCACGGCCAGTTCCATGTCGGCGGTGTTCTCGTTGTGCGAGATGTTGTTGATGTAGCTCAAGGTCAGGGCCTTGTTGGCATCCAGGCGCAGATGGACGCCCAGGTCGTGGGTCAGCGACAGCTTGTCCAGCTTGGTTCCCGGATCCGGGGTGGTGATGCCGCTGGTGGCGGCCAGCACCAGGTAGGGCCGCGCCCAGCGCCAGCCGCGCCATTCGAAGCCCAGATGGCCGGCCACCTGGTCCCGGATGAAGAAGGGGTCCGGCCCGTACCGCTTCAGGGCCCGGCGCAGGTAGGCCGCCCCGCCGTCCACGACCAGACGCGGGTTGGGGCGCCACTGCAAGGCCATGCCCACGCTGGAGTCCCAGTCGGACTGGAAGCCGTACCACTGGGTCATGGGCACCTGGAGCTTGCCGAAAGCGCTGACGGTCAGCCAGGGCGTTTCATAGAAGCGCTGGACGACGGTCAGGACCGGATCCTCCGGATGGATCCGCACCGGATCCTGGGAGAAGAAGATCACCTGCCCTTTCTGGATGACGAACAGGGTCATCTGGTTCTTTTCCAGGTCGGTCCGTCCGGCCTGCTGGAAGCCCAGATCGTGAACGTCCTCGATGAGGGAGTCCAGGAATCCGCCGTTCATGCCTTGCCACGCCAAGGTCAGCCCAAGGTCGGTGCTGTCGGTCACGCCGACCTTGAAATGGATCTCCGTGCGCTGGACCTCCCCGTCGAAATAGTAGATGAGCGGCTCGCCGGCATAGGCCTGGGCGAGCCTCTGCACCAAGGCGCGGTCGGGGCTGATCCGGCCCTGCCGGGTCGTGTTGTTCAGCAGGTCCTTGATCAGGTTGGAGAACTCGAAGGTGTTCCCCCGGGTGACCTGCAGGGCAACCATGCTGTTGCCCCGGCCGAGGGTGGTGGCGCCGGTGGGCCGGTAGGTGAGCGGGGTCAGGTTCAGGGGGAACAGGTCCCGGGTGGAGGACAGGCCGGGGTCCGGCCAGGAATCCGGAGCCTGGCCGAAGGCAAGCGCACCGGTGCCCAGCAGCAGAAGCAGGGCAAAGCGCTGGAGCGAAGGCACGAGGTGCAGGCTCATTCCCCGATGGCACCATCGTTCACTCGGTGGCTGGATCCGGGGAGAAGCCCGTGGTTGTCCTTGCACATGC
>JARLGP010000211.1 GCA_031292735.1 Holophaga sp.
AGGTTAGCTCGAAGGCCAGTATACTAACGAATCAATTGATTCGTTAGTATACTGGCCTTCGAGCTAACCTGGCAAGCTGAATATATAACTTGTTTTCGGACCATTTCGGAGGATTTAAACGCCACAAATTACATTTGCGCAACACCTGGATCACGCCATACTGTATTTTGTGAAGTTGAGATTGATTTTTTTTTGAACGGTTTGGAGGGAGGTAGCGGCAAAATGGGCATAAACATGTACACTTCGTGGCAGGGAGAGAGCGCGCATGCAGACGATGTCCATCACCAACGCACGGAAAGAGTTCCTGGACCTTCCGGATGCCATCCAGGACGAGCCGGTCTTCGTTACGAAGCGCGGGCGTCCTGTGATGACACTGCTTTCAATGGACCAGTTCGAAGGAATGGTCGAAACGATCGAAATTCTCAGCGATCAGGCTTTCGTGAAGCGTCTGCAGAAGGGCATCGCCGACGCGAAGAACGGCAGGACCGTCAGTTTGAAGGAGGCTACGGCTCGGCTAGGGCTGTGACCGCAGTCGGGTCCTGCGATTCCGGAACCCTTTTCTTGAGGGTGGCGTTCCCCTCCGAAAAGAGATCCCGATGAAATACGCAGTCCACCTCACTGAAGAAGCCTTGGACATGCTGGTTGAGATCCAGGATCGTCGTGTGCGGCAGAAAATCCGCGACCGGATCGAAAAACTCGAAGAGGATCCGGACAAACAAGGCAAGACGCTTTGGGATGATCTGGCCGGCTACCGGAGCGTGCGCGCCGTCGGACAGCGCTACCGCATCGTCTACGAGGTTAAGGAAGACACGGTGAAGGTGATCGTGATCGGCGTCGGGATCCGCAAGGACGGTGACAAGAACGACATCTACGCCAAGCTGACCGGGCGCTCCATCAAGAAGCCGGATCCGGAAAAGGGCTGAAGTGGACTGAGGGAATCCTGGCCCAGGGTGCATCGAGCCCAAAGCCGCCAGGACACTTGACAATCACCGCCATTGGTATTCCTATGTAAATATCGATTATCGAATGGAACATCCAATGCCCACCCTGAAGGTGGAACGCGCAGACCGCCGGCCTAATGAGCGGACGAGCGCCTGGGCCGTCTTCCGGGGGGGACTCACCCCAGCACGCCGGAAATCATGGCCCACGCGGTTACCTGCCCAGGTTCCCCCGGATCGCGCCGCCCGCCCCCTCCCTCCACCCGGTGGCCGATGGTCCATGGCGTTTCCTTTGACCCATGATCGTGAGGGGACCGATCCTGTCGCAAGAAGAGGCATATGATGCAAGAAATACGCTTTCACGGCAGAGGCGGTCAAGGCACCGTGCTGGCCGCCATCGTCATGGCCAAGGCTTTCTTCAAGGCCGGCTACTACGTCCAGACCTTCCCGGTGTTCGGCTCCGAGCGGCGGGGCGCCCCGGTGGAGGCCTACCTCCGGCTGGACCAAAGCAAGATCCTGGTGCGGAGCAACGTCTACGAGCCCGACCACGTGGTGGTCCAGGACCTGCACCTGCTGAGCATCGTCCAGGTCACCCGCGGCCTGAAGCCGGGCGGCTGGATCCTGCTCAACGCCCCGGCCCTGCCCGGGGACCTGACGCCCTTCGAGGGCTTCCGGCTGGCCTGGGTGGACGCGGCGGCCATCGCCCTGCGCCACGAGCTGGGGGCCAAGACCCAGCCCATCATCAACACCGCCATGATGGGCGCCTTTGCCCGGATGCTGGGGGCGCCACCCCTGGAGGCGGTCACCGAGGCCATCGTGGCCGAAATGCCGCGCAAGCCCGAGCAGAATGCCGCGGCGGCCAGGGACGCCCACGCGGCGGTGGTCATGGCCGGGCTGGTGCGGGGCGGCCGGGTGGTTCCCGAAGCGGCGGGCGCCGGTGCGCTCCAGGGCTTGTCTGAAACGCTGGAGGTTGGACGATGATCAAGGCCGATATGGACGCTTTCAAGGTTCCCTTGTTCTTCTCCCGCTCCCGGCAATCCACCGGGTCGAACCACACCGGGGACTGGAGCTTCATCCAGCCCGCCTACGGCGACCGGACCGCCCCCTGCAGCGAACGCTGCCCCTGCGGCACCGACATCCCCCGGGTGGAATCCCTGGCCGCCCAGGGCAAGCACCTGGAAGCCTGGGCCACCATCCGCATGGAGAACCCCCTGCCCGGCGTTTGCGGCCGGGTCTGCTACCACCCCTGCGAAGAGGCCTGCAACCGCGGCGAATACGACGCGCCGGTGGCGATCCATGCCCTGGAGCGCTTCCTGGCCGAGCAGGCGCTGCCCAACCCTCCGGCGGACCTCAAGCCCAGGGCCGCCAACGGCAAGCGGGTGGCCGTCATCGGCTCGGGGCCGGCCGGCCTGTCCGCCGCCAGCTTCCTGGCCCGGCTCGGCTACGCCTGCGATCTGTACGAGTCCGAAGCCGAGCCCGGCGGGGTGCTCCGCTGGGGCATTCCCGCCTACCGGCTGCCCGACGCCGTCCTCGCCCGGGAGGTGGAAGCCATCCAGGCCCAGGGCGTGACCCTCCACTGCGGCACAGCCATGGACGAATCCCTGGCCAGCCGCTACGACGGGCTCCTGGTGGCCAGCGGCCACGGAAAGCCCACGGGCCTCGGCGTGCCGGGCGCGGAACTGGCCCTGGACGGCCTGGCCATGCTGCACGCCGCCCGCTCCGAGAGCATCCTCACCGGCGCCAAGCCCGGCGACCGGGTCGCGGTGGTCGGCGGCGGCAACACCGCCATCGACGTGGCCCGCACCCTGCTGCGCCAGGGTCTGCGGCCCATTATCGTCTACCGGCGGCGCCGGGAGGACATGCCGGCCTTCGCCCCGGAGCTGGAGCGGGCCCTGGCCGAGGGCGCCCAGCTGCTGGAGCTGCACGCCCCGGCCGCCCTGACCCGGGCGGAAACCGGGTTCCAGCTCACCCTCCAGAAGATGCGCAGCCTGGAAGCCGGCCCCGACGGCCGCAACCCGGTGGAGCCGCTGCCGGTCCCGGCGATCCCGCTGCTGGTGGCCGAGATCTACAGTGCCGTGGGCGCCGGGCCCGCGCCCAGCTGGCTGAAGCTCATGGACAGCACCCCGCGGATGCGGCTGGACCGGTCCAGCCTCGCCTTCCTGCCCACCCCGGTGGCCTTCATCGGCGACCTGGAAACCGAGATCAAGAATGTCTCCGAGGCGATCGCCTCGGGCAAGGAGGCCGCCCTCGCCCTGGACGCCTACTTCCAGGACGGCGCCGACGCCGTGGCGGAGCGGCTCGCCGCCTGCCGCATCGGGGCCGGCTCCTCGCTGTCCATGGAACTCTACCTGGGCGGCGCACGGGCCCGGCGCAGCCGCCGGGTGGTGCGCTTCCCCGAGCTGAACACCGCCTACTTCCAGAAAAGCGGTCGCGCCCAGCCCCCGGTCCTGCCGGCCATGGCCAGCGTCCGCTCCTTCGCGGAAGTGGAAGGCGGCCTGGATCCCGCCGAGGCGGACCTGGAGGCCGAGCGCTGCTTCAGCTGCGGCACCTGCAACGACTGCGACAACTGCCGGACCTTCTGCCCCGACGCCGCCGTGCGCGTGGCGGACGGCACCCGCGCGATCGCCACCGAATACTGCAAGGGTTGCGGGGTCTGCGTGGAGGAGTGTCCGCGCAGCGCCATGGCCATGGACATGGAGGATGGACGATCATGAGACAGGTCCTCGAAGGCAGCCAGGCGGTGGCATTCGCCGTGCGGCTGGCCCGCACCAAGGTGATTTCCGCCTATCCCATCACCCCCCAGACCCACATCGTGGAGGAGCTGGCCAAGTTCTGCGCGGACGGCAGCCTTGACGGGCGGTTCCTTTGCGTGGAAAGCGAGCATTCGGCCATGGCCACCGTGATCGGCGCCGCCGCCGGGGGGGTCCGCACCTTCACCGCCAGCTCCTCCCACGGCCTCGCCTACATGCACGAGATGCTGCACTGGGCCTCGGCGGCCCGGCTCCCCATCGTCATGGCCGAAGTGAACCGCGCCCTGGGCCCGGGCTGGAACCTCTGGCTGGACCAGACCGACAGCCTGGCCCAGCGCGACACCGGCTGGATCCAGCTGTACTGCGAGGACAGCCAGGAGGCCCTGGACACCACTCTGCAGGCCTACCTGCTGGCCGAGATGGTCAACCTGCCGGTGATGGTGGTGCTGGACGCGTTCTTCCTGTCCCACACCTACGAGCCGGTGGACGTGCCCGACCAGGCGGAGGTGGATGGCTTCCTGCCGGCGTTCCAGCCGAAGTTCCAGCTGGACACCGCGGACCCGGTCAGCCTGTTCCCCATGGCCGGACCGGCGGTCTACATGGAGATGCGCCAGAACCTCCAGGCCGCCATGGAGCTGGTGCCGGCCGCCTACGCCCTGATCCAGGAGGACTTCGCCAAGCGCTTCGGGCGCAGCTACGACCCGGTGGACGCCTTCCACTGCGACGACGCCGACGTGGTCCTGGTCATGGCCGGAACCACCGCCAGCACCTGCCGGGAGATGGTCCAGAACCTGCGTGCCAAGGGCCAGCGGGTCGGCCTGCTCAAGCTCAAGATGTTCCGCCCCTTCCCCGCCGAGGCGGTGTACCAGCACCTCAAGCACGTGCCCAAGGTGGCCGTGGTGGACCGCAACAACTCCGCGGGCGCCGGGGGCATCTTCGCCCAGGAGCTCAAGGCCGTCCTGTGCAACCGCCAGGACCGCCCGGCCGTCTACAGCTACGTCGCCGGCCTGGGTGGCCGCGACATCACCCCGGGAACCCTCGAGTCCATCTACCGGAAGACCCTCGAAGCCGCGGCGCCCGCCACCGACAGCCAGTGGGTGGGCATTGATGAGGAGCTCGCAAAATCATGATTGAACAATTTGATGGTGTCGAACTCATGAATTCCGGGCACGTGGGCTGTCCCGGGTGCGGGGCCACCGTGGCCATGAAGCTGGCCCTCCGGGCCCTGGGCAAGAACACGATCCTGGTGCTGCCCGCCTCCTGCTGGGCCATCATGGCCGGCGGCTACCCCCAGACCTCCCTCAAGGTGCCGGTGCTGCACACCGGCTTCGCCACCACCGGCGCCGCCGCCAGCGGGCTCCGGGCCGCCCTGGACCTGCGCGGCGACAAGGACACCACGGTGGTCGGCTGGGCCGGCGACGGCGGCACCTTCGACATCGGCATCCAGGCCCTGTCGGGCGCCGCGGAGCGGGGCGAGAACATCATCTTCGTCTGTTACGACAACGAGGCCTACATGAACACCGGGGTCCAGCGCAGTTCCGCCACCCCGTACGGGACCCGCACCACCACCACCCCCGGCACCGGCTGGAAGCTCACCGCCAAGAAGAACATCATGGAGATCATGGCCGCCCACCGGATTCCCTACGCGGCCACCGCGAGCATCGCCTACCCGGACGACCTCATGGCCAAGGTGCGCAAGGCCGCCTCGATCCGCACCGGGCTCCGGTTCCTGCACATCTATTCCAGCTGCCCCACCGGCTGGGGCTTCGCGCCCCAGGAATCGGTGAAGGCCGCGCGCCTGGCGGTGCAATGCAACCTGTTCCCGCTCTACGAGATCGAGGAGGGCTTGCGCTACACCATCAACAGCCGCGGCACCGACCGGGTGGAGACCTACCTGCGCATGCAGACCCGGTTCCGCCACCTGGAGCCGGACGACATCGCCACCATCCAGGGACAGGTGGACGAGACCTGGAAGCTGCTGCGGAAGAAGGCCGAAGCCTAGCAGATTGATTCCCAAATAGCATTGCTTTTATGTTCCATCCAGCAGTTGTGCCAGACCTGCTTGGCTACGGCATTTTCGTTTTTATCCTTTTTTTCATCCCCGTCCATCCCCGTCGAAACCTTCCTGCGGTGTGTTGGCAGGTATGGATAGGGAGAGTGCCCCATGGCTATCCAGGATCCCCTCACCGGATTGATCTTCGGCAGTTGCTTCCGGGTGGCCACTGAACCGGGCCCTGGGTTTCTGGAAAAGGTCTACGAGAACGCCCTTGCACATGAACTACGCAAGGCGAAAGCCAAGGTGGTCCAGCAGCAGGGCATCGAGGCCTTCTACGACGGCGTCAACGTTGGCAACTACGAGGCTGACCTCCTGGTAGAGAACCGCGTCCTCGTTGAATGGAAGGCCGTCCAGGCCCTGGATAGCGCTCATGTGGCCCAGTGTGTGAACGACATGAAGGGCACGGGGTTGGTGACCTGTCTCCTGGTCAACTCCGGCAGGGCAAAACTCCAGGTTAGGCGCTTGAGCATGGACCGGGGGACTGAAGCCGGGGATGTGGAGTTAAAAGTGGACGAAGTCCAGTAACCTGTGCGCCGGTCACCGCAGCGCTTGTTCGACGGGGATGGGCGTGGCTAAAAGCTGATATAAATAAAGATATTCCTATAATACCGATTCTTTCTCGAGCTTGTAGCGCCACCTGAATACCACCGGATCAGAGTTGAGATCCTGGAGGTAGCGCATGATCCGGGCTTGAACCTAGCCGCTCCGCGGCAGGGGTGACCGGCGTCCGTCCAACCCGGTCGACCTGAATGAAAATTTACGGGTTGTACGTTTCGCAGGTTCGGCTAGAGTAACTTTTTAAACGTATCCTCAACCCACCCCTACTCCTTCTACGTGCCTGATTGCATCGCCCGCGGCGAGCTGAGGCCCCTCCGGGATCCCAGCGAGGCTGCTTGACCCCCCTTTTTTGCCTTCCTTCCTCTGCACATCCCTGAACGAGGAGTCCTCTCATGAAGAAGCTGATGTTCTTCCTCTATGCACTCCTTGCCGGAGCACCCGCCCCCGCAATGGCCCCACAAGTGCATTTCCGGGAGGTTCAGGTCCAAGGACTGCGCATCGCCTACCGCGAAGCGGGACCAACAAACGGCCCGGTCCTCCTCCTTCTCCATGGCTTCCCCTCCTCGAGCCACTACTTCCGCACCCTGATGCCCCTGTTAGCAGACCACTACCACCTGGTGGCCCCGGACATGCCGGGCTTCGGGTTCAGCGAGGCGCCCCCGTCGAAGGATTTCGCCTATACCTTCGTTCACCTCACCGAGGTGATAGATGCTTTCACAGCGGCCCTGGGTCTTCACAAATACGCCATCTACGTCTTCGACTACGGCGCACCGGTAGGCTTTCGCCTGGCGGTGGCACATCCTGAGCGTGTCACAGCGATCCTGAGCCAGAACGGCAACATGTACGAGGAGGGCCTCGGACCCGGTTGGGAGCTCTGGCAGCGATATTGGCTAGAACCCAGCACCGAGAACCGGAAGGCCATGCGCGTTCTTCTCCAGCCGGAACGCCTCAGGCAACTCTACCTGAAGGGTTGTGTAGACCCCTCTCGCGTGGCGCCCGAGGCCTACACCCTGGACAGTGCCCTATTGTCACTGCCGGGGCGCGAGGAGGCGCAACTCGATCTCTTCCTCGACTACCGCACCAACATTGCCCTCTATCCGGCCTTTCAGGCCTACCTTCGCGCCAGGAAGCCCCCTCTCCTCGCCATCTGGGGGCGCAACGATCCGATCTTCCTGCCTGCAGGGGCCGAAGCCTTCACCCGAGACGACCCGAAGGCCGAAGTGCGACTCCTGGAGGCAGGCCACTTCGCCCTGGAAACCGATGCAGAGCCCATTGCCGACGCAATCCGAGGTTACCTTCAGAAGACCCTGAATTCTTAGATAAGGACCTTCCCGCTGAATCGACATTTCGCTTTTGCCGGCGATGGACGTATCAAAGAACTTTGGTTAAACCCTATGTTTTATGTAGATGCCACTTTGCTATCTGACCTCACGGTTCGCCTGCGATCATTCCCCATTACTGACGTGGCCATAACCTTCAAGGTCCATCGTTCCAGCATTTATCGAATGGCCGATGGTCCAGGCTCTGTATAAATAATTCTTATGCCGGTTTTCGGTTCCATTGCTACCAAACCCCCGTTTTGATGGTGTTGGCGGACTTTTCGGCGGTTCCGGAGAACACCTCCTCATACACGTTTTCAGCACGGTTGATCATTGCACTTTCCCGCGTTGTGCCTATTCTTTTTCGTTGTATTTCTATGTTCCCAGTAGTCCCACACTCATAAATTTAACCATCCATCTAAGCCGACCGGCAACTTTGGAAGGGAGTCCTGGCCATGAGAATGCTCATTTGGGTGTGCGTTGTGCTGGCCGTAGTGTTCCTTTCCCTTGCCACCACCGCAGTGGCGGGACAGTTGGAAGATGGCATTGCAGAGATGCAGGTATTGCACCAAAAAAGGGCCATCGCACTTTTGAAACCTCTAGCTGAACAGGGGACCTACCCACAAGCGTAGGTCACCGGAGTCTTTTTGAAATATTATTTGGCAATCTTTCTGCTCGTTAAAAATCCAGCGCCTGGTGGAAGAGCTTGAAGCACCGGGCCAAGGCTTCCTGGCGCGCTTCGGGGTTGGTTCCGACCGTGGCCCGCCCGGTCTTGGAATGGACGGCGAGGCGCACATGCACGGGCTCGCCGGGCGCGTCGAAGCCGTGGTAGGCGCCGGGGTAGGTGACCACCTCCATGGCCGCGCCAGCGGCCCGCGCCCGCTGCCCGAGGGTCACGCAACCCTCGGCCGGCGTCCAGTCGTCGCTGGCGCCGACGAGGATGGTGAGCGGCATCGCCGGCCGCCAGGAGGGCTGGCGCAGCTGCCGCCAGGATCCGGGATAGAAGGCGACGGCCACCCGGAAATTGCGTTCCGGTGCCGGCGGCCGAAACGGCTGGCCGGCATCCACCGAAGCCAGCACCGTGCTGCCCCCGTGCGACCAGCCCAGCAGTCCGATGCGGTCCGGGCGCACGTCGGACCGCGCCTGAAGGTAGCGCAGGGCGCCATAGACGTCGCGGACCCGCTCCCGCCCGGGCGGAACCGGATCCTGCCGGAGGGTGGCGATCCCGCCCTTCAACCCGCGCGGATTGAAGCTGTCCGGAAAGATGGCCAGGAAGCCCTCCTCACGCAGGCGATTCCCCCATGCCAGGTAGTTCGAGAACGGCCCGGCCTTCCCCACCAGGCCGCTGGCGCCGTGGAGGGCCACCACCGCCGGGAACGGGCCCGGCCCCGCCGGGCGGAACACCAGCGCGTCGATGCGGGTGGCCGCGCCGCCGCTGAGATCGCCGTCCAGCGAGGCGAAGGAGACCCGCTCGCCGGCAGGCAGGGCCGGCGCCCGAAAGACCGGTGCCGGAACCGCGACCGGGGAAACCAGACACAGACCGGTGAGCAGGATGCTAATTTTGTTCATGAATAGGTTTCCCAACCAGAGGAGTACAGGTCCATGAGCGGAAGAACGGCTGTATTCACCCTATGCTGCGACCGGTCGCGGGACAAGGCCGCGCCCGGCATCTGGGACGCCCTGGCGCGCAACCTGGACCTGCGGGACACCGGCACCCAGGTGGAGGGCCAGCCGGTGCTGGAGCACCTGGACGAAACCGGCGACCGCTTCGTGTTCATCCGCACCCAGGTGGTGGTGACCACCGACAACCGCAGGTACATGGCGGCGCTGGAGCCGTACTTCGGCGTGGCGTCCCTGCTGGGCATCGTCAACTGGCACGAAGGGGGCGGGGCGCCGGAATCCATCTTCACCGCGCACACCATCGCCGATTCGCCGTCCGGCCAGTTCGGCCCGGTGGCGCCGCGCCTGCTGCGGGGCATGCTGTTCGCCCTGGAGGAAGCCAGGGCCGGGATGGAGCTGGACCGGTTCACCACCTGGACCGAGGCCAGCCACTGGTCGGGCACCCGGTACGGCCAGCCGCCCGAACTGCTGCACGCCATCCCGGTGCCGGTGCTGGACATCGAGATCGGCAGCGAACCCGCCAGCTGGACCGATCCGCGAGCCGGCGAGGTGGTGGCCCGGGCGCTGCCCCGGGTGTTCCAGAACGCCGACGCCGCCGGGGAGCTGGTGCCCCTGCTCTGCCTGGGCGGCCTGCACTTCGAGCCCAGCTTCCGGGAGGCGGCGCTGGGCGCCGGCCGGCCCTACGGCTTCGGCACCGGCCACATCCTGCCCAACCAGTGGCTGGTGGGCGGCGAATACGAGGAGGGCAACGGCCTGGACATGCTCCGGGCGGCGGCCCAGTCGATCCAGGGCGGGATCGCGGCGATCGTGTTCCACGACAACCTGAAGGGCCCGATCAAGGCCCTGGGCCGCGCCCTGGGCGAGGAGCTGGGCGTCCCCGCGCTCAAGCACCAGCGGCTGCGCAACCCGGAGGACTTTCTGCGGGAGGTGCGGGCCTCCCGGCGCTTCAAGGCCCTCAATCCCAACTAGTTGATGATCTGCACCGGATCGCCATCCCGGAGCCCGGCGTTCGGGTTGAGGATGATCCGCACCCCCGGGTTCAGGCCCTTGACCACCCGCACATGGTTGCCCACGTCCTCCCCCAGGGTGAGGGCCACCAGTTGCACCTTGTCGCCCGCCAGGGTGGCGGCGAACGGCTGGCTGCCGCGCATGAGCAGGGCCTCGGCCGGGATCTCCACCCGCCCGGAGCTGCCGGGCAGCTTGAGCCCCACCCGCACGTAGCCGCCGGCCAGGAACCGGCCGTCGTGGTTGTCCAGGTCGGCCTCGGCCAGCATGGTGCGGGTGCGCACGTCCAGGGCCCCGGACACCCGGCTGATCCGGCCGATGCTCACCTGGTCCGGGCGCTCGGCGGGGCTCACCTCGACCTCCTGGCCCGCCTTGACCCGGGCGGCGCTGCTCTGGTCCACGAAGAAGGTCACCCGGAGCCGGTCCACGTCCTGCAGCGAGAACATGGGCTGGGAGGAGGTGGAGGAGCTGGCGTTCTGCACGAAGGCTCCGGGGTCCACCAGGCGCGCGGTGACCACTCCGGTGAACGGGGCCCGCACCTTCTCGTAGCCCTCCACCTCCGCCTCGGAGCGCCAGTTCTCCCGGGCCACCTGGGCCGCGGCCTTGGCGTTGTCCACGTCCTGGGCGTTGGCGATGCCCTGCCGGCCCAGCTCGATGTAGCGGTCGGCGACCCTCTTCAGGTTCTCGTAGCTGGTCTTGAGGGCCAGGGCGGTGCGTTCGGTCTCCGGCGACTGGATGATGGCCATGATGTCCCCCTGGCGGACCCGGCTGCCCTTGTCCACCCGGACCTCCTTGAGGAATCCGGCCAGCTTGGCGTAGAGCGTGGCGGTCTGCCAGGGCAGGGTCTCGCCCTGGAAGGTGAGGGCCGAGGCGCCGGAATCGGCTCCCACCACCAGGGTGCGCACCCTGGGGCCGGCCGCCACCACCGCCTGGCGCTGGGCGGTCTCGCGCCCCAGGGCGCGCTGCTGGGAGACCTTCAGGAGGCCCACGACGGCCACGACGACCACCGCCAGGCTGGTGCCGGCGATGCGGAAACGGGAGGAGGCGGCAGGCTGGTTCATGCTTCAGACCCTTCTTGTTCGATTTGGAACTGCTCATCCAACAGGTGAGCCGTGGGCGGCTTGGTCCGGAACAGGCTGTAGATCACCGGCACGATGAACAGGGTCACCACCGTGGCCACCAGCAGCCCGCCGATCACCGCGCGGCCCAGCGGGGCGTTCTGGCTCCCGGCCTCGCCCAATCCAAGGGCCATGGGCACCATACCGAGGATCATGGCCAGGGCGGTCATGATCACCGGGCGCAACCGCACCTGCCCGGCCCGGCTGGCCGCCTCCAGGGCGGTGAGCCCCGGTTCGGTGGCCCGCACGTCGTTGGCGAAGCTCACCAGCAGGATGGAGTTGGAGGTGGCGATGCCCACGGCCATGATGGCGCCCATCATGGATTCCACGTTGAGGGTGGTGCCGGAGAGCGCCAGCATCCACAGGATCCCCACCATGGCCCCGGGCACGGCGAAAATGATGATGAAGGGGTCCAGCCAGCTCTGGTAGAGCACGGCCATGAGCAGGTAGACCAGGGCGATGGCGATCACCAGGCCGCCGCCCATGTCCCGGAAGGCGTCCAGCATCACGTCGTACTGGCCCCGGATCCGGATGGTGGTGCCCGGCGGCATGGGTCCCAATTGGCGGATCCGGCCCTGGATGTCGCCCACCACGCTGCCCAGGTCGCGGCCCTCCACCCCGGCCATGACATCCAGCACGCGCATCACCGTGAAGTGGCTGATCTCGTTGGGCACCCCCAGGTGATGCAGGGAGGCGAACCCGGACAGCGGCTGCGCGGTGGCCTGGGCATCCGGGGTGGCCGCGGTGAAGCCCGGGTTCTGCATCAGGGCCGGGCCGCCGCCGTAGCTGAAGGGCAGAGCCATCAAACGCTCCGGAGAATCTAATCGGCTCTGGGGAGACTTCACCTGCACATTGTAGTTGACGCCATTGGCCGGATCCAGGAAGAAGGAGGGGGCCAGCTGCCCGTTGCCGGACAGCGCCACCAGCAGCCCGTTGGCCACCGCGCTCTGGCTGAGCCCCAGGCGCGCGGCGCGGTAGCGGTCCACGTCCACCTGCAGGGCGGGGGCGTTCATGACCTGCTTGAGCCGCACGTCCACCGCCCCGGGCACCGTGCGCATGGAGTCCTGCAGCCGGCGCGCCACCCGGGCGCTGGCGGCCAGGTCGAAGCCTTCCACCTGGATGTCGATGGGCGCCGGGATGCCGAAATTGAGCACCTGGCTCACCAGGTCCGCCGGCTGGAAGTAGAAGGTGAGGTCGGGAAAGCGCTGGGTGAGCCCGGCCCGCAGCTCCTGCATGTGCACGGCGGTGGGGCGGTGGCCGGACTTGAGCGTGATGAACAGCTCTGCGTCCTGGCTGGTGACGTTGTCGGTGGGGATGAAGGCCAGGTTGATGCTGCTGGGCACGCCGATGTTGGTGGCGATGGAATTCAGTTCCTTGGTGGGCACGATGGTGCGCACCGCCTGTTCCACGTCGGCCACCCGCTTCTCGGTCTCCTCCAGGCGCAGTCCGCCGGGGGCCCGCACATGCAGCTTCATGATGCCGGCGTCCACCGGCGGGAAGAAGTCCCGGCCGATGACCAGGAGCAGGCCCGAACTGGCCAGGAACAGCACCGCGGACAGCACCAGGGCGAACCGCCGGTGCTTCAGCACCCGCTCCAGCACCCGGCCGTAGCCGTTCTGCAGGGCGCCGAACCAGCCTTCCCGCCAGTGGTTGAAGCGCCCGCTCCAGCTCTCGGCCGGGGGCTCGCCCACGCCCAGCAGCATCCGGGCCAGGGTGGGCACCAGGGTCCGGGACAGCAGGTACGAGGCCAGCATGGAATAGACCACGGCCATGGCCAGGGGGGTGAACAGGAACTTGGCCGGCCCCTCCAGCAGCAGCACCGGGAAGAACACGATGCAGATGGACAGGGTGGCCACGATGGCCGGCACCGCGATCTGGCTGGCGCCGTCCAGGATGGCCACCACCATGGACTTGCCCATGGCCTGGTTGCGGTTGATGTTCTCCACCTCCACCGTGGCGTCGTCCACCAGCATCCCGATGGCCAGGCTGAGGCCGCCCAGGGTCATGAGGTTGAGGGTCTGGCCGGACAGCTTGAGGCCGATGATGCCGAACAGGATGGCCAGGGGGATGCTGGTGCACACCAGGATCATGGAGCGCCAGGAGCCCACGAACACGAAGATCATCAGCGACACCAGCACCGAGGCGACCAGGGCCTCCTTGGCCACCGACTTGATGGCCTCCCGCACGAACTCGCTCTGGTCCACGTCGAACTTCAGTTCCAGGCCGTGGGGCGCCGCCGCCTGGATGCCCGGGAGGGCCTCCTTGGCCGCGTCCACCACCGCCAGGGTGCTGGCGTCGGCCTTCTTCAGGATGGCCAGGTACACCGCGCGGCGCCCGTTGATGCGCACGATGTTGGTCTGGTCGGCGAACCCGTCGTAGACATCCGCCACGTCGCCCAGGTAGACCGGCGCGCCGCCCACCACCTTCAGCGGCAGCCAGCGCAGGTCGGCCACCCGGTTCGGGGTGGAATTGGTGAGCACCGGCAGCTCGCGGGTGTCCATGCGCACCAGCCCGGCGGGGGTGATCACGTTCTGGCTGGAGACCGCGGTGAGCACATCCGCCGGGCTCAGCCCCAGGGCATCCAGCTTGGTCGGGTTGATGTCCACCGAGATCAGCCGGGAGCGGCCGCCGAACGGGGCCGGGGTGGAAAGCCCGGGGATGGTGAACAGCTTGAGCCGGATGAAATTGGTGGTGTGGTCGAAGATCTGCTGTTCGGTGAGGGTGTCGCTGCGGGCCGTGAGCTGCACCACCGGCACGTTGCTGGCGTTGAACTGGAGGATGTTGGGCGAGGTCATCCCGGGCGGCATGAACTTCAGCACGCTGGAGCAGACCGAGGTGACCTGGGCGATGGCCCCGCCGATGTCGGTCCCGGCCTGGAAATAGATCCGCAGGATGCCCACCCCCTGGATGCTCTGGGATTCGATCCGCTGGATGCCGTTGACGGTGGTGGACAGCGACCGCTCGCTGAGCGACACCACCCGCCGTTCCATCTCCTCGGGGGCCAGCCCGCTGTAGTTCCAGACCACGGCGACCACGGGGATGTCGATGGACGGGAAGATGTCCACAGCCATGCGCCGGACCGACAGCAGTCCCATCAGCATGACCAGGAGGCACATCACGGCCACCGTGTAGGGGCGCCTCAGCGCCAGGCGAACGATCCACATGGGTAGATCCTTTCTTGACCAGCCCTAGGCGGTGAACCTGCGGACAGCACCAATGAATCCTGCAACCGGTGGGCCAGCATTCCTGGGAACGGGCGGGGTAACTTGCATAAGCAATATAGTAAAAAGGATTTCCAGCTGGATCAAAGCAAATCCGCGTAACGGCATGATTTAAAAATTACTCGCTGGACTAAATCCAATGTCCAATTGACACTGGAGAGAATGAAAGATAAAGGCAAAAGCTCGCCCCGGGGCGAGCAGACCCGGGACGCGCTGCTCGACGCGGCGGTGCTGGCGTTCGCCCGGGAGGGCTTCCAGTCCGCCAACCTGCGGGAGATCGCCGAGGCCGCCGCGGTCAACCCCGCCCTCATCGGCTACCACTTCCGCAGCAAGGAAGGGCTCTACCTGGCCGTGTTCGAGCGGATGATCGAACAGATGCGGCTGGTGTTCGATCCGCTCCTGGGCCAGATCGGCCAGACCCTGGCACTGCCCGCGCCGGGGGCGCATGCGGACCGGGTCAAGCGCTTCCTGCCGCCGCTGCTGGCCCTGGTGGAAACCATGCTGGAGCACATGGTGGATGAACATCCCGCCTGGGGCGAGCTGATCGTGCGCGAGCAGCACTGCCCCACTGCGGCCTACGACCTGATCTATGATGTAATCATCAGCCGCTGCCACGGAGCCCTGGTGGTGCTGCTCCAGGCGCTCCGCCCGGGCGAGGAGCCGGAGCGGGTGCGCCTGCTGGCCTCCGCCATCGCCAGCCAGGTGCTGATCATCCGCACCTCCCGGGCGCCGATGCTGCGCCTGCTGGGCTGGAGCGGCATCGGCCCCCGGGAGCTGGCCGTCATGCGTGCGCTGATCCGCCGCAACACCACCCTGCTCGCCCTCGGCGACTGACTCCCGGCCCGAAGCCGGTGCGGTTCATGGCCGGCGCGGGCTGGTGGGCCCGTTTTGAACATGTGTTGAAATTTATCTTGCATACCTTGAAGAAAAGATCGACATTGAACAGGTGTTGAATTCGTCGTGCTAGTAGACGCCCCTTTGCCTTCGCTCGGACCCCCGCCATGAAACTGGATCAGCCCACCCTGCTCGCCGCCGCCCTGAAGGTCTTCGCCAAGTCCGGCCTGGAGGGGGCGAGCATGCGAGCCATCGCCCGGGAAGCCGGCTGCGACGTGTCCCTGCTCTACTACTACTTCGACAACAAGGAGGCGGTGTTCTCGGCCATCCTGGACCAGCGCGTGCCGCCCCTGATCCGTGAGCTGACCGGCCTGGCCCATCCGCGCGACCGGCGCCCCACGGCCGAGAAGCTGTGGACCATCATCCAGATCTTCCACGCCCGGGCCGCGGACGGCGGCTTCCGCAGCCTGGTCCGCCAGCAGATCAACCGGGGCCCCGACGGGCTGTCCGAGCTGGTGGCCCACCGGCTGCTCCCGGCCAACCTGGCCATGCGCATCATCGTCCGCCGCGGCCAGCGCCGGGGCGAGCTGCGGCCCGAACTCAACCCCCTGCTGGTGGTGTTGTTCCTGGTGCGCATGGAGGCCGAGCTGCTGGACCTGGTTGCACCCTACGCCCAGCGCATGACCGGGGTGCCGCCGGAACCGGCCCTGGCCATCGCCGAGCGCGCCTGGTTCGAGGTGTTCTGGCGCGGCATCGCCTGCGACCCCCTGGCCCCCCTGCCCTTCCTGCCGCCCATGACCGACCCGCATTCGCCCCGCGCGGGCGCCTAGCCTTCCCCGAGGAGCCCCATGAACAAGAAGATCATCCTCCCCATCGCCGTGGTCCTCGCCGCCGCGGGCGGCACCTACGCCTGCCGCAGCCGCGACCGCGGCGAACGCCCCACCCTCTACGGCAACGTGGACATCCGCGAGGTCAGCCTGGCCTTCCGGGTGGGCGGGCGGATCACCGAGATCAAGGTGGACGAGGGCGACCCGGTGCACGCCGGCGACCTCATCGCCAGCCTGGACCCGGAACCGCTGCAGCACGCCGTGGCCAACGCGGAAGCCGCGGTGGCGGCCACCGGCGCCCACGCCGCCATGCTGCACAAGGGCTACCGCAGCGAGGACGTGGAGCAGGCCAGGGGCCGCCTGGAAGCGGCCCGGGCCGCCCTCAGGCAGGCCGAGCAGCAGCTGGTGCGCCAGAAGGCCATGGTGCCGCCGGGGGCGGCCCCCCAGCGGACCCTGGACGACGCCCAGTCCCAGCACGACCAGGCCGCGGCCCAGATGCGCATCGCCGACCAGAGCCTGCGCGAGCTGACCGCCGGCTACCGCAAGGAGGAGATCGCCGAGGCCGACGGGCAGTTCCAGCAGGCCCAGGCCACCCTGGCCACCGCCCGGCTCAACCTGCGCGACGCCCAGCTCACCGCGCCCAGCGACGGGATCATCCTCACCCGGGCGGTGGAGAAGGGTTCCATGGTGGCGTCCGGCACCCCCGGCTTCAGCCTCACCCTCACCCATCCGGTGTGGGCCCGGGCCTACGTGGACGAAGCCCACCTGGGCCGGTTCAGCAGCGGAACCCAGGTGCTGCTCACCACCGACCTGCACCCGGACAAGCCCTACCACGGGGTGGTGGGCTTCGTTTCGCCCACCTCCGAGTTCACCCCCAAGACCGTGGAGACCCCCGATCTGCGCACCTCCCTGGTCTACCGCCTGCGCATCGTGGTGGCGGACGCCGACGCCCAGCTGCGCCAGGGCATGCCGGTGACCGTGCGGCTGGCCCGATGAGTGGGGACGCCGTCATCGAAGTGCGGGGCCTGCAGAAGCGGTTCCCGGGCTCCCGGGTGCCGGCCCTGGACGAGGTGACCACCACCATGCGGGCCGGGACCATCACCGGCCTGGTGGGCCCGGACGGCGCCGGCAAGACCACCTTCCTGCGCACCCTGGCCGGCCTGCTCGGGCCCAGCGCCGGGGAGATCCGGGTGCTGGGCCTGGACCCCTGCGCCCAGAGCACCCAGCTGCGCGAACAGATCGGCTACATGCCCCAGAAGTTCGGCCTGTACGAGGACCTGAGCGTGCTGGAGAACCTCACCCTCTACGCCGACCTGCGCAACGTGGTGGGCGCCGAGCGGGAAGCCACCTTCCAGCGGCTGCTGGCCTTCACCGACCTGGCCAGCTTCACGGACCGCTGGGCCGGCAAGCTTTCCGGCGGCATGAAGCAGAAGCTGGGCCTGGCCTGCTCCCTGCTGGGCCACCCGAAGGTCCTGCTGCTGGACGAGCCCGGGGTCGGGGTGGATCCCATCTCCCGGCGGGAACTCTGGAAGATGGTGCGGGCCCTGTCCGGGGACGGCATGACCGTGGTGTGGAGCACCGCCTACCTGGACGAGGCCGAGCAGTGCGACGACGTGCGCATGATGGACCAGGGCCGGATCAAGGCCAGCGGCAGCCCCCAGGAGCTCATGGCGCCCATGGCCGGGCGCTGCTTCCAGATCACCCACCTGGAAGGCAGCCCGCGCAGCCTGCTGCACCGGGTGCTGAACGCCCCCGAGGTGATCGACGGCGCCATCCAGGGCAGCCAGGTGCGCATCGTGCTCCGGGAGCCGGAGGTGTTTCCCGACCTGGCCCTGCTGGGCGCCGGGCCCCAGGCCGCCTTCCGGGCCGTGCCCGCGCGCCTGGAGGACGCATTCATCAGCCTGCTGGGCGGCGGCCCCGGGGGCGATTCGGCCCTGGCCGAAGTGACCCAGGCCAAGGTGCCCGATCCGGCCCTGGACCCGAGCGCCATCATCCAGGCCAGGAACCTCTGCAAGCGGTTCGGGGCGTTCCAGGCCACCGACGATGTGAGCTTCCAGGTGGCCCGGGGCGAGATCTTCGGCCTGCTGGGCCCCAACGGGGCCGGCAAATCCACCACCTTCAAGATGGAATGCGGCCTGCTCAAGCCCACCAGCGGCCAGGCCCTGGTCATGGGCCTGAACCTGGAGCACAGCCCCTCCAAGGCCCGCCAGAAGCTGGGCTACATGGCCCAGAAGTTCTCGCTCTACGGCCAGCTGAGCGTGCGCCACAACCTCCGGTTCTTCGCCCAGATCTACGGCCTGGACGGCGCCGCCCAGGACTTCAAGGTGCAGCAGATGGTGGACACCTTCGACCTGGAGCCGTACCTGGACAGCCTCGCCGGTGAGCTTCCGCTGGGTTTCAAGCAGCGGCTGGCGCTGGCCTGCGCGGTCATGCACGAGCCCCAGGTGCTGTTCCTGGACGAGCCCACCTCCGGGGTGGACCCGGTGACCCGGCGGGAGTTCTGGAACCACATCCACGGCCTGGCCAACAAGGGCGTGACCATCATCGTCACCACCCACTTCATGGACGAGGCGGAGTACTGCGACCGCATCGGCCTGGTGTTCCGGGGCCGGCTCATCGCCCTGGGCCGGCCGGACGACCTGAAGCAGCGCTGCGCCACCGCCGAGCGGCCGGATCCCACCATGGAGGACGCCTTCATCGAACTCATCCTGGAGGCCGGATCATGAGCGGGATTTCCCCACGGCGCCTGCTGGCCCTGTGCCGCAAGGAGTCGTACCAGATCGTGCGCGACCCCAGCAACATCCTCATCGCCTTCGTGCTGCCGGTGATCCTGCTGTTCCTGTACGGCTTCGCCGTGAACCTGGACGTGAACCTGGTGCGCATCGGCGTGCTGCGCCTGGACGACGGGCCGGCGGCGGTGAGCTTCGAGGAGCAGCTGCAGGGCACCCCCGCCTTCGAGATCCACCACGGCGCCTCCCGCCAGGCCCTGATGGGCGCCATGGCCCGGGGCGAGATCCGCGGCCTGGTGGTGATCCAGAACGACTTTTCCAGCAAGTGGCTGCAAGGCCGGAACGCCGCCATCCAGGTGCTCACCGACGGTTCCGAGCCCAACACCGCCAACTTCGTTTCCGCCTACGTGCAGGGCGCCTGGCAGAAGTGGACCGAGGTCCGGGCGCCGCTGTCCGACGGCAGCCCGGTGGCGGGCCTGGACCAGCGCTCCCGGGCCTGGTACAACCCGGCCACCATCAGCCGCGACTACCTGCTGCCCGGCTCCATCGCCGTGGTGATGACCGTCATCGGCGCCCTGCTCACCTCCCTGGTGGTGGCCCGGGAATGGGAACGGGGCACCATGGAGGCGCTCCTGGCCACCCCGGTGACCGCCGCCGAGCTGCTGCTGTCCAAGATCCTGCCCTACTACCTGCTGGGCATGGTGGCCATGGTGCTGTGCACCCTGGTGGCGGTGGTGCTCATGGGGGTGCCGTTCCGCGGCTCCTTCCTGGTGCTGGCCGGTTCCAGCACCCTGTTCCTGGGCGCCGCCCTGGGCTTCGGGCTGTTCCTGTCCACCACCCTGCGCAACCAGTTCAACGCCGCCCAGGCCGCCCTCTCCGCCGGCTTCCTCCCGGCCATGATGCTGTCCGGCTTCGTGTTCGAGATCAGCAGCATGCCCTGGCCGCTGCGCTGGCTCACCCGGCTGTTCCCGGCGCGCTACTTCACCAGCTCGCTGCAGACCCTGTTCCAGGCGGGGACCGTCCCCTCCATCCTCGTGCCCAACGACTGCTTCCTGGCCGTGCTCATGGTGTTCTGGCTGACCATGACCGCCCGCAAGACCACCCGAACCCTGGACTGACCCCATGCTGAAACGCCTGCTCGCCCTGATCCGCAAGGAACTCCAGACCGTCCTCGGCAACCCCAAGTCCCGGGGCATGCTGATCCTGCCGGTGGTGCTGCAGGTGATCCTGTTCCCGTTCGCCGCCACCATGGAGGTCAGGCACGCCACCATCGCCGTCTACAACCAGGACGCCGGCTCCGCCTCGGTGGAGCTGATCCAGCGCCTGGGCCGCAGCGCCGCCTTCGACACGGTGAAGGTGGTGCGCAGCGAGCCGGAGCTGCGCCAGGCCATCGAGGGCCAGAGGGCCCTCCTGGCCGTGGCCTTCCCGGCGGACTTCTCGCGCCGGCTGCTGGCCGGCGAGAACGCGCCCCTGGAGACCGTCATCGACGGCCGGCGCTCCAACAGCGGCCAGATCGCCAGCGGCTACGTGACCCAGGTGCTCGCCGACTACGCCCGGGAGCGCGGCGCCCCGGCGGTCAGCACCCTGGCCCTGCGCAACATCTACAACCCCAACCTGCACTCCATGTGGCACGTGCTGCCCAGCCTGGTGGCCATCATCACCACCATCGGGTGCCTGTTCGTGACCGCCCTCAGCGTGCCCCGGGAACGGGAGGAGGGGACCTTCGACCAGCTGCTGGTTTCGCCGCTCACCCCGGCCTACATCATGGTCGGCAAGGCCGTGCCCGGCATCCTCATCGCCCTGGCCCAGGGGCTCTTCATCGCCGCCGTGGCCGCCTGGGTGTTCCGGGTGCCGTTCACCGGCTCCCCGCTGGTGCTGGTGGTGGGGCTGCTGTGCTACGGCCTGGCCCTGGCCGGGATCGGCCTGTTCATCGCCAGCCTCTGCATGACCCAGCAGCAGGCCTTCTTCGGGGTGTTCACCTTCATGTCGCCGGCCGTGCTGCTGTCGGGCTACGTGAGCCCCATCGAGAACATGCCCCTGGCGCTGCGCTGCCTGGCCTGGATGAATCCCCTGACCCACACCATCCTCATCATGAAGGGGGTGTTCCTCAAAGGCTTCGGCTTCGCCCAGGCCTGGCCCTACCTCTGGCCCCTGCTGGCCATCGCCTTCTGCACCCTGTCGGTCGCCCTGACCATGTTCCGCCGCCACATCGCCTGATCGAGAACCCCATGAAAAAGCATCTGGCCCTTTTCCTGTTCCCCGCCCTGCTGGCCTGCCATCCGGTGGGCACCGACTACACCCGGCCCAGGCTGCCCCTGCCGGAGAGCTTCCAGGTGCCCACCGGCACCTCCGCTCCGCAACTGCAGTGGTGGTCGGCCCTGGGCGACCCCGCCCTCACCCGGCTCATCGCCCAGGCCTACGCCGGCAGCCCAGACCTCCACCTGGCCGAGGCCCGGCTGCGCCAGGCCCGCGCCCAGCAGGGCGTGCAGGACGCCCAGGGCGGCCCCGACCTGAGCATGACCGGGCGGGTGTCCCGGGACCGGCTCAGCAGCAACGGCGAGGCCTTCGCCAACGTGCCCACCCGCAACCCCAAGGTGAACTTCACCAGCTACCAGGCGGGCTTCGACGCCTCCTGGGAGCTGGACCTGTTCGGCCACCAGCGGCGCCTGTCCGAGGCCGCCCGGGCCCGCACCGAATCCAGCGCCGAGCAGCTGGACGACGCCCGGCTGGTGCTGGCCGCGGAAGTGGCCCGCACCTACATCGAGCTGCGCACCGGGCAGCAGCGCCTGATGCTGGCCGACACCACCACCCGGCAGCTGGAGGAGCTGGTGCGGCTGGCGCAGGTGGCCTTCCAGGCCGGGGACAGCTCCCGCCAGGAGCTGGCTCAAGCGGAGCTGAACCTGTCCGGCTTCCGGTCCACCGTGCCCGACCTGGAGGTGGGCCTGCGGGAGAGCCTGACCCGTCTGGCCACCCTCACCGCCCTGCCCCTGGAGCAGGTGCAGGCCCAGGTGGGCCCCGTCGCGCCGCTCGTGGCCGTGCCCCCGGCCCCCGCCGCGGGCCTGCCTTCGGACCTGCTGAACCGGCGTCCCGACCTGCGCGGAGCCGAGCGTGACCTGCAGGCGGCCAACGCCGACGTGGGGGTGGCCCTGGCCGAGCGCTACCCGAGCTTCTCCCTGGTGGGCAACGCCGGCTGGAATTCCATCCAGAGCGGCACCCTCCTGCAGAACGCCAGCCGCACCTGGGGCCTGGGCCCGCAGTTCAGCCTGCCCCTGTTCAACCAGGGACGGCTCAAGGCCCAGGTGCGGGCCAACCAGGCCGCCTACGACGCCGCCCTGGCCACCTACCACAAGGCCGTGCTCACCGCCCTGGCCGACGTGGACGTGGCCTTCACCCGGCTGGCCCAGGACGAGCGCAAGCGCCAGCAGCTGCTGGATGGCGAGGCCCGCCAGCGGCAGCTCCTGGACCTGGTCCAGCGGCAGTTCCAGGCCGGGGACAGCGCCCGCACCGCCGTGCTGCTGGTCCAGCGGAACCTGCTGGGCCAGCAGGACCAGACCCTGCAGGCCCAGTCCCAGAGCCTGGTGGCGCTGGTGTCGGTCTACAAGGCCCTGGGCGGCGGCTGGGCCCGGTAGGGGCAAGGGGAACCCCCGTCGTCCGGGCTCCAGATCCTTCCATGGGGTCAGGCATCCAGATTGAAGCTATCGGGTCCGATGGACTCTTCCTGCCGGTGGACGCAGGTGACAACGATCCTGTCCCCCTGGACCTCGTACAGAAGGCGAAGGGGTTTGACCAGGATCTCGCGGTAGAAGCCAACACCGAATTCCGGCACCCACCGGCCCAGATCCGGGTATCTGGCGAGATGGCGAAGGCTCAGGTCGACCCTGTGCCGCAGGCGGCGGGCAGCCTCTGGGCTGAAGCCGCCCAGGTAGTCGAGCCGCTCGGCATATTGCTCGACAGCGGGGTCGGTCCACAGGATGATCAACGCCATTTGGCCGTCCTGGCCATCACCTCGTCGTGGGTCTGGGTCCGCCCCTCAGCCAAGGCCCTTTGGCCCCGGATAATGCCCTCAAGGAGTTCGATCTTGCGTTCCTGCATCCGATAACTGGTTACATCCATCAGGATGGCGGCCTCCCGGCCATGCTCGGTGATGAGCAGCGGCTCCTGCTCTCGCTGCAGGGCCTCTATGATTTCGGTAGCCTTGCGCTTGATGTCGGTTACGGGGATCAGTCTTGGCAGCATGGGTGGCCTTTGGGAAAACGGCTGGGCGCGCCGGTGATATTATTCTAGCACTTTAGTGCTATTTGGCACCCCCCCCGCCGACCACCGTGACCGGAGCCAGGCTGTGCCCCGGCGCGAACGCCACCCCGAACTGCGCCATGCGGTCCCGCACCAGCGCATGCAGCGCCTCCACCTGCCGGCGCACCCCGGGCGCCACCGGGCGCCGGGTGGGCGCCAGGCCCCAGCGCAGCCGGCTGGGGGCGCCGAAGTAGATGCCGTCCACGAAGCTGCTGGCCAGCACCTCCCTGCCCTGCAGCAGCGCCGGCAGGGTGAGCACGATGGAGGACAGGGCCGGGCCGATGCAGGGGATGAAGCCCAGGTCGCGGATCCGGTAGTTGCCGGTGCGCGCCGCCTGGGTCATGGCCAGGGACAGTTCCGTGTCGGGCGCGGCCGGATCGTCGAACACCAGCACGTCGGTGGAATGCGGCCCGTACGGCACGCCCCGGCGTGCCGCCCGGACGCCGCGGCCCTCGGCCTCGGCCCGGGCCAGGGCCCGGCCCCACATGATGCCCAGGGCCAGGCCGGCCACCCGTTCCGGGGCCAGCCCGCCGCCCAGGAACTCGCCCATGGGCCCGTTGCTGTCGTGGAAGCTGGCCTGGGCCAACAGCTCCACCGGATCGGAAATCACGAAGAACAGCCCGGTGTAGTCCGCCGCCAGCGCGGCGTCCAGGGCGCCCCGCAGGGCTTCCCGGTTGGGCCCGAACTGGGGCAGGCGCACGTCCCCCGGCGCGCCCAGGGGCGGCACCCCCCGGGCGGCGGCGAACAGGAAGGCGTCGCAGCGCCGCAGCAGGTCGGGCAGGGGCGCCGCCTCCACCCGGGGCAGGGCCACCGCCCCGCGCCAGCTGGCCACGCAGGCCAGCTCCTGGCGCATGCGCTCCAGGTTGTCGCCGTCGCAGTCGTGCAGCAGCAGCGTGCCGATGCGGGTCCGGGTGCGGTCCGCGGCCGCCAGCGCCGAGGCGGCCAGGCCGCCCACCCGGCCCAGCCCGGAGATCCCCACCACCAGCTCCCGGCGCCTGGGCGGCTCGGCCATGGCCTTCAGGTAGCGGTCCAGGCCGGGGCAGCCCGCCAGGTAGGTCCAGCCGGAGCCGCCGCCCTGCCAGAGGGCCCGGGGCCCGCCGCCCGGCGCCAGCCGGCCCTGGGCGATCCACGGTTCCAGGGCCGGATCGCCGGGCACCGGGGCGAGCCGGAATTCCGGGGCCGGGGCGGAGCGCCGGCGCAGCCCCCAGCCCAGCCGTGCAGCCGTGTCCGGATCGTCCACCAGCACCACCCGACCGTTCCCATAGAGCTCCATGATTCCGCTCCCAAGCCCGTTCCTTGTGATTTTGCCTGAGACAGTAGCACGGTCGCCGGGTACGTCCAGCAAAGACGGCGGGGGCCGGAGCGGAACGCCGCGGCCCCCGCGCCGGGCACTGCAATCCGGTCACACCAGGCCCTGGTCGAGCATGGCCTGGGCCACCTTGAGGAACCCGCCGATGTTGGCGCCCAGCACGTAGTTGCCGGGGTCGCCGTATTCCTTGGCGGTGTCCAGGCAGGTCTTGTGGATGTTCTTCATGATGGTGTGCAGCCTGGCGTCAACCTCCTGGGAGCTCCAGCTCGAGAAGCAGGCGTTCTGGGCCATCTCCAGGCCGGAAGTGGCCACGCCGCCGGCGTTGGCGGCCTTGCCGGGGCCGTAGAGGATCCTGCTCCTGAGGAAGATTTCCACGGCGTCCGGATTGGAGGGCATGTTGGCCCCCTCGGAGACCACCTTGCAGCCGTGGTCCACCAGCATCTGGGCGTCTTCCCGGTTGACCTCGTTCTGGGTGGCGCTGGGGAAGGCCACGTCGCACGCCGCGAACCAGGGGCGCATGCCCTCGAAGTACTCGCACTTGAACTTGTCGGCGTACTCCTGGATGCGGCCGCGGCGGTTGTTCTTGAGGTCCATGAGGAAGGCCCACTTCTCGCCCTCGATGCCGTTCTTGTCCAGGATCGTGCCGTTGCTGTCGGACAGGGTGATGACCTTGCCCCCCAGCTGGTTGACCTTCTCCACGGTGTACTGGGCCACGTTGCCGGAGCCCGACACCGCGCAGGTCTTGCCTTTCAGGCTGTCGCCGCGGGCGTTGAGCATCTCCTCGGCGAAATAGGTGGCCCCGTAGCCGGTGGCTTCCGGCCGGATCAGCGAGCCGCCCCAACCCAGCCCCTTGCCGGTGAGCACCCCTTCCCAGGAACGGGTGAGCTTCTTGTACTCGCCGAACAGGTAGCCGATCTCCCGGCCGCCCACGCCGATGTCGCCGGCCGGCACGTCGATGTTCTGACCGATGTGCTTGTAGAGTTCCTTCATGAATGCCTGGCAGAAGCGCATCACTTCCCAGTCCGACTTCCCCTTGGGGTCGAAATCGGAGCCGCCCTTGGCGCCGCCCATGGGCACGGTGGTGAGGCTGTTCTTCAGGATCTGCTCGAAGCCCAGGAATTTCAGGATCCCCAGGTTGACCGTGGGATGGAAGCGCAGGCCTCCCTTGTAGGGCCCGATGGCGTTGTTGAACTCGATCCGGTAGCCCTTGTTCACCTGGATGGCGCCCTTGTCGTCCTGCCAGGACACCCGGAACTGGTAGATGCGGTCCGGTTCGGTGAGCCGTTCCAGGATCAGGTTGCTGATGAACTCCGGATGCCGCTCCAGGCACGGCACCAGGGTCTCCACGACCTCCTTCACCGCCTGGTGGAATTCGTTCTCCCCAGGGTTCTTGGCGATGAGCCGGTCGAAGAATTGTTGGACATAGTGACTAACACTGGAGGCGGGGAGCTGAAGGGTGAATGTCATGAGATGCTCCTTGGTTGTGCCCCTCAGGGGCTGGGGTGGAGGGTGCCATTTCGCGGGTTCCGGGGCAGGCCCCGGGCCGTTGCCGCGGCGGCAGACGAGGTCGGGAGGGTGGCCTCCGGTGGCCAAGCCCCCAGGAATACATGAAGCGGGTGGTGAATTCGCGGATCCATTATCAAAATCCGGAGGTCACCGTCAATCTGTTTCTTTTCGAATTTTCATCAATGTGATTCCGATCACAGATATATTGAATTATTAATCTATTTGATGAACGTTCAAGGTCTTTTCCGGGTTTCAGAATGCGCCTTGGCCTCCCCAAAATAAGCATACATATTTACGAATCGTCAAATTCATACCTGTTTGAAGCCCGCCCTGGCGCGCCTGGCATGAGCCTGGATCCGGCGGCTTGACGAACCGCCATGGGCCCGGATCTCACCCGCGGCGCCAGCCCTCCCGGTGGGCCTGGTGCGCCTCGGGCAGCAGGCGGGCGAGGGCTTCCAGATCCTGGTTGAGGAGTTCGCTGGGCGCCCGGTCCCGGGGCATCACGAAGCCTTTGGGGAAGGGCGGGCAGCGGGGGGTGCGGACCATGGCGGGCAGGTCGTCGAGGGTGAGCAGGCGGCCTTCGCTGGCGCGGAAGGCCTCCTCCAGCACCTGGAACAGCAGGATCGCCTGTTCCAGGGCCAGCCGGGAGAAGTCCAGGGCGCCGGCCGGATCCAGGCCCAGCGGGTGGGGATCGTGGTAGGGCAGGCAGTCGTTGATGGACGGGGTGAGCGAATGGCCCGGCACCCGGGGCTCCTGGATGCTCCAGCCGCCCACGAACGGCACCACCGCGCTTTCCCGCACCACCCCGCGCCAGTGCGGCACCACCAGGCCGATGCGGTGGGGCACCCCGGAGAGCTGCAGGGCGGCGTGCACCGAGGCGCTGGTGGCGCCCACCAGCACTTCGCGCAGCCGGATCCGCACCTTGCGGCAGGCCGCCATCACCATCAGCACCGGCTCGGCGCTGTCCAGGAACGGCACCAGCAGCAGGGCGTCGCGGCCCAGTTCGCGGGCGGTGGTGAGCTGCAGCTCCAGCCCGGGGCTGCCGTAGGCGGGGGCGATCCCGGCCTCGTAGCCCTGGCGGGTGAGGTAGCGCTCCAGGTCCAGGGCCAGGGTGGGGCTGTTGCCGACGATGTCCCGGGAGAACTGCCGGCCCAGGCCCAGCACCACCCAGCCGCTGCGCCCGTCCAGCCGCTCCTGGGCCCAGGCCGCCAGCTGGCGCTTGGTCTCCTTTTCGTGGATGTGCAGCAGGCCGCTACCGGGCAGCCGCTCGGCGAAGAAGGACGCCAGGGCGCGCCGCAGCCGGACGAACGCCCCCTCCACCGGAGCCATGCGGAAGTAGGGCGGCTGCAGCAGCTGCTCCAGGTCATGGACCATCACCAGCGGATGGGTGAGCTCGATCCCGGCCCAGCGGAGCCCGCGGCACGGGCTGGCCGGGCCGCCCAGCCAGCCTGCCCCGTGGTTCCGCAGCATCTCCCACAGCCGTTCGCCGCCCGCTTCGGGCACCCCGAACAGGGCGAACAGCAGGCCCTCGCCGGACCATTGGCCGATGATCCGCGCCAGCAGCTGGTCCAGGTGCACCAGCGACTGGTCTTCCCGGCTGGCGCCCACGGCCTCCACCAGGGCGCCCGCGCCCAGCAGCCGGCCGCCGGCCAGCTCCGCCAGGGATTCGTCCTCCAGGGCCACCGGCAGGGCGGCGGCGGCGCCTTCCAGCCAGGTGAGGGCGGCCAGCTCCTCGCCGCTGTCCCGGGAGCTCAGCACGGCGGTCCTGGGCCGGCGCCCGGTCCACCGGGCCATGGCCCGGGTGGCGTCCAGCCGGGACAGCGGTTCCAGTGCCGGGGGCAGGCCCCCGCCCTCCCGGTGGCAGCGCAGCTCCCACTGGGAGGCGAACACCTCCTCCTTGCGGGCCGGATAGTTGACGTAGAGCCTGCGTTCGCGCAGGATCCGGGCGATGAGCGGGTCGCAGAACAGCTCCAGCTCGCCGCGCCGGTCGAACGCCTCGCGCAGGGAGGTGCTGGACACGCCCTTCATGCGCGAGGGCACCTGGAACACCTGCACCCCGGCCTGGAACTGGCCCAGCCGGCTTTCCCAGCGGCGGGAGGCCTGCTCTTCCCGGGTGGTGACCAGGTGCGGGATCTTCCAGATGCTGGAGGCGGGATCCCGGTAGGCGGAGGCGCCCTCCAGCACGTCGCTGCCGATGATCAGGTTGAGCTGGCGGCGGCCCAGGCGCTGGCGCAGCCGTTCCAGGCTGCCGGGACGGGCGATGTTCACCGGGGGGTTGAAGGGGAACAGGTAGCCGCCCGGGATCACCGAAAGGGCCATCCAGGCCAGCTCGTCGCGCAGGAACCGGGGCTGGGCGTGCTTGCGCCAGGAGAAGTCGTCCACCTGGACGTACACCTCGTCGCAGTGGGCCAGGGCCCGGCGCACCATCTCGCCGTGGGCGGAGGTGAACGGGTCGAAGGTGCCCGGCAGGAAGCCGACCCGGGGCGCCCGCGGGAACGTCACCGGGGCCGCGGCCAGGGCCTTGTCCAGGCTGGAGAGCACCTGGGCCACCAGGAAGAACCGGCCGCGGTCGGAGGGCAGGTGGGTGACCAGGGTGAGGATCTTCTTGGTGGCCAGGGCGAGCAGCGCCGGCAGCCGCGGATCCGGGCCGGGCCGGAGCCATTCCAGCAGCAGCGCCAGGTTGGCGTAGCCCTCGTGGGCCACCGGCAGCCGGCTGTCGGCCAGCGACCCCAGCAGGAACCCGGCGATCCGCTCCAGCCGGCCCATGCCTTCGGCCGGCAGGGCGATGATCAGCCAGGCCGCGGCCTGCACCAGCAGCCGCTGCAGGCCTTCGGCGCCGCGCCGGGCGTCCTGGGCCATGTCGTCCAGCAGCTCGTCCAGCTCCTGGAGCGGCAGGCTGGCCAGCAGCGGCCCCAGGAACCGGGGAATGTAGCGGGTGACCCCTTCGCCGTCCAGTTGCAGGCTGCGCACCAGCTCGATGGCCAGGTCGTTGCGCTGGGGGTCGGAAAGCGCCGGCAGCAGGCCCAGCAGGCAGCGCCCGGCGTTGAACCGGGTGCCCTCCACCCGGCTCACCTTCAGCAGGTTGGCGAAATGGAAGGCCACTTCGGCGGCCACCGCGGATTCCCCGCCCTTCAGCGAGGACACCAGGAACAGCAGGTAGTCGCAGGCCACCTTCTTTTCCACCCAGCCGGTCCGGGTCTTGAGGTTGCGCAGCATCACCTCGCGGATCGGCGCGCGGCCGGTCTCGCGCAGGTCTCGGCAGCGCTCGGCCAGGGCCTCCCGGCCGGTGAGCCGGGCGCAGCGTTCCAGCAGGAACAGTTCGGCCACCGTGGCCGAGGCCCGGGCATGGCCGGCCAGGGCATCCACGCAGCCGCCCACTTCCTGGGCCAGCCCGGGCTCCCGCTGGCCGTGCTGGGCCAGCAGGTGCAGCACCCGCCAGGCCATGAGCCGGACGTTGGACACGTCGTGGAAGGCCCAGCCCATGACCAGCTTGGGCAGCGCCTCCCGGCCCGGTGCGTCCAGCGCCCCGGCCAGCAGCTCGAACGATTCGCAGGTGTAGAGCGCCGCCAGCGGCCGGCGGTCCCCGGCCCGCTGGCGCAGCCTCGCCACCACCATGGGCAGCGCCTCCGCGACCAGCCTGGGGCTGGCCTGGCTGAAGAAGCGCCGCAGGAAGATCGGCACCGAATAGAGGATCTGCTCCTGGGGGGACATGTCCTCGGCGGCCTCGCCGGGCGCCAGGTCCAGCAGGTCCAGCACCGCGGCCACCTGCGGCAGCACCCAGGAAGGCCCTTCCACCACCACCCCTTCGGGCAGGTCCTTGCGCCATTCCACGTCGCCCAGGGCCAGCAGGTCGGCCATGCGGCAGGCGGCCTGGTAGCGGATGTCGTCGTCGGCGTGCCCCAGCAGCTCCCGGTAGAAGCCCAGCACCAGGGCCCGCTGTTCCTCGGACAGGGCCGGGGCGTAGTCGCCCAGGATGCCCAGGTAGGTGCGCAGTTCCCGCCAGCCGCGGAAGGAGCGGATCTCCTCCAGCAGCCGCCGCAGGCTCGGCAGATCGCGCAGCCGGGCCATGACCCCGAGGCTGTGGGCGGTGGCCAGCAGCCTGGCGGTGCCCGGCACCTGGGCGCCGGTGGCCAGCACCGCGGCGTCCGGGCGCTGCCGCCCAGCCATCAGCGCCACGATGTCCAGCCCCTCGGGCAGGTACGGCCGGGGCCGGCGCGAGGGGGGGAAGCCCGGCGGCTCCAGGGCCACGCCCAGGGTCAGGGCGTAGGCCTCCATGTCCCGCAGCCTGCCGTAGACGGCGCGGTAGCGCAGGAACTTCTCCTGGTCCACGTTCTCCAGCTTGTCCAGGATGGCGGCGAAGGCGTCCTTGAGCGAGATCACCGCCATGCGCCGGCGGCCCTGGCCGTCCATGACCTCCTTCACCCGGAAGTCGCAGTAGATGAGGATCTGGGTCTCGATGGGCAGGCGGATCCGTTCCAGGTCCCAGCAGGAGTGGTTGGTGGCGATGTGGCCCAGCCCGCCCAGGCCGCGGTCGGCGTAGTACTGGTGGGTGTAGTAGTAGTGCAGCCGCGGGGTGCGCCGGGCCTCGAGGCCCACACAGCCGAACTTGCCCACGTCGTGGCCGATGGCGCCGCCGTGCAGCAGCGGCAGGTCCACCGGGATGGCCCGGGCCAGCTGCCGCCCGAGCCACAGGGCCAGGCCGGTGACCCCCAGCACGTGGTCCTGGATGGTGAGCCCCTGCCAGTGCTGGGCCATGGCCAGGGTCACCAGGAAGCCCTCGTCGTCCAGGTGCCCCAGCAGGCGCCGGTATTCCTCGCCCGAGGGCCACGGAGCCCGTTCGTCCTCGGCCAGGGGCTGGAACGGCAGCCTGGCGGCGATGCTGTCCGGGTCGGCCAACCGGGGCAGCACCGCCTGGGCCAGCGGGAAGAACCGCTCGGCCACCCGCGCCGCGGCCTCCGGGGGCGGCCCGAAGCGCCTGGGGTAGAGGCGGCGCCGGGCCTCCTCCTGCATGGCCTGCTGCCAGGGTTCCAGCGCGCCGGAAGGCTCCCCGGCCAGGTCCAGGGCCAGGGCCAAAGCGGCCAGCAGCGGGGTTTCCCGGGCCAGCGCCCGCTGGAGGCATCCCTGGTCCGCGGACCAGCCGTGCTGCTTGAGGACGGCGTCGAACACAGCTACCCCCGGTGCTTCGGTTGGCTCATTCCATCCCCCGGCCGCCCCCTTGTCAAGCTGGACCGGCCCATTCAGTGGCATCATGGGGACGAAATGTATCCCCTCGCCCCCCTCCCCGCAGGCGTGCCCTGGACCGTGCTGGGCCTCATGGCCGGCACCAGCGCCGACGGCGCCGATGCCGCCCTGATCCGGGTGGCCCCGGCGGGCTTCCGCAACGGCGCCCCCTTCCTGGAGTGCCTGGGCCACCGCCACGAACCCTACCCGCCCGAACTGCGCCAGGCGGTGCTGGCCGCGGCGGCGGACCGGATGCCGCCGTCGGGGCTGTGCATCCTGCAGCGCCGGCTGGGCGAGCACCATGCCCGCACCGCCGGCCTGCTGGCGGAGGAACTGGGCCTGCATCCGCACATGGCCTCCCTGCACGGCCAGACCGTGCAGCACCGGCCCGCCCAGGGCGCCACCCTGCAGCTGGCCGACCCCTACCTGATGGCCGAACGGCTGCACTGCCCGGTGGTGTGGGACCTGCGCCGGCGCGACCTGGCCCTGGGCGGCCAGGGGGCGCCCCTGGTGCCGCTCACTGAGCTCTGGCTGCACGGCCGGGAGCGGCCCTGGGTGGCCCTGAACCTGGGCGGCATCGCCAACGCCACCGCCTGGGACGGCTCCCGCCTGCGCGCCTGGGACCTGGGCCCGGCCATGAGCCTGCTCGACCTGGCGGCGGAGCGTTGGCTGGGCCTGCCGTTCGACCCCGACGGCGGCCATGCCCAGGGCCTTGTGGCGATGCCGGCCCTGGAGCGCTGGCTGGGGCACCCCTATTTCCGCCAGCCGCCGCCCAAATCCACCGGACGTGAGCAGTTCGGGGAAGCCTGGCTGGAGGCCGAGCTGCCGGGCCTGGAGGCCCTGCCCCTCCCGGACCGCATGGCCACCCTGGCCGCCTTCACCGCCGAAGCGGTGGCCCGGGAACTGCGCGCCTGGGGCCCCGCGCTGCCGCCGGGCACCCCGCTGCTGGTGTCCGGCGGCGGCGGCCGCCACCGCCGGGTGCGCCGGGAACTGGCCCAGCGCCTTCCGGAGCTGCGGCTGGAGGATGATCTGCAGTTCCGGCCCGGGGTGCGGGAGGCGGTGAGCTGGGCCCTGCTGGGCGCGGCCTCCGCCGCGGGAGTCGCCGGCAGCCTGCCCGAGGTGACCGGCGCCAGCCGGGCCGCGGTGCTGGGCAGCTGGGTGCCGGGGTGAAGTCGGCCCCCTGGCTGGACCACCTGCCGCCCTGGCTGGCCTGGGGCGCCCTGGTCTCCACCGGCGCCTACGCCCCCGGGGAACTGGCGCTCATGGCCCTGCCGCTGCTGGCCGGGGCCCTGGTGCAATGGCGCGGCTGGGCCCTGGACGGCTGGCGGCGCGGGCTGGAGTTCGCGTCGGTGGCGGCGCTGGTGATCCTGGGGCTGCTGCGCCTGGGCCTGCTCATGACCGTGGTGTACATGCTGTTCCTGCTCTGCGGGGTGCGGCTGTGCCTGCCCAGGGCCGTGCCCCAGCGGCGGCAGCTGCTGCTGATGGGGTTCCTGCTGTTCCTCACCACCGCGGTCACCACCGCCGACCTGGATTTCCTGCTGTGGTCCATGGCCTGGGTGGCCGGGGCCTCGGCGGTGCTCATGCAGCTGAACTGGGAAAAGTCCGCCATGCTGCGCCAGGGCCCCTACCTGGCCCCGCCCCATTTCCGGGTGCTGCCCTGGTCCCTGGCCGCGCTGGCCATGGGGTCGGGGTTCTTCGTGCTGCTGCCCCGGCTGCGCATGGGCCTCAGCCACCTGCCGGCCAGCGTCCAGGGCGTGGGCGGGCTGCAGACCGGGCTCAGCGACGTGCTCGACCTGAGCGGGGTGGGCCCGATCCAGACCAACCGGGAGGTGGCGATGCGCATCCTGCCTTCCGGCAAGCTGTCGGTCCAGGCGCGCCGGGACTACGGTTCGGCCCTGGGGCTGCTGCGCGGCTTCACCCTGGAACGGCTGGAGGGTCAGCGCTGGGTGGTGGATCCCGACACCCCCCGGCGCGGCCTGACCCAGTGGACCCAAAGCCTGCCCCAGCGCCCGGTGCAGGCGGACCTCTTCGTGGGCCCCGATCTCATGGGCGTCATCCCGCTGCCCTACGGCCAGGCCGACCTGGAGCCGTCTCCCGGCGACGCCCTGCGGTTCGGCCGGGGCGCGAGCCTGCGCTGGGTGTTCCCGGTGCGGCGCACCACTGCCCTGCACCTGGCCCTGAGCCCCGGCGCGCTGGAGCCGGAGGCGCCGCCCCGCGGCCAGCGCCTGGGCCTGCTCACCGACACCGGCCAGGACACCGGCAGCGCCCGGGACTGGAGCTGGCGGGCGGTGCCGGCCGCCCTCCCCCCCAGGGAGCTGGCCGAACGGCTCACCCAGGCCCTGCGCGCCAGCTTCCGCTACACCCTGGACAATCCGTCGGGCGGGGCCAGCAACCCCCTGCAGGATTTCCTGGAGCACAGCCGGGCCGGGGAATGCGAGTACTTCGCCTCGGCCCTGGCCTTCATGCTCCGGCACCGGGGGGTTCCGGCCCGGGTGGCGGTGGGCTACCGGCTGGGGCCCTGGATCGAGGAGGGCGGCTACTTCCTGGTGACCCAGGCCCAGGCCCACAGCTGGGTGGAATACTACGATCCCGCCGCGGGCGGCTGGCGCAGCGCCGACCCCACCCCGGCCGCCCCGCCGTCCCGTTTCGACGCCAGGTCCCTGCTGGCCGCCCTGTCCCGCTGGAGCGACATCGTCCGGTTCAGCTGGGACCGCGACGTGGTGCGCTTCTCCGACGAGGACCAGATGGCCGGGGCCGGCTGGGCCCTGGTCCGGTTCCAGGCCATGAGCCGGTGGCGGCCGGGTCCGGCGCTGCGGATCCTGGCCGGGCTGGCGGTCCTGGCCGCCCAGGCCTGGTTCGGGGGCCGGCCCCTGAGCCGCCGATGGCGCAGAACCGGATCCGGGAGCTGCGGCCCCTGCTGCGCCGGGCCCGGGGCACCCTGCCGCCCCTGCCGGGCGAGACCGCCCGGGCCTGGCTGGCCCGCCTGGCGCGCGGGCATCCGCACCGGGCCGCCCAGTTGGACCTTCTGGCCCGGGAAGCCGACGCGGTGGCCTACGGCCGGAAACCGGGGGCGGCCCTGAAGGCCCTGGCCCGGGAGGAAGCGCGGCGGTGGAAGCCTTGACTGACCGGATAATCCAAGGTAGCATCTTGTTTTATCATGATAAACGAAGGTAGAATCCTGAGATGTTCGATCGAAGGCTAGCTATCCCATCCCCTATTCCCGAGACTTTTTTCCTTTGGGGGCCGCGCCAGACCGGGAAAACGACCTTCCTGCTGGACCGCTTTCCCGACGCCCTGCGCTACGACCTGCTCCTGAGTTCCAACTATGCCCGGTTCACCCGGCGCCCGCAAAGCCTTGGGGAGGAGCTCCTGGCCGCGCGCCGGCGGCCCGGGCTGGTGCTCATCGACGAGATCCAGAAAGTGCCCCAGCTCCTGGACGAAGTGCAGCGCCTGATGGTGGAACATGGCTTTGTCTTCGGCCTTTGCGGCTCCAGCGCACGCAAGCTCCGCCGCGGCCATTCGAACCTGCTGGGGGGCCGCGCCCTGCGCTTCGAGATGTTCGGCCTGACCAGCGCCGAAACCGGCCTGCAAGCCGACGTCACACGCTTCTGCAGCCACGGCGTGCTTCCGCGCCATTTCCTTTCCAGCCGTCCAGAACCGGCTCAGCGGGCCTACGTCGAGGATTACCTGCGCCAGGAAGTGGCCCAGGAGGGCCTGGTGCGAAACCTTTCCGCGTTCCATGACTTCCTACGGGCAGCGGCCATCGGCGACACCGAGATTGTCAACTACGAGAACATCGCAAGGGAATGCGGCGTCGCCGCGGTCACCGTCAAGGAGCACTACCAGATCCTGGTGGACACCCTGCTGGGGTCCTTCGTGCCGGCCTACACCAGCCGCGAGAAGCGGCGGGTGATCCGCGCGCCCAAGTTCTACTTCCGGGACGTGGGCTCCGTGAATTCCCTGACCCGGCGGCGCGGCCTCGAACCGGGCCAGGAGATCTTCGGCAAGGCCTTCGAGAACTGGATCTGCCACGAACTCCAGGCCCACGCCGAGTATTCGGGATCCCACCACGAGGTCCGCTACTGGCGCCTGGCCTCCGGCATCGAGGTGGATTTCATCCTGGGGGACCTGGAAGCCGCCATCGAAGTGAAGGCCACGGAGCGGGTCCGGCCCCAGCACATGAGCGGGCTGGAACAGCTCAAGGCCGAGCACCCGGCGGTGGGCCCCCGCATCCTGGTCTGCCTGGAAGAGCGCCCCAGAAAGCTGGAGAACGGGATCCTGGTCCTGCCCGCCCTGGATTTCCTGCAGCGATTATGGGCGGGGGAGATCCTTTAGGCGCCGCGCGAAACGGGAATAGTTGTTCTTTAACAACGGCTCAGCCTTCCTTCTCCAGCATCCCGAACCGCGCCATGATCCGCTTCTCGCCGTCGGTAAAGCGCACCGTGTAGGTGAGCCCGTCGCCGTTGCCGGTGGCGGCGGTGATGACCCCCCGGCCGAAGCGCGGGCTGAGCACCCGGGTGCCCTTGGGCCAGCCGCCGGAGCGGGCCTCCTCCGGCAGGGCCGGCGCCGGGCCCCCCGGGGCCGGCGGCGCGCTTTCCACCGCCGCGATCCCCTTCACCCGCTCGAAGAAGCCGCGGATCCGGTTCAGCTCCGCGGTCACCGAGGCCCCGCCGCCGCCGCTGCCGCCGCCCCGCTGCGGGCTCTGGGCGCCCTGCCCGGACTGGTACAGCTCGGTGCCCCAGCGGATGGGCGTCTCCAGTCCCTCCGCCGGCAGTTCCCGCAGGAACCGGCTGGGCATGCACAGCACCTCCTGGCCCATCATCCGCCGGCGCCGGGCGGCGGTGAGGTAGAGCTTGTGCTGGGCCCGGGTGATGGCCACGTAGAACAGCCGGCGCTCCTCCTCGATGCCGTCCTCGGTCTCCCGGGCGTTGCGGTTGGGGAACACGTCCTCCTCCATGCCCACCAGGAACACCACCGGGAATTCCAGCCCCTTGGCGCAATGGATGGTCATGAGCGAAAGCAGCGCGGCCTCCTCCAGCTCGTCGCTGTCCGAAGCCAGGGTCACCCGGTCCAGGAACTCCGGCAGGCGCAGGCCCAGGGATTCCGCCTCGGCCGCGGCGGAGATGAATTCTTCCAGGTTGCGCAGCCGGCCCTCCGCCTCCAGGGTGGCCTCCTCCTCCAGCATCTGCACGTAGCCCGATTCCACCAGCACCCAGCGCACCAGGGCCGACAGCCCCAGCGACTGGGCCTCGCCCTCCGCCTTGCGGAACAGGTCCAGGTAGCGGACCAGCTCGCGCTGGGCCCGGCCCTTCAGCTCGCCCTTCTTCAGCAGCGCCGCCACCCCTTCCAGGGCCGTGCCGCCTTCCGGAATGGCCCCCTCGATGCGGGCCAGGGTGCTGGGCCCCACGCCCCGGGAAGGGGCGTTCACCGAGCGCCGGAAGCTCACCAGGTCGAACGGGTTGCTCACCAGCCGCAGGTAGGCGAGCAGGTCCTTCACTTCCTGCCGTTCGTAGAACTTGGTGCCGCCCACCAGCTTGTACGGGATGTTCTCCGCGCGCAGGGCCTCTTCCATCTGCCTTGACTGCCAGTTGGCCCGGTACAGCACGGCCATCCGCGCCCCGGGATACTGGAGCCGCTCCTGGCGGATCTTCTGGACCACGTACTCCGACTCCAGCCGCCCTTCGTCCAGCAGCTTGAAGGTGATGCTGTTGCCGGCGCCCAGGTCGGTCCACAGGGTCTTGCCCAGGCGCTGGGTGTTGTTGGCGATCACCGAGCTGGCGGCGTCCAGGATCTTCTGGGTGGAGCGGTAGTTCTGCTCCAGCTTGATCTGGGTGGCCTCGGGGAAGTCCCGCTGGAAGTCCAGGATGTTGCGGATGTCGGCGCCGCGCCAGCCATAAATGCTTTGATCTTCATCCCCGACCACACAAAGATTATGATGGTGTTTCGACAGATGCTGCACCAGCAAATACTGGGCTTTGTTGGTGTCCTGGTACTCGTCCACCAGGATATAGCGGAACCGTTCAGCATAAACATTTTGTACAGCTTCTTCGCGGAACAGCCGTTCGGTGTAGAGCAGCAGGTCGTCGAAGTCG
Organism: Holophaga sp.; assembly: GCA_031292735.1. The sequence goes on from JARLGP010000211.1 coordinate 37,396, forward strand.
CAGGCGCGGTTCTGACGCAGGCCCTGCTGGTAGAGGTCGTAGACGTCCAGCACCTTCCGGGTCCAGGTGTCCTGGAGATCCTCCCGGGCCTCCTCGGGCAGCAGGCAGCGGTTCTTGAAGTCCGAGATCACCTCCAGCATCTTCTTGGGGTGGAATTGCTTTTCCGGCAGTTTCAGTTCCGCCAGCACCTGCTTGACCAGGCTGCGCTGGTCCGAGGGATCGAAGATGACGAAGTCGCGCCCGACCGGGGTGCGCTCCCCTTCCCGGCGCAGGATCCGGGTGCAGAAGCTGTGGAAGGTGCTCACCCAGAGCTGGGCGGCGGGCACGCTCACCAGCCGCTGCACCCGCTCCGCCATCTCCCCGGCGGCCTTGTTGGTGAAGGTCATGGCCAGGATGTTGCCCGGGCGCACGCCCTCCTCCTCGATCAGCCAGGCGATGCGCCGGGTGATCACGGTGGTCTTGCCGGAGCCGGCGCCGGCCAGGATCAGCAGCGGCCCGTTCACGTGGGTCACGGCGTCCCGCTGGGGGGGGTTCAGGTTGCGCAGGAGAGGGTGTTCCGGATCGTCTGAGTGCATGCTTCGAGTCTAGTCCTTGGGCGGCTCCCGGCCCAGCGCGACCTCCCAATCGGTGGGACCTGGTGCCCCCACCCGGATTCGAACCGGGATTCCATTGCTGGAGGGTGATTTTAAGTCACCTGCGTCTGCCGTTCCGCCATGGGGGCCTGGCTATTCGAGCAGTTTACCCAGGTTGGAAGGCGACTTGGAAGCCGCCGCTTCCTGGCTGCGCAGCAGCCGGACCTTGCGCTGGCCGTCATCCACGCTGAGGGTGGACTCGCCCTGCCCTTCCGGCGGAAGCCCGTAGCCGGCCACCAGCTCCTCCACCGTGAGCCGCTGCCCGGGAAAGGGCGGGAACAGGGACCACTGGAAGGCGTACTCCACCCCGTGGGGCATGCCGTCGGAGCCGAAGATGAGGTCCTCCCCGCAGCGGAACCCGGCCTGGTCCAGCAGCATCCGGAACGGGTTGTTGGCCTCCAGGTCGGCCGGCGCCAGCCGGTCGGTGTAGTCCACGCTGTCGCTGTTGAAGTTCGGCTGCATGGAAAGGATGACGCCCAGGGCCTTGGCCCGCCGGGCCTGCTCAAGGGTGATGAACTGGACGTGCTCCATCCGCACCCAGGGCAGGGTGAGGTTTTGCGCCGCCAGCCGTTCCAGGGCGGCCAGGGTCTGGCCCACCGCGCGCCCGCCGATGGCGTGGATGGCCAACGGCTTGCCCAGCGGCTGCAGGTCCGCCAGCTCCTGTTCCAGGCTGGCGCCGGTGTAGATCAGCAGGCCCTCGCCGCCGCCCAGGAAGGTCCCGTCCATGGCCGCGGTGCGCGCGCCCAACGCCCCGTCGGTGAACAGCTTGAGGCCGGCCACCGCGTCCTGCGCCGAGGGGCTCAGGGTCCGGTAGATGGCCGGGGTGGTCCAGCAGCGGATCCGGCCGTTCCAGGGGGACGCCTGGATCACCTGCAGGGCGGGCTCGCCGATGAGCAGCATGTCCTCCACCGCGCCGATGCCCACCCGCTGCAGGCCGGTCATGAAGGCGTCCAGCTTGGCCGCGGTGAGCCCGGCGGACTGGCCGAAAAAGGCCAGCAGCCGCTCCATGTTCCGCTCGCACCACTCCGGATCGCCCTGGCGCTCCAGCAGTTCCGGATGAGCCGGGCCGAGGATCCGCCGGGCCCCGGCGGTGAGGGCGAAACCGTGCAGGCTGAAGTTGATGAGGATGGCCGGCGGCAACGTCTCCAGCTCCGGCCCGAATTTCAGCCGGGAGCTGTGCCAGCCCACCACCGTGGTGACCCGGTCCTCGGGCAGCCCGCGCAGCAGCGCCAGCGCGGCTTCCGGAGTGCAGCCCGACAGGTCGGGACAGCCCTGGAGCGCCGCGTACAGCGACACGTGCGAATGGCGATCATAGAGCCATGGAACATCCATTGATTGAGTCATCGCAGCGCACCAGCAGTTGTGTGAAGAAAGTATAACCCGCCTGTCGATCCGGCTCGGGCAATGGGAGTATCATATGCGTCCTGCAGCACCCTGGGAGGTTCGATGGACGCCATAGAAGCCCTCAACACGCGACGAAGCATCCGCGCTTTCACCTCGCGGCCGGTGAGTCTCGAACTGGTGCGGGAGCTGGTCCGGGCGGCCATGCACGCCCCTTCCGCCGGCAACGAACAGCCCTGGCATTTCATCATCCTCACCGACCATGAAATCCTTTCCAAGATTCCGGACTTCCATCCCTACGCCGGGATGATGGCGGAGGCGCCGGTGGCCGTGCTGGTCTGCGGCGATCCCCGGCAGGAGAAGCACCCCGGCATGTGGGTGCAGGACCTGGCCGCGGCCACCCAGAACCTGCTGCTGGCGGCCCACGCCAAGGGCCTGGGCGCGGTGTGGGTGGGCATCCATCCCCGCGAGGACCGGATCATGCCCATCCGCAACCTGATCGAGATGCCCGAGGCGATCATCCCGTTCGCCCTGGTGCCCCTGGGCCATCCGGCCGAGAAGTCCGAACCGGATGACCGCTACCGTCCTGAACTGATCCATCTGAACGCCTGGTAACGTCAGAAGTAGATGTCCCGCTCGCCCTGGCCGATCCGGGCCAGATCCTGCTCGAAGGTGCGGACCATGGCGGCGGGATAGTCGGCGGAGCGCGCCCGCACTTCGCCCACTTCCCGGGCGATGATCCGCTCGCCCACGGCCCGGGTTTCCGGCGAACCGAAATCGTCCAGCCATTCCTTGAAGGTGAGCACCGCGTTCAGCTTGCAGAAGCAGCCTTCCTTGCCGCTCTTGAGCAGGCCCATGATCTTGTTCCCGGTGCGGCCGCAGCGGTAGCCGGCGGTGCAGAAGGAGGTGATGTAGCCCATGGCCGCCAGTTCGCAGATCACCTCGTCCAGCGACCGGGTGTCGCCCAGGATGAACTGCTGCCGCTTCTCCTTCTGGTCGTCCTCGGAATCCTCGTAGGCGCCCACCCCGATCCGGCTGGAGGCGTCCCGCTGGGTGCACATGGGAATGACCTGGCGGATCATTTCCGGGCTTTCCCGGCAGGTGACGATCAGCCCCGCGTACGGAATGGCCAGCCGGATCACCCCGATCAGCCGTTTGAAGTCCTCGTCGCTCACCCGGTGGGTGAGCCAGCCGAAATCGGTGTCGGCGGCCGGTTCGATCCGCGGCACGGACACGGTGTGCACCCCCAGGCCGAAGCGCCCCTCCAGGTCGCGGGTGTGGCAGAGCAGCCCCATCACCTCGAAACGCCAGTCGTAGAGCCCGAACAGGGCGCCCGTCGCCACGTCGTCGATGCCGGCGTCCATGGCCCGGTGCAGGGCGTAGAGCCGCCAGTCGAAGTCGGCCTTGATGGTGCCGGCCGGATGCACCTTTCGGTAGGTCTCGTGGTGGTAGGTCTCCTGGAACACCTGGAAGGTGCCGATGCCGGCCTCGCCCAGCTTGCGCAGGTCGGCGATGGACATGGGCGCGGCGTTGATGTTCACCCGGCGGATCTCGCCCAGGCCCACCCGGGCCTTTTCCTTCACCGAGTAGATCCGGCGCATGCTTTCGGCGATGTAGTCGGCGTCGGTGGAAGGATGCTCGCCGTAGACCGCCACGATCCGCTTGTGGCCGAGCTTGCCGGCCATGATCCGGGTCTCGGCCTCGATCTCTTCCAGGCTCAGGGCGCGCCGTTCGATGGCCTTGTTGCTGGAGCGGAAGCCGCAGTAGGCGCAGTCGTTCACGCACCGGGATCCGCAGTAGAGCGGGGCGAAGGTGACCACCCGGTTGTCGTAGACCTGGGTCTTGATGCGGGCGGCGGCGTCGAAGATCTCCTCCCACAGGCCCGGGTCCTGCACGTTGAGCAGGACCGCGGCATCCTCGGGATCCAGCGACTCGATGGCGAAGGCCTTGGCGATGATCTCCCGCACCCGGCCCGGATCCGGCCGGGCGTTGCGCTCCAGCTGGCGCCAGATGCGCTCATCGTCGATGAAATCCCGGCCCTGGATGAGGTAGCGGTCGATCTCATCCCGCCGGATGACCCGATCCATCCAGGAACGTTCCATGGTCCCTGCAGCCGCACTGGCGCCACACACCGACATCATGCCTCCTCGCCGGATTTCACCGGCAACCTCCCGCTCAGATCCTGCGAGCTTCGCGGTGGGAAAGAAAGATGGTTGCGAACCGGCGACGGCAGTCGCCGCCGCCCGATAGGCCCCATCCTACTCCCTTCCATCCGGACGGGAGGCACTTGTGCACAACGTCATACTTGACTGATATGGAAAGGTTCTAGGACTTCCAGCCGGCCAACACGCGCATGTAGTTGGCGCGTTCGAAGGCCTGGGGGTTGGGGCACTTGGTGAGGCTCAGGGAGCCGCGCATCTGGTCGAGGGATTCGTACTCGTGCTCTTCCATCCAGTGGATCATTTCCAGCCGGACCGCCTTGATCCGCTCGGGGCCGTTCATCAGCAGGGCCGAGACCATCTGGATGCCGGTGGCGCCGGCCATGGTCGCCTTGAGGGCGCCCTCGCCGTTGTGCACGCCGCCGCTCACGGCCATGGGGATGCCGATCTGGCTGTACAGCATGGCCAGCCAGCGCAGGCGCAGGCGCAGGGTGGACGGGGAGGACAGGTTGAGGCTGGGCTCCACCTCCAGCGCCTCGATGTCCAGGTCGGGCTGGTAGAACCGGTTGAACAGCACCACCGCGTCGGCGCCGGCGCCTTCCAGCACCTTGACGAAATGCGCCAGGGAGGTGAAGAAGGGCGAAAGTTTCACCGCCAGCGGAAGCTTCACGCTGGACTTGACCGTGCGGACGATCTCCAGCAGGCGCTTTTCCACCAGGTCGGCGGTTTCCAGCGGGTTGCCGGCCAGGTAGTAGAGGTTGAGCTCGAGCGCGTCGGCGCCGGCCTGTTCGATCTGCCGGGCGAAGTCCAGCCAGCCCGAGGCGGTCACCCCGTTCAGGGAGGCGATCACCGGAACCTTCACCGCCCCCTTGACCTTGCGGATCTGGTCCAGGTAGAGGTCGGGGCCCAGCCGCAGGTCGTCGGTGCTGACGAAATAGGACGTGGCCTCGGCGTTCGACTCGGAGCCGGACTCCAGGTCGTAGAGCGTGCCGTTCTGTTCGCGGGTGATCTGCTCCTCGAACAGGGACGGCAGGGTGATGGCGGCGGCGCCGGCATCCTCCAGGCGGCGCACCATGTCCAGATCGTTGGCCAGGGGGGAGGCGCCCGCCATGAGCGGGTGTTCGAGCTGCAAACCGAGGTAGCTGGTCTTCATGTCCATGAAAAATCCTCCGGGTTGGGTCAAGGGTAGGTTGTTTCTTCCCAGCAGACTACCTAAACATCAGCGCCCCGTGCCTTTTCCCTTGGAAGGGAGCGGGCCCGGGGCGCTGATTCCTGCGGCAGAGGTCAAGGAGACCCCAGCCTACTTCTCAGCCTTGGCTTGCAGGGCTTCTTCGGCCGCCACGGTGTTCACCGGCATGGTCAGGCGCGCCAGGTTCTCGTAGGTGGCATAGCGGTTGGTCACTTCGCGCTGGGCCATGGCGAGCAGAAGCTTGAAGCGCTCGGGATTCTGCTGCTCCACCATGCGGTAGCGGGTCTCGTTGCGGGTGTAGGTGCCCAGGTCGATCTTGGGCGCGGAGGAGTCCAGCTGCAGCGGGCTTTCACCCTGCTCGACCCGGCGGGGGTCGTAGCGGAACAGCGGCCAGTGGCCGGAGTCCACCGCCAGCTTCTGCTGCTCGCAGCCCTTGACCAGGTCGTAGCCGTGGGCGATGCAGTGCGAGTAGGCGATGATGATGGACGGTCCG
>JARLGP010000212.1 GCA_031292735.1 Holophaga sp.
CCGAAAGTGGTGGCGGACCTGGGCAGCGGGGTCACCGGCGTGGTCCAGATCGCCCCCGGCGAATGGCGGATCGCCATCCGGAAATGAGGCACGGTCCAACCCCGGAAATCGGGCCGGGGTTGGATTGAACATTGCGGATGGAAAGTGGCCTCATCTTGCCTTGTTTGGTATAGCATAAATTACATTTTTGTTTGAATTAAGATTGACATGGTTATCGATATATTTTTAAATATACATCGACAAGCGTACGCCCTGGAGACCCATCCCATGGAAAAGCTGAAGCTGGTTGTGGACTACGGCATCATCGGCCTGCTGGTGGCCATGAGCATTGCCGTTCTTGGCATTTTCCTGGAACGGCGGGGCTACTACCGGTCCATCGCCGTGGAGCGGTTCCAGGGGCGGAAGGAACTGGAACTGGCCTTGACCGAACGGTTGAACCTCATCGCGATCATCGCCAGCAATTCACCATACATCGGGCTGCTGGGCACCGTGCTGGGGATCATGCTCACCTTCGCCATGATGGGCCGGGACAACCAGATGGACAGCGGACGGATCATGCTGGGCCTGTCGCTGGCGCTCAAGTCCACGGCCGCGGGCCTGTTCGTCGCCATCCCCGCCGTGACCATGTACAACCTCCTGCTGCGCCGGGTGAAGGTGATCCTCATGCAATGGGACATCCGCCATGGATGAGCAGGAATTCTCCCAGCTGAACGTGGTCCCGCTGGTGGACGTGATGCTGGTGCTCCTGACCATCGTGCTGACCACCTCCACCTTCATCGCCCGGGGCGTCATTCCGTTGGATCTGCCCCGGGCCAGCCGGACCCATGCGGAGGCCCGGCAGAAATGGACCATCTCCCTGGATCGGGCGGGAACCGCCTTCGTGAACGGCCTCCCGGTCTCCCAGCTCGCCCTTGCCCGGCAGTTGGAGTCCTTGCCGCGCTCGACCCCGGTACTGATTCGTTCCGACCGGGAACTGCGCTTGCAGGGGTTCATTGACGTTCTGGACCTGCTGAAGGGGATGGGCTTCAGCCAAGTGAGCGTGCAAACGGAAACCGTCAAGCCGGGGTCCGGCCCTTCTGGCAACGCATAGGATGCGCAGCGATTTCCGCCCCTGGGTCCTGTCGACCGCCATCCACCTGCTCCTGGTGGGGGGTGGCACCTCGGTGGGGCTGCTGCTGGATCGCCGTGAACCCGTTGCCATGGATCTGGACATGCTGGGGGGCGGTGGCGGGGCGGCAGGACCGGGCGCCGCCACCGGGAATGCCCCGGCTGCGCCCGTTCCGGTGCTCCATGCCACCCCGCCGCCGGCAACCGCGCCCCAGGCCGACCCCGGCGCCGACCCTCCGGTGCTGTCCGGCAACGCCATGGCGGTTCCAGTGGATCCGCCGGCGCCCGCCCTGTCCTGGGCGGCTGGCAGCCCTGGCGGGACCGGCCCCGGTTCCGGAGGTGGAAACGGCACGGGGCTGGGAACGGGAACGGGTTCGGGAACCGGGACCGGCAGCGGAACCGGGTCCGGCTCGGGATCCGGTTCTGGAACAGAGGTGCTGGCAGCCATCTACCGGAACGAGCAGTTCGCCTACATCCGGGACCGGATCGCCGGGAACCTCGCCTACCCGCCCCAGGCGGTCAAGGCCGGATGGACCGGAAGGGTCCGGGTAGCCTTTGTCATCCTGGAGGATGGCGGCGTGAAGGACATCCAGATCCTCCAAAGCAGCGGCACCGCGCTGCTGGACCGTGAAGTGCGGGAAACCGTCCGGCGGGTGGCCCCGTTTCCCAAACCTCCCGCATGTGCCCGCATCGAGATCCCTGTGGCATTCACCCTCGACTAGCCATTGAGCCATCCAGGATTCGTCCGACATCCGCCATCGCCGACGGGCGCCCGGCGCTCAATGGGAGACCGTGAGCCGCCAGGACCTGCGGTCGCGCTCCAGGAGCTGGAGGTCCCGGATGGTCACCCTGGACAGGATCGCGTGCTGGCTGGCCCGCGCTTCGCGGCAGACCGCCTGGAGTGGGCAGCCCTTGCCCTGCCGTTTGCAGTCGGACAGCCCCAGCACGCATCCGGATCCGGGATCCTGGCCGTCCAGCGCGAACACCACGTCGCCCAGGGTGATCCGGTGCGCCGGGCGCACCAGCCGGAAGCCGCCCCGGGGGCCCCGGATGGAGTGCAAGATACCGTTGCGGGCCAGCAGCTTGAGGATCTTGGCCAGGTAGGGGGCGGGCAGCGCCAGCTGGCTCGCCAGGTCCTTGGCGAAATGATAACTGCCGTCCTCCGGCATCCAGGTGAGCACCCGCAAGGCATATCCGGTGGTGGTGGAGAAAATCATGTCAAGGCCCCTTCCAGCAATCACCATCCCTTTCCGAGCGCCAGGTCCGAGGAAATGCTTTTGCCGCTTCTTTGCTCCAGGCAAGGTGCGGGGATGGATGATCTTCCCAGGAAAAATGCCGGAGGGGCCTGCCGGGTTCCCCGGCGGCCCGCGATTTCCGTTGAACGTCAATGGCGCAGGGCTCAATGGCCATGGGCTTCCGGCCAGTGGCCCAGCTTGACAACCGGCGGCCAACGACGGTAACTGAAATGGCCCCAAGCTACGGCCATCAGCCAGAAGGAATGCCATGAATGAATCGGATATGAACGGCGCGCAGTCGCTGGTGCGGACCCTGCTGGGCGCCGGGGTCGACACCTGCTTCGCCAATCCGGGCACCAGCGAAATGCACTTCGTGGCGGCGCTGGACGAGGTTGCGGGCATGCGCTGCGTGCTGGGGCTGTTCGAGGGGGTGGTGACCGGCGCGGCGGACGGCTATGGGCGCATGGCCGGCAAGCCGGCGGCGACGCTGCTCCACTGCGGCCCCGGCCTGGCCAACGGGCTGGCCAATCTGCATAATGCGCGCCGCGCCCGCACGCCCATCCTCAACATCGTGGGGGACCAGGCCACCTATCACCGGCCGCTGGACCCGCCGTTGACCGCCGCCACCGAGGGGTGGGCCGGCCCGGTCTCCGTCTGGACCCGCACCGTCGCCGAGTCCGGCTCGGTGGGCGCCGACGCGGCCGAGGCGATCCGGGCCGCGCGCACCGCGCCCGGCGGCATCGCCACCCTGATCCTGCCCTCGGACGTCTGCTGGAACCCGGGCGGCGTGGTGGCCGAGGCGCTGGCGGTGCCGCCGGCGCCCCGGGTGGACGAGGCCGCCATCACCCATGCCCTCGGGCTGCTGCGCTCGGGCGAGCCCTGTGCCGTCCTTCTGGGCGAAGGGGTTCTGCGCGCCGACGAACTGGACCTGGCGGCGCGCATCGGCGCGGCCACCGGGGCCAAGGTGCTGGCACCGTACGCGGCCGGGCGGATGGAGCATGGCCGGGGCCGGGCGGCGATCGCCCGGCTGCCCTACCTGGTGCCGCTGGCCGTCGCCCTGTTCAAGGGCATCAAGCACGTGATCCTGGTCGGACGCACCCGGCCGGTGGCCTTTTTCGCCTACCCGGGCCAGCCCCAGACGCCGGAGCCCGCCGACGCGCAGATCCACGTGCTGGCACGGCCCGAGCACGACCAGAAGGACTGTCTGGAACGCCTGGTGGAACGGCTTGAAGCGCCCGCCCTGGCCCCCGCGGAGCCCGCCGCGGCCCCGCTGCCGGCCCGGGGACCGGTGACCGCTGAGGCGCTGGCCCAGACGCTCTGCGCGCTATTGCCGGATGCGGCGGTGGTGGTGGACGAAAGCATCAGCTTCGGCCGCCCGTTCTTCTCCGCCACCCACCGCGCGGCGCCCCACGACTGGCTGGCGCTCACCGGCGGGGCCATCGGCGACGGCCTGCCCATGGCCACCGGAGCCGCGCTGGCGGTCCCGGGCCGGCGGGTGGTCACCCTGCAGGCCGACGGCTCGGCCATGTACACCGTGCAGGCGCTGTGGACCCAGGCGCGCCAGGGTCTGGACGTCACGACGGTGATCCTGTCCAACCGCAGATACGCCATCCTGCTCCACGAGCTGGCCAACGTGGGCGCCCATCCGGGCCGCACCGCGCTGGACATGCTGAACCTCGGCAACCCCGACCTGGACTGGGTGAAGATCGCCAACGGGTTCGGGGTGGAGGCCGCCCGGGCCGACACCATGGAACGCTTCGCGGACCTGTTCAGCTCGGCCAACCGCCGGCGCGGACCGTTCCTGATCGAATTGGCCATTCCCTGACCGGCGGTCAGTCGGCGTTCCTCCCGCCAGGGTGGCGATGGAGGTGGGCTTCGCCGACCAGAGCCACTTCAGCCGCCACTTCAAGAACATCATGCGGGTCACCCCGGGGCAGGACGCGAGCGCATGGTGGGCCAGACGCTCCGGCGGGTGAACGCCATTCGGAGGGCGGTTTATTACGTTCATCCCCCGCATCCAACCATTGGGAGATAGAAGGTGACTTTCCCTCTCCGAGGCCGGATTTTAAACATGACGTCTTTTGGCAAAGGGGGGCATGTCCATGGCAAAGCGATGCCGTATGAGTTTCATGGCCTTGGTGCTGCTGGGCGTGGCTCTTGCCGCTGGGGAGCCCGGCCCGGGAAGCGTTCCGAGGCTGGTCCGCTACGATGCTTCCAGGGAAGTGACGCTGAGCTGCGTCGTTTCCGCCGTCGAGGTGAGTACCCGGGCGGAGGGGTCCTTCGTGACCCTCTCCTGCGTGGCCGGGAGGGAAACCTATGTCATTCCGCTGGGTTCCGAAGCGCAGCTGAAGAAGAACCAGGTCACCTTCGCCAAGGGCGACGCGGTGACCATCGTGGGGGTTCCGGGCCCGGGGGGGACCGGGCTGGTGGTGGGCAAGATCATCAAGGGCGACGCCGTCGTGACCCTCCTGGCCGGGAGGTAGCCTCCTAGCCCGGGCCGAACGCCGCCAGCTGCGCGCGCAGTTCGGCGATCCCGAACGGTTTGGACAGCAGCGCCACCCGGGGGAAGGCCTTGACCAGGTCCAGGGCGGTCTGGTCGGCCCGGCCGGTGGCGAGCAGCACCGGCAGGTCGGGGAACAGCGCGCGCAGGCGCGGCAGGGTTTCCGCGCCGCCCAGCCCGGGCATGTTCAGGTCCAGGATCACCAGGTCGGGACGCCAGGCGCGCAGCTCCAGGAGGGCCTCCTCGCCGCTGGAGGCGATCCTGGAGGAGTGGCCCATGGCCTCCAGCAGGCCCTGGGTGGAGCGCTGGACCAGGTCGTCGTCGTCCACCAGGAGGATGCTCAGCGCCTGGCGCTGGGGCCCGGGAGGCTCGGCGGCGGGGGTCTGGGCCGCCGGGGCGACCCCCGGGAACAGCAGCCGGACGCAGGTGCCCCGCCCCGGTTCGCTCTGGATCTCCATCTGCCCGCGGTGGGCCTTGACCGTGCTGAACACCATGGACAGTCCCAGGCCGGTGCCCTTGCCCACCTCCTTGGTGGTGAAGAACGGGTCCAGCGCCCGGTCCAGCACCGCCTTGGTCATGCCGCTGCCGGTGTCCTGCACCTGCACTTCGATCCAGCCGTCCACCAGGTTCCGGGTGCGCAGCAGCAGCCGGCCGTGGTCGGACATGGCGTCCACCGCGTTCACGCACAGGTTCATGAAGGCGTGGGTCAGGGCGCCGGCATCCCCGCGGATGGGCCGCAGCCCCGGGGCCAGGTCCAGCTCCAGCAGGACCCTGGACAGGGTGGTGCGCTCCAGGAGGTGGACCTCCTCGCGCAGGATCGCGTTCACGTCCAGTTCCCGCTCCTCGGCCGGATTCTGCCGGGCGAAGCTGAGCAGGCTCTTGACCATCTCGCCGCCCCGCACGGCGGCCTGGGAGATGATCTGGAAGGCGCGGTGGGCGGGGCTGTCCGGGGGCTGGGCGTCAAGGTTGGCCGAGGCCAGGGCGAGAATGGCGCCCAGCACGTTGTTCATGTCGTGGGCGACGCCCCCGGCCATCCGGCCGAGGCTCCCCAGCTTCTCCGTGTGCTGCAGCTCGGCCTGCATGCGGTCCCGTTCGGCTTCCGCCTCCACCTCCCGGGTGCGGTCCCGCTCGATGCCGATGACCCGGAGCGCCTTGCCGTCGGCATCGCGCAGCACATGGCCGCAGGAATGCACCCAGCGGACCGTGCCGTCCGGGCGGAGCGCCCGGAAATCGAGTTCAAAGGGGACCTTCCCTTCCAGGGCGGCCCGGATCGTCGCTTCCGTGGCCGGCCGGTCTTCCGGGTGCAGGACGTGCTCCAGCCAGAAATCGACGCTGTAGGCCTTGGGCCCCGCCTGGGGCGGCAGGCCGTAGATCTCCAGCATCCGGTCGCTCCAGTATCCGGTTCGTTCCATCAGGTTGAGATCCCAGATGCCCAGGTTGCCGGAAACCGTGGCCAGTTCCAGACGCTGGTTGAGGTCCTGCAGGGCCCGCTCGCGGGCTTCCCCCTTGCTCATCTCCTCCTGCTTTTCGGCGATTTCCTTCTTCAGCAGCGCGTTGGCCTGGCACAGCTCCAGGGTGCGCTCCACCACCGCCGTCTCCAGCCGGGCATGGGATTCGGCCAGGGTGGCGTTGGCCTCCTGCAGGTGCCGCGCGAGGGTCTGGTTGTCCTGGGCGGCCGCCAGGAAGCCTTTGAACAGCCTGTTGTTCTGGGCGGCCATGAACAGCATGGCGAAGCTGTACACCAGGCCCAGCGAGCCCACCAGCTTCTGGGTGAGCAGGGCGCCGCCCATGAGCCGGAAGCAGACCGGCATGATCGCAGGAATCATGAACAACGCGTAGGCTGACCACAGGGAAGAAAGGATGGCCACGGCCCCGGCGGTCATCCCGGCGATCACCGAGATGAAGAACAGCTGCTCCAGGGCGGCGGACGGGAGCAGGAAGAGCCCGGCGAGCCCCCAAAGCATCCCTTGCAGGAGCGCGCCCAGGTTCAGGTTGCGCCGGGCCCGGGCCAGTTGGCGCGGATCCAGGGTCAGGGTCCGGTACGCCCGGCTGTCCAGGTAGCGGATCCCGCTCACCAGGATGGAACCGGCCATCCAGAGGCCCAGCGCGCGCCGGGTGTCCGGGGTGCCGAGCACCCAGCCCATGGCCACCGACACGAGGGCGCTGGTGAGCATGCCCATGGGAATGTGGTCTTGCACCAGACTGATCTGCTCCCACAGCACCTCGGCCGGAACCGGGTTCCCGGGCGGGAACCAGACCCGCAACCGCCTGGCCCAGCCCTTGAATCGGCGGCCACAACCATCCCCGGGGCTATTCATCCAAACCTCAATGCTGATGTGCAGAGAGGGTAACAGCCCCCAGGTCGGCCTGGGCTGCGGTAATGTGAAATCCGTAACTGAGCCGAACCCCAGGAGCACGCCATGACAACCGCGACCCCCCTGCACGGCGTGTTCCCCTACCTGGTGTCCCCGCTGGATGAGGCCGGCCGGGTCAACCGTGAGGTGCTGGCCCGCCTGGTGGAGCACCTGATCCAGTGCGGGGTGCACGGGCTGACCCCGCTGGGCAGCACCGGCGAATTCGCCTACCTGGGCACCGAGCAGCGGCTGGAGATCGTCGAGGTGGTGGTGCAGGCGGCCAGGGGCCGGGTGCCGGTGATCGCGGGGGTGGCGGCCACCACCACCCGGGACGGGGCCGCCCTGGCCAAGGCCATGATGGCGCGGGGCGCGGACGGGGTGCTGGCCATCCTGGAGGCCTATTTCCCCATTCCGGAAGCCGGGGTGGAGGCCTATTTCCGGGCCGTGGCCGAGGCCACCGACGGCCCGGTGGTGCTCTACACCAATCCCCAGTTCCAGCGTTCGGATCTCTCCCTGCCGGTCATCGCGCGGCTGGCCGAGGTGCCCAACATCCGCTACATCAAGGACGCCTCCACCAACACCGGCCGGCTGCTTTCCATCCTCAACGCCACCGGGGGACGGATGGGGGTGTTCGCCGCCTCCGCCCATATCCCCGCCTGCGTCATGCTGCTGGGCGGCGTCGGCTGGATGGCCGGCCCCGCCTGCGTGATCCCTCGGCAGAGTGTGGCCCTGTACCAGTTGGCCCGGGACGGCCGGTGGCCCGAGGCCATGGTGCTGCAGCGGGAACTGTGGGCGGTGAACCAGGTGTTCGCCAAGTACGCGCTGGCCGCCTGCATCAAGGGGGCCCTGGAACTCCAGGGCTTCCCGGTGGGGGTGCCGCTGGCGCCCCAGGCGCCGCTGAGCGAGGCCGGCCGCCAGGAACTGCGCGGAATCCTGGAAAACGTGGGAGCCCTGCCGCGCGCTTGATGTTTTCAAGCCAGGCGACTCCATAACTCGATTCGTTACGGCATGGGCAAAATCAACCCATTCCGGATCCTGGGTCTGGCCCGGGGGGCGGCGCCGCGCCCCGGGCCGGTCCAGGGGCCCCCATACCCGGTTTCAGGGGTCACGGCTACCCCCGCTCGGGGGATCTTTCGTTTTGGCACCATGGTTGCTTTGTTCATGGCAACACCCATTTCATCCGGTGTTTTGTTACCCAGAATGCGCATCCCGGGAATCCAGGGAGCACCCCACCTTCATCCGGCACCGATGAAACGGTCCGCCACATCACGAGGTAGCCATGGCTGTTACATCCATTCTCAACAACGTCGCTGCCCTTGGCGCCAGTTATGAATTGGGCCTCACTGGCACGGGCATGCAGGACACCATCCAGCGTCTGACCACGGGCAAGCGCATCAACCAGGCCTCCGACGACGCTTCCGGGCTGGTGATCGCCAACGGCCTCACCGCTTCCACCCAGATCGACACCCAGGCCCAGGCCAACGCCAACAACCTGCTCGCCAACCTGCAGACCACGGACGGCACCCTCAACGAGGCCACCAACCTGCTGACCCGCGCGGCGGAACTGGCCGAGGAGGCCCAGGGCTCCGGGCTCACCCCCGCCTCGGCGAGCGCCCTGGACGCTGAATTCCAGAGCATCAGCGACACCTTCAACCGGCTGGTGGGCGGCACCGACAGCACCCAGACCACCGGTCTCGGCACCTTCGGCACCTTCACGGTGACCATCGCCGCCACCGCCCAGCTCAACCTCAACGATCTGCTGACTCCCGGCGACGCGGCCGCCGCCGGCTCCGCCATCAGCGCTTCGCTCATCTCGCTGGGCACCGCCCGGGGCACCATCGGCGCCGGGGAAGAGTCCCTGCAGGCCTACGCCAACGTGCTGGGCATCCAGCAGCAGAACCAGACCTCCCAGCTGAGCCAGATCCAGGACGCCAACGTGGCGGACGAGGTGGTCAACCTCACCAAGTGGCAGATCCTGAACCAGTCCGGCATCAGCGCCCTGAGCAAGGCAAATACCGCCGGCCAGTCGATCCTCGCGCTGCTCCAGTAGTCCGGGCCACGTCTCTGGCTTCCAGGCCTTTCACCGGGGCAGGGCCAGGGACAGGCCGAGCAGGAGGCCGTAGGCCAGCTCCACCCGCCCGGTCTGCCGGAGCGAAGGCAGCAGGGCCTTGCCGGTGGCTCCGCCCAGGACGGTGCGCAGCGGCTTGACCGCCAGCGGCAGGGCGAGGAAGGTGAGCGCCGCCCAGGAATGGAGCGGCAGCACCGGAAGCACCGCGAACCAGGCCATCAGCAGCAGCCCGGCGTAGAGCACGCGGGTGCGGGCATCCCCCAGGCGGACCGCCAGGGTGCGTTTGCCGGCGGCCGAGTCGCCCGGAATATCCCGCAGGTTGTTGGCGACCAGGATGGCGCAGGCCAGGGTGCCGATCCCCACCGCCGCGCAGAAGGATGTCATGGAAACGCGCCCCGCCTGGGTGTAGGTGGTGCCCATGACCGCCACCAGCCCGAAGAAGATGAACACGAACACCTCGCCCCAGCCGTGGTAGCCGTACGGATGCTCGCCGCCGGTGTAAAACCAGGCGGCCGGGAGGCACGCGGCCCCGACCAGCAGCATCCACCAGGCGCGGCTCAGCAGCACCAGCCCGCAGCCGGCCAGCCCCGCCAGCGCGAAGGCCGCGCAGGCTGCCGCCAGCACCGCCCCCGGCCGGGCCGCGTGCGAGCCGGTGAGCCGGAACGGCCCCACCCGGGCCTGGTCGGTGCCCCGGATCCCGTCGGAGTAGTCGTTGGCGTAGTTGACGCCCACCTGGAGCGCCAGGGCGACCATCAGGGCCAGCGCGGCCCGGGCCGGGTGGGCCTGGTGCAGGGCCGCCGCCGCCCCGGAGCCGGCGGCCACCGGAGCCAGCGCCGCAGGCAGGGTCTGCGGACGCGCTCCGGAAACCCACTGGGCAAAGGTGGCCATGGTGATCCTTTCGCGCCGGGTCCGGCATCGGCATCGTTGCCTCAACCCATGCTATAATAAAAAGGAATATGGACACCAGGGCAGCGGGACGCTTCAACCTTCTCTGGAACACCGGATCGGGCCCCGGCATTGCCGGTACGATGACGCGGCTTTTTCCTGGCGCGCCCGCGACTGCTTTCCAGGGCTTGGAACGCTGGATCCGTCGCCACGGAAATGGAAAGAAGATGAAAAATGTTCATCGCAGTGAAGCAACTGATCAGTGAGAACACCCTCAAGGAACGCGCTCCGCGAGGCTATGCCTACGATGATGCCTGGGAGGCGGCCAGGCAACTGGCCGGATGTTTGCGGCAGCAGTACCAGGCCTGGCTGGAAAAGACCTACCCCGACGCGATGATCGAAGTGGACAAGGTCATGGAAGGCAACGGACCCTGCACCACTGAGGTGCAGGTGGTGGTGTACAGCTTCGGCCGGAACAACCTCGAGCTGGTGGAGGTCATCGAGCCGGCCCTCAACCTCATCTACGCGGACTTCGACATGACCGAGATCGAAACCCATCACCTGCAGCCGGTGGCGGCCACCGGCTGAGCCTCAACCCACCAGGTGGCACGCCACCTGGTGGTTGGGCCCGATCTGCCGGAGCGCCGGGCGCGTCTCGGCGCAGACCGCGGCCGCCAGGGGGCAGCGGGTGCGGAACGGGCAGCCGCAGGGCGGGTTGATCGGGCTGGGCACGTCGCCCTGGAGCAGGATCCGCTGCTGGCGCACCGCCTGGTCCGGGTCGGCCACCGGCGAGGCGGAGATGAGCGACTGGGTGTAGGGGTGCTGCATGTGCGCGAACAGCTCATTCACCTCGGCGCACTCCACCAGGCTGCCCAGGTACATCACGCCCACCTGGTGCGAAAGGTGGCGGACCATGGCCAGGTCGTGGGACACGAACAGGTAGGTCAGGCCAAGCTGCTGCTGGAGGTCCTCCAGCATGTTGATGATCTGGGCCTGGATCGAGACGTCCAGGGCGGAGATCGGTTCGTCGCACACGATGAAGCTGGGCTCCACCGCCAGCGCCCGGGCGATGCCGATGCGCTGGCGCTGGCCGCCGGAGAATTCGTGCGGATAGCGGCCCAGGTGCTCCCGCTTGAGCCCCACCCGCTCCACCAGCTCGCTGATCCGGTCGCGCCGGTCCTGGCCGGCGCAGATGCCGTGCACCTCGAACGGCTCGCCGACGATCTCGGCCACGGTCATGCGCGGATCCAGCGAGGAGTAGGGATCCTGGAAGATGATCTGCATCTTCTTGCGGTAGGGGAACAGCTCGCGCCGCTCCAGGTGGGTGATGTCCACGCCGTCGTACACGATGCGGCCGCCGGTGGGCTCGTAGAGCCGGATCAGGGTGCGTCCGGTGGTGCTCTTGCCGCAGCCGGATTCGCCCACCAGGCCGAAGGTCTGGCCCTTGGCGATGCTGAAGCTGATGCCGTCCACGGCCTTGAGCTGCACCTTGCGCCGGCCGAACAGGCCCTTCTTGATCTCGAAATACTTGCGCAGGTCGGTGACTTCGATCATGGCCGCTCCGTCACGGGGGCGAGCTCATGGGTGAGCCAGCAGGAGACGCTGTGGGTGTCGGTGAGCCGGACCGGCTCGGGCCGGTGCATGGCGCAGACCTTCATGGCGTGCGGGCAGCGGGGGGTGAACGGGCAGCCCGGGGGCGGCGCGATGAGATCCGGCGGGCTCCCGGGGATGGGTACCAGGCGGCGGTGCTCGGCCCCCGAACTGTCGGGGATCGACCGGAGCAGGCCCCAGGTGTAGGGGTGGGCGGCCCGGTAGAAGATCTCCCGGGTGGTGCCTTCCTCCACGATGGTGCCGCCGTAGAGCACGATGACCCGGTTGCACATGGCCGCCACCACCCCCAGGTTGTGGGTGATCAGGATGATCGAGGTGTCCAGCCGCTCCTTCACGTGGGTGAGCAGGTCGAGGATCTGGGCCTGGATGGTCACGTCCAGGGCGGTGGTGGGCTCGTCGGCGATGAGCAGGCTGGGCTCGCACACCAGGGCCATGGCGATCATCACCCGCTGGCGCAGCCCGCCCGAGAGCTGGTGGGGATAGCAGCGGTAGCGGGCCTCCGGCTCGGGGATGCCCACGAGGCGGAACATCTCCAGGGTCTGGCGCCGGGCTTCGGCGCGGCCCACCGGGCGGTGCAGCAGGATGGCCTCCCGCACTTGGCGGCCCACCGTGTACACCGGGTTCAGGGCGGTCATGGGCTCCTGGAAGATCATGGCGATCTGGTCGCCCCTCAGGGCGCACAGGGCGTTCCGGTCCAGGCGCGCCAGGTCCCGGCCCTGGAACTGGATCCGCCCGGCGACGATGCGCCCGGTGGCGGGCAGCAGGCCCAGGATGGACAGGGCGGTGACGGTCTTGCCGCAGCCGGACTCGCCCAGCAGGCCCAGGATCTCCCCCGGGCGGATGGCCACGCTCACGCCGCTCATGGCCGGGACCGCCCCGTCAGCGGTGAAGAACGAGGTGCTCACCGATTCCAGGGCGAGCAGGACCTCGCCATCGGGCGTGGGGGAGGCGGCGGGCGTCGTCATGGCTTCATGTGCGGGTCGAGGGCGTCGCGCAGGCCGTCGCCCATGAAGTTGAAGGCCAGCACGGTCACCAGGATGAACACGCCCGGGCTGATGGCGATCCAGGGGGCGGAGAACAGGAACTCCTTGCCGCTGGTGACGATCAGCCCCCAGCTGGGGGTGGGCGGCTGGGCCCCGATGCCCAGGAAGCTGAGGGTGGCCTCGGACAGGATGGCCCGGGGGATGCCCAAAGTGAACAGGACGATGAGGGCCGGAAGGCAGTTGGGCAGGATGTGGCGCACCATGATCACCCGGTTGCGCACCCCCACCGCCCGGGCCGCCTCCACGAACTCCTTCTCCCGCAGGGCCAGCACCTGGGAGCGCACCACCCGGGC
>JARLGP010000213.1 GCA_031292735.1 Holophaga sp.
AAGATCCGCAACATCGCCATCATCGCCCACGTCGATCATGGCAAGACCACCCTGGTGGACGCCATGTTCAAGGGCGCCCACATGTTCCGGGACAACCAGCGGGTCCAGGAACGGGCCATGGACAGCAACGACCAGGAACGGGAGCGCGGGATCACCATCCTGGCGAAGACCACCGCCCTGCATTGGGGCGGCTACCGGTTCAACATCGTGGACACCCCCGGCCACGCCGATTTCGGCGGCGAAGTGGAGCGGGTGCTCAGCATGGTGGATTCGGTGCTGCTGGTGGTGGACGCCTTCGACGGCCCCATGCCGCAGACCAAGTTCGTCACCCGCAAGGCCCTGGCCCTGGGCCTGCGGCCGATCGTGGTGGTCAACAAGATCGACCGTCCCGGCGCGCGCGCGCTCTGGACCCAGGACGCGGTGTTCGACCTGCTCATCGAGCTGGGCGCCACCGACGCCCAGCTGGACTTCGCCTGCGTGTTCGCCAGCGCCAAGCTGGGCTACGCCATGACCGACATCAACGATGCCAGCGACAACATGGACCCGCTGTTCGACGCCATCGTCAAGAACTGCCCGTTCCCCAGCGGCAACCCCGAAGCGCCGCTGCAGATGCTGGTCACCCTCATGGACTACAACGACTTCGTCGGCCAGATCGGCATCGGCCGCATCGTCAACGGCCAGATCAAGGTCAACGAGCAGGTGGCCCTGATCAAGCGCGACGGCTCCATCCAGAACCAGAAGGTCTCCATGCTCTACGGCTTCGAAGGCCTCACCCGGGTCAACCTGACCCAGGCCTCGGCCGGCGAGATCATCGCCCTGGCCGGCATCCCGGACATCCGGGTGGGCGAGACCATCGCCTCGCCGGAGAACCCCGAGGCGCTGCCCTACGTGGAGATCGACGAGCCCACCATTTCCGTGATGTTCCTGGTGAACAACGGCCCCTTCGCCGGCCAGGACGGCAAGTACACCCAGAGCCGGCGCATCCGTGAACGGCTCATGAAAGAGCTGCAGTTCAACGTGGCGCTGCGGGTGGAGGACACCGACAGCCCGGATTCCTTCAAGGTCTCCGGCCGGGGCGAGCTTCACCTGTCCGTGCTGATCGAGACCATGCGCCGGGAAGGCTTCGAGCTGTGCGTGAGCCGGCCCGAAGTGATCCTGCACATCGACCCGGAAACCGGGGAGAAGCTGGAACCCTACGAGGACCTGTCCATCGACGTCCCCGAGACCGCCATGGGCATCGTCATGGAGAAGCTGGGCGGACGCAAGGCGGAGATGCAGGACATGGGCCAGGAGATGGGCCGGGTGCGCCTGCACTTCAAGATCCCCAGCCGCGGCCTGATCGGCTACCGCTCGGAGTTCATGACCGACACCCGCGGCGAAGGCATCATCCACAGCCTGTTCAGCCATTACGGCCCCTACAAGGGCGAGCTGCCCCGGCGCAAGAACGGTGTGCTGGTGTCCATGGACCAGAGCGAGGCGGTGGGCTTCGCGCTGATGAACCTGGAAGAGCGCGGCGTCATGTTCATCCAGCCCGGCACCAAGTGCTACGAAGGCATGATCGTGGGCGAGCATTCGCGCGAGAACGACCTGGTGGTGAACATCGCCAAGAGCAAGAAACTTAGCAACATGCGTACCTCCGCCAGCGACGAGGCCACCCGCATCACCACCCCGCGGGAACACACCCTGGAGCAGGCCCTGGAGTACATCGAGGACGACGAGCTGGTGGAAGTGACCCCCAACTTCGTCCGCATGCGCAAGCGCATCCTGGCCGAGAACGACCGCAAGAAGGCCGACCGCCGTTCCGCGAACCAGGGATAAACTGCAAATAATGCAGTTGGCTTTCGTGGACCGGAAGCGGGCTATTATTTTCAATTCTTGAATGCCATACTTGGTCATCCCTAGCGTCTGGAGGGGTGCGAGTCACGCTTCACGGTTTGCGGGCCAGACGCACGGCTGGAAGGGCGGATCGCTCTGCCCTGGTTCCTTGCATTTGTCATTGACGCTCCCTGCCACGTGCCCCCCACCGGAGGCCGTGGCGGGGACTTGTTCGAAAGGTGGGGAAGCGCATGTTCCTGGTCGTCCGTAACGAGGAAATCGCACCGCAACTGCACCGCATGGTCATTGCCGCGCCCCGGGTGGCGCGTTCGCGCAAGCCCGGGCAGTTCGTCATCGTCCGCTGCGGCCAGGGACGGGAGCGGATCCCGCTCACCATCGCCGACGACGACCCCGCGGCGGGCACCATCACCCTCATCATCCAGGCGGTGGGCATCAGCACCCGGGAGATCGTGGCGGTGCCGGCCGGCGGCTTCCTGAGCGACGTGGCCGGGCCGCTGGGCCAGCCCACCGAGATCGAGCGCCTGGGCCGGGTGGTCTGCGTGGGCGGCGGCGCCGGCACGGCGGTGCTGTTCCCCCTGGCCAAGGGCCTTGCCCAGGTCGGCAACGAGCTCACCACCATCATCGGCGGGCGCAGCGAGAAATACGTCATCCTGCAGAAGGAGCTGGGCGCGTTCTCCACCCATCTCTACACCACCACCGAGGACGGCACCGGCGGCGAGAAGGGGTTCGTCACCCTGCCCCTGAAGCGCATCCTGGACGATCCCGAACAGCGCCCCGCCGCGGTCTACGCCGTGGGCCCGGTGCCCATGATGAGGGCGGTGTGCAACCTCACCAAGGAATACGGGGTGCACACCATCGTGTCGCTCAACCCGATCATGGTGGACGGCACCGGCATGTGCGGCGGCTGCCGGGTGACCGTGGGCGGCCAGACCCGGTTCGCCTGCGTGGACGGCCCGGAGTTCGACGGGCACCAGGTGGATTTCGCCGAGCTTTCGGCCCGGCAGGCCACCTACCTGGAGTTGGACGCCCATGGTTGCCGGTTGGACCAGAAAATCGCTGATCTGAAAAAGGACTGATCCATGACCAACCTGTCCCTCAAAGCGCGCATGGCCATCAACCGGGTGAAAATGCGGGAGCAGGACGCCAAGGCGCGCGCCTGCAACTTCCGCGAGGTGAACCAGGGCCTGACCCCGGAACTGGCCCAGGAGGAGGCCCAACGCTGCCTGACCTGCCGGAACAAGCCGTGCATGGAAGGCTGCCCGGTGGGGGTGCGCATCCCGGATTTCCTCACCGCCGTGGCCGATGGCGATTTCCAGCTGGCCGCCCGGATCCTGCGGGTGGACAACGCCCTGCCCGCCACCACCGGCCGGGTCTGCCCCCAGGAGGTGCAGTGCGAAGGCGTCTGCGTGCGCGGCAAGAAGGGCGAGCCGGTGGCCATCGGCTGGCTGGAACGCTGGGTGGCCGACTGGGCCGCCGAGAACATGCCCCGGGAAACCCCGCCGGAGCACCAGAGCGGGTTCAAGGTGGCCGTGGTGGGCTCCGGCCCGGGCGGCCTCACCACCGCCGGCGAGCTGGCCCGCATGGGCCACAAGGTGCACGTGTTCGAGGCGCTGCATGACACCGGCGGGGTGCTGCGCTACGGCATCCCGGAATTCCGCCTGCCCAAGACCATCGTCGACCGGGAGGTGGAGAACCTGCGCGCCCTGGGCGTCACCATCGAGTGCAACGTGATCATCGGCCGCACCCTCACCGTGGACGAGCTGGCCGAGCAGTTCGACGCCGTGTTCATCGCCAACGGGGCCGGGCTGCCCATGTTCATGAACGTCCCCGGGGAGAACCTCAAGGGGGTCTATTCCGCCAACGAGTACCTGACCCGGGTCAACCTCATGGGCGCCTGGATGGACGTGGAAGGGGGCACCCCCATCGCCCGGGGCGAGACCGTGGTGGTGTTCGGCGCCGGCAACGTGGCCATGGACTCCGTGCGCACCGCCAAACGGCTGGGCGCCGGCCACGCCATCTGCGCCTACCGCCGCACCCGGGCCGAGATGCCGGCCCGGGCCGAAGAGATCCACCACGCCGAGCAGGAGGGCATCGACTTCCGCT